>NZ_CP104965.1:1372000-1715000 GCF_025452235.1 Devosia neptuniae
CAGGCGCACATACCACGCCCCCTCTCCACCATGACCACGCGCCGCAATGCTCCAGCCGGAGACCAGCGGCGCCAGGCTCGGTTCATTGAGCCAGAGCGGCAACATGGTGCGCAACACACCGCGCTCGCTCATCGCCGCGATATAGTCATTATCGGTTTTGAGGCCCTTTCCGGTGATCACCAGAATAGTACGGTCACCTCGGGCAAAGCGGGCCTGGATGAAGCGGTACAAAGCGCCGCGCGCCTCGTTCTGGGTCATGCCATGCAGGTCGATCGTGCCATCGATCTCGATCCGGCCGCGCACCACTTTCTTGCGCACCGAGGGCTCCACTGCCTTATCGGGCAGCGGACTATTGGCCATGGGCGCCTGATAGGGCGGCAGGAACGCCTTGCGCGGTGGTTTGCGCGCCGGCGGTGGCTTGGGCAGTTCAGGCTGGGGCTCGCCAACCGGCAGGGGCAGCGGGCCGGTGGCCATTTTCAGCAGGCCCTTGCGGCGCAGCGGATCGACTGTAGCGGCAACAGCCGTCCACAGGTGAAAATCGTGCGGCAGGCGTTTGGAATCACGCTTGGACATGCAAGGTCACGCCTGCCGGACACTGAGATCAATCGAGCTGGCTGGTGGAAGTGACTTTCCAATTGGGATCGCGCGATTTGGGATTACGCGCAAAGGTCCATTCGTCGGCCACGGTCTGCACCTGATCGGCATTGCCCTCGATCAGATTGGCATCCTTGTCGCGGGTAGCCGACACCACTTCGGCATGGAACCGTACCGTGATCAGGATATTCTTCTTGTCGTATTCGGCTTCCGAGATTTCCACCTTGGGCAGGCCGACAAAGGTGAAATCGACGGTCTGGCCGGCCGCTTCACGATCGGCAATGACGCGCTGGAAGCCGTCGAACACGTCCTTTTCGAGCAGGTTCTTGAGTGTGGTGCGATCGCCCGAGGCAAAGGCGGTGACGATCATCTCATAGGCCTGCTTGGCGCCATCGAGGAAGGATTTGGGCGAGAAAGTCGGGTCGGCCTCGACCACCTGGCGCAGTCCGGTGGCGAGATCCGCATCGCCATGGGAGAGCTGTTCGATCTCCGCCTCGGTCTTGCGAGCGCGGCGCTCGTCGTCCAGATCCGGGGCCGCGGCCGTGGGCCGGGGACGCATCGGCACGACGGTATCATCAGTCGCCGGGGCGTCGGCAGGTTTGCGCCGCTCGACCGGCGGGCGTTCATTTCCCGTGCGGGTGCCCAGCACGGAGCGCAATCTGAACAGGACGAACACCGCGACAGCGATGACGATGAGGGTCGGAAGATCTAGAAATTCGGCCATCAATGGGTACCTTGCGCAAGACGCATCGGAAAATCGACACGGGTGACGCTCGCTGAGCGCGGAGATTGGCCTATATATAGGCAAAGCCTCACCTCAAAACCAGTTCACGTTGGGGCGAGTTGCAATTTGCCGCGGCGTGACGCGGATTTACCGGAAGGATGTCCGCCTTTGGCTCGTTTTTTCGCCCTGGGTCTGCTGTTGCTGCCGATTGTGGAAATCGCCCTGTTCATCAAGGTGGGGCAGACCATCGGCCTGTTCCCCACTCTGGCGCTGGTGATAGCGGCGGCCGTGTTCGGCGCTATGCTGCTGCGTCAGCAGGGCTTGAGCGTGGTCAACCAATTGCGCGGCAATATCAGTGCCGGCCAATTGCCGGCCCGCACCATTGCCGACACGATGATGATCGGGCTGGCCGGGCTGATGCTGATCCTGCCGGGCTTTCTCACCGATATCCTGGCTTTGGCGCTCTTGCTGCCGCCGGTGCGTGGCTGGATTTATGGCGCCCTGGCCAGTCGCGTCACCGTGGTCGAGACGGCCAGTTATCGGAGCCAACGCGATCCCGGGGATGGCCGCATTCATGGGCCGGGCACCATTGATCTGGATGAAGACGACTATCGCCCGAAATGACGCCAGGGCGGGCGCTGCGCTTGTGGCACAAGGCCAAAGATGCTAGCCACCCCGGCAACGATATTGCCGCAAAGGACTAGAGAATGGCTGACGAGAACCAGGGCGCCGCAGCACCCCAGGCCAGCAATTTGCCCTCCATGAACTTGGTGGGTCAGTATATTCGCGACCTCTCCTTCGAAAATCCCGGTGCGCCCGGCTCGATCATGGCCGGTGGCGGCAATCCGGCCTTCAACGTCTCGATCTCGGTCGGCGTCAAAAAGCAGGCCGATGACATTTATGCGGTCGAGCTGACGCTGAACGCCAAGGCCAATCGCGAAACCACCATTCTGTTCAATGTCGAGCTGGTCTACGGCGGCGTGTTCCGCCTCAAGAATGTGCCCGAAGCCCAGCTCAGCCAGCTTTTGATGATCGAATGCCCGCGCCTGATCTTCCCGTTTGCCCGTCAGGTCCTCGCCAGCGTCACCCAGCAGGGCGGTTTCCCGCCGCTGATGATGGAACCGGTCGATTTCGCCGCCATCTATCGCCAGAACCTGGCCCAGCTCGCCGCCAAGCAGGGCGCAGCTCCGCTGACCGCCGCCAATGCCGAGACCGACAAGCCAAATTGATTTTGGCCGTTTTAGTTCTGTGATGAAGCAAACCCCGGATCCATGGTCCGGGTTTTTCTATTCGGCGGCGGCCACTTCGCTGTCGTATTGCGCCCAGAGCGAATCGGGGCCCAGCTTGGCCACCATGGCGGCATGCGCGGCACGCTCGGCCTCGCTAATCTTGCGCACCAGCGGCACCGGCCGCGGCGCCACATCGGCGCGGGCGGCAATGGCGTCGGCGCCCGAGACACGGTTTTCCGCGATCAGCGCCAGGCTGACCTGCTTGCCGCCGATCAGCTCGAGATAGACCTCAGCCAGGATCTCGCTATCGAGCAGGGCGCCATGCAGCGTGCGGCGGGAATTGTCGATGCCGTAGAGCTTGCACAAGGCATCCAGGCTCACCCGCGAGCCGGGATGCTTGGCCCGCGCCACCATGACCGTATCGATCACTTCATTGGCCAGGATCGGCCGGCCGGCCTTTTTCAGCTCGGCATTGAGAAAGCCGATATCGAAGGCCGCATTGTGGATGATCAGCTTGGCATCGCCGATGAAATCGAGAAAGTCGCCGGCCACCGCCGAAAAGAGCGGCTTATCGGACAGGAATTCTTCCGACAGGCCATGCACTCGGAAGGCCTCTTCGGGCATGGAGCGCTGCGGATTGATATAGACGTGATAGTGCCGGCCCGAGGGGATGTGGTTGATCAGCTCGACGCAGCCGATTTCCACCAGCCGATCGCCATCGGCGGGCGACAGGCCCGTGGTTTCGGTATCGAGCACGATCTCGCGGTTCATTTTTCTGGCCCTTTGGCGCGGATAGCGGCGACCAGCGCGGCGACCTCTTTTTGGGTCTGGGCGACGGAGCTGCCGGTATCGAAGAGATAGGTGGCGCGTCTCTTCTTTTCGGCCTGGGGAGTCTGGCGGGCAAGGATGGTGTTGAGCTTTTCCACGGACATCCCCGACCGCGCCAGCGCCCGCTCGCGCTGGATGGCCTCATCGACAAAGGTCACGGCGATGGCGTCAAAGCCATAATCATGGCCGCTTTCGAACAGAAGCGGGACTTCCACCACCGCCAGCGCATGGCCCTGGGTCTCGGCCGTGTCGAGAAATTGCGCGATGCGGGCACGGACCAAAGGGTGCACCACGGCTTCGAGCCGCTTGAAGCCGGCGGGGTCTTCACCCAGTTTCTTAGAGAGCAGAGCACGGTCGATGCGGCCGTCATGGGTGACGCCGGGAAAGAGAGCCTCGACCGCCGCTACGGCCTCGCCCTCATAGAGTTCGGCCACGGCGGTATCGGCGGAAAAAACCGGCACGCCCAGGTCGGCAAAAGCCTTGAGCACCGTCGATTTTCCGGTGGCAATCGATCCGGTAATGCCGATGCGCCACATGCTCAATGCTCCAGCGTGGCTTGGATCCTGGTGCGCAAATCTTTGGTCACAAGAGGTCGAATGCCGAACCAGGCCTCGAATCCCGGCACAGCCTGATGCAGCAGCATGCCCAGCCCATCGACGATCCGCAAGCCACGCGCCCTGGCATCGGCCAGGAGCGGCGTCACGAGGGGCGCATAGACGATATCGGTCACCAAGGCGTCCGATGGGAGCAGATCAAGATTAAAGCCATCAAAGCGGCTGCCATGCATGCCAATGGAAGTGGTGTTGACCACAAGCCCCGCCGACGGCGCAGCGGCATCGAAGTCAGCCAATTCGCCAGCACGGACATCGCCGCCAATTTCCGCCGCCAAGTGATCAGCATTAGACCTTGTGCGATTGAGCAAAATCACAGGAACGCCACGGCTTTTAAGCGCCACCAGAATAGCCCGTGCCGCCCCGCCGGCACCCAGCACGATGGCGGGCTTTTTGCCCGAGGACCAATCGGGTGCCCCCACGTCGAGATTGCCCAGAAAACCGAGATAGTCGGTATTGGTGCCATGCACCTTGCCGTCACGCGCCACCAAAGTGTTAACGGCACCAATGGTCCTGGCCAGCGGATCGACACTGTCACAGAGGGCAAACACCGCTTCCTTGTGTGGAATGGTAACATTGCCGCCGGCAAATTCACCCGCCCGAAGCCGCTCGAAAAAGCCGGGCAGTTCGGCCGGCGCGACGTCGATGGCCTCATAGCTGCCGTCGATGCCGTGTTCGGCGATCCAGGTGCCATGAATCAAGGGCGAGCGCGAATGGGCGATGGGATGCCCGATAACAAAGGCTTTGATGGTCACGCTGACGGCTTTCCGGCCAGAAGTTCGGGCGCAATGGCGCGCAAAGCCGCCAGGAGCGGCAAAAGCGGCAGGCCCAGAATGGTGAAATAATCGCCGGTCACGGTTTCGAACAGCCGGATGGACGGGCCTTCGAGCCGATAGCCGCCCACCGAATTGAGCGCCGCGGGACCTTCGCGGTCCAGAATATCCTCGCGCTCCTCGGCGGAGAAATCGCGCATGGTGAGTTCTGCTGTCTGTAGATCAGACCACAAAACCTGACCATCGCGCACCAACGTCACCCCGGCATGGAGGCGATGGGTCTTGGCCTTGAGGTGATCGAGCTGGGCAGCGGCGGCGGCACGATCGGCCGGCTTGTGCAAAAGCTCGGTGCCCAGCGCCAGGGTCTGATCGGCCCCGATCACAAAAGCGCCCGCGTTAGCATTTGAGACCGCTTCGGCCTTCTTTTGCGCCAGCAGCAAAGCCACGTCGCGGGCATCGGCGCCATTGGCCAAAGCCGCGGTTTCAATGGCCCGTTCGTCAATGGCGGCGGGTTGGGTCGAAAACCGCAAACCGGCTTGTTGCAGCAGGGTTTTTCGCGTCTGGCTTTGGGAGGCTAGGATCAGCATGGGCCCATGTTTTCCACACTGTCATCCACAGCTCAAGCCCTCGCTGTGATAATGACTCATGGTTTTGGCTCGGGGCCAAACTTGTTCGACTTGGTAAATTAAACATTAACAGTTGGACTCGGGAGGAGGGTCCACGAGGGCTATGGATAGCTCTGGGGAAAACCCGGCTGGGGCACTGTCGTTCTATCAAGCGGATTCGCACAGGCGGAATCGAATCGTTGACTCGGGACTCAGGTTCTTAACGCCGCGTTAACCATTTACCTTTCGTTAAGGTTTGTGGCCGGCCGATTTTGATTCACACCCTGTTAACCTCTGCGCTGCGCCCTTGTGTCACCGCGATGGGCGATTGTGGACGGCGATGAATTCATCCAAAACACCGCCATGATAATACAAATACTAAGAACAAGATTCTCTTTAGGGGTTTTGGAAGGGGTGATCGAATGAGCACTGTGGCCCACAAACCTTTGCTGGCAACAGTGATGGGCGAACGCCAGGAGCGACCCCCGATCTGGATCATGCGACAGGCTGGTCGCTATTTGCCGGAATATCGCGAGCTGCGCGCCAAGACCAATGGGTTTCTGGAACTCTGCTACACGCCGGAGCTGGCCGCTGAAGTCACGCTGCAGCCGCTGCGCCGTTTCCCGCTCGATGCAGCAATCCTATTCTCCGACATTCTGGTCATTCCCGACGCCCTGGGCCAATCGGTGCGTTTTGAGGCTGGGGAAGGGCCTGTCCTTGAACCGGTGACAGCCGAGACAATCGGGCAATTGCAGCCCGAGCGGGCTTTGGAGCATTTGGCCCCGGTGTTTGAAACCTTGCGTCGGGTTCGCGCTGGCCTTGCTCCGGACAAGACCCTGATCGGCTTTTGCGGTTCGCCTTGGACGGTTGCGACTTACATGATTGGCGGCCGCGGCTCGCCCGATCAGGCCGCCGCGCGATTGTTTGCCCTGCGGCACCCTGAGGCCTTTGCGGCTCTGATGGATGTGTTGGTGCAAACCAGTATCGACTATCTCGTCGCTCAATTTGCTGCGGGCGCCGATGTGGTGCAGCTGTTTGAAAGCTGGGCGCTGAACCTGGACGATGAGGCCTTTGTCAGCCAGGTCATCGATCCCAATCGCCGTATTGTCGAAGGCGTTCGCGCCCGGGTGCCCAATGCGCCGATCATCGGCTTTCCGCGTGGAGCAGCCGGCAATATCGCGGCCTATGTCGCGGCGACGGGCGTTAATGCCGTCGGGCTCGATTATGCCACCCCGCTGGCGTTTGCCGCCAAGCACGTCCCGGCCGGGTTTCCCGTGCAGGGCAATCTTGATCCGCTGCGGCTGGTGGCCGGCGGTGCGCAGATGGAAGATCGGGCCCACCAGATCATTGCCGCCTTTGCCGATCGGCCGCATATTTTCAATCTGGGCCATGGCATCGTTCCGGAGACGCCGATTGCCCATGTCGAGCGCCTGGTCGAGCTGGTCAGAAACGGCTAGCGGACCAAAGAAACTGAACTGTTGAGGAGTTCACCCAAATGGAATGGATCAAGGCGGGCCATGTGATCGCCGTCATCGCCTGGATGGCCGGCATGCTCTATCTGCCGCGGCTCTTCGTTTATCATTCGGTGGCCGAGATCGGCTCGGACAAATCCGAGACCTTCAAGATCATGGAACGCCGGCTGCTGCGCGGCATCATCACGCCGGCTATGATTGCCACCTGGATTTTTGGCCTTTGGATGGTGGCTTTGGGTGCCGTCGACTGGAGTGCCGGCTGGCCCTATCTCAAGGCCGTCGCCGTTTTGGCGCTCACCGCTTGCCATGGGATTCTGGCCCGGCACACGCGCGAATTTGCTGGGGACAAGAATACCAGGCCGCAAAAGTACTTCCGCATCATCAACGAAGTGCCCACGGTTTTGATGATCATCATCGTCATCGCGGTGATCGCGCGGCCGTTCTAAAATCCTGTTTCACGTGAATCCGGTTCGGGCGTTCGTGTTCGATCTTGAAATCGCGCCGGGATCACGCTACATGATGGCCAACGCACCCGAGACTTAAAGCTGACTTCCCAAGTCGCTGCGCGGTGCCCACCCTCCCAAAATAGCCTCAACGCTCTTTTCGATTTCCCTCAAGGGTCCATCCGCTACATGCAGAATATGAAGCTCAGCGAGCTCAAGGCCAAATCTCCGGCCGAATTGCTGGTGTTCGCCGAAGAACACGAGGTCGAGAATGCCTCGACCATGCGCAAACAGGAATTGATGTTTGCCATTCTCAAGGAGCTGGCGGCTCGGGATATCGACATCACCGGGGAAGGCGTGGTTGAAGTGCTGCCGGACGGTTTTGGCTTCCTGCGCTCTCCCGACGCCAATTACCTCCCCGGTCCCGACGATATCTATGTCAGCCCCAGCCAGATCCGCCGCTTCGGCTTGCGGACCGGCGACACGGTCGAGGGCGAAATCCGCTCTCCCAAGGAAGGCGAGCGCTATTTCGCGCTGCTCAAGGTTTCGACCATCAATTTCGAAGATCCCGAGGCGGTTCGCCACAAGGTCAACTTCGACAACCTCACCCCACTCTATCCGGAAGAACGGCTCCGCATGGAGCTGCCTGATCCGACTTTAAAGGATCGTTCGGCGCGGATTCTCGATCTGGTTGCGCCGCTTGGCAAAGGCCAGCGTGCCTTGATTGTTGCTCCTCCACGTACCGGTAAGACGGTATTGTTGCAGAATATTGCACAATCTATCGCGACCAATCATCCCGAATGCTATCTCATCGTGCTGCTCATCGACGAGCGCCCCGAAGAAGTGACCGACATGCAGCGCTCAGTGCGCGGCGAAGTCATCTCCTCCACCTTTGACGAGCCGGCCAGCCGCCACGTTCAAGTCGCTGAAATGGTGATCGAAAAGGCCAAGCGCCTGGTCGAACACAAGCGCGACGTGGTCATCCTGCTCGATTCCATCACTCGCCTTGGCCGCGCCTACAACACTGTCGTGCCAAGCTCGGGCAAGGTGCTGACCGGTGGTGTGGACGCAAATGCCCTGCAGCGTCCCAAGCGCTTCTTCGGCGCCGCTCGCAATATCGAAGATGGCGGCTCGCTGACCATTATTTCGACGGCGCTGATCGATACCGGTTCGCGCATGGACGAAGTGATCTTTGAAGAATTCAAGGGCACGGGTAACTCCGAAATTATTTTGGACCGCAAGGTCGCCGACAAGCGCGTCTTCCCGGCGCTGGACATCACCAAGTCCGGCACCCGCAAGGAAGAGCTGTTGGTCGAGCCCGATATCCTCAAGAAGATGTATGTGTTGCGCCGTATCCTGACCCCGATGGGCACGATCGACGCCATGGAATTCCTGATGGACAAGATTCGCCAGACCAAGACGAATTCCGACTTCTTCGATTCGATGAATACATAAAGCAGATGGGCGCGTTGCGAGCTTTCGCCGCGCCTATTGCCGCCTGATCCGATGCGGTCAGGCGATACAATCGTGGCGTTGTCCTCAGGGGCACCGCCCTCGGGCGTCGCAGTGATCCGGCTCTCCGGTCCCGCCGTCCCTCAAATCCTTGCCCAGGTGGCCGGCAGCGTCCCCGAACCGCGTCGCATGGTGCTTCGACCGATTGGTCTGGGCTCCGTGCTTGATCGCGGTCTCGTCGCCTTCTTTCCCGCTCCCCATAGCTTTACCGGCGAAGACTGCGCTGAATTGCAGGTGCATGGCTCGCCCGCCGGCGTGCGCGCCATCCTCAAATTGCTGACCGGGCAGGGGGCTCGCCTGGCTGAGGCTGGCGAATTCACCCGCCGCGCCTTCGAGAATGGCAAGCTGGACCTGGTTGAAATCGAAGGCCTGGGCGATCTGCTGGAGGCCGAAACGGAAAACCAGCGGCGCCAGGCCCTGGCTCGTTTCGAAGGTGGCCTGTCGCGCCAAATCGATGATTGGCGCAATCAGCTGCTTGATCTGCGGGCCGAAATTGAAGCGCGGCTTGATTTTTCCGATGAAGGTGATGTTGCCGATGGTCTGCCGGTACAATTCGGCGACGACATCGCGGCGCTGAAATCCAGCATTGGCACGGCTTTGGCCTCGATCGAACATGGCCGGATCGTCCGCGAGGGCATTCGGGTGGCGCTGGCCGGTGTCCCCAATGCCGGAAAATCCAGCCTGCTCAATGCCTTGGCGCGTTCCGATATCGCTATTGTCACCGACGAGGCCGGCACCACCCGCGATGTACGCGAAGTACCGCTCGACATTGCCGGCCAGCTCTTTGTGCTGCTGGACCTTGCCGGCCTTCGCGAGACTGACAGCAAGGCCGAGGCCGAAGGCGTGCGCCGAGCCCGTCACGCCATCGAGTTGGCCGACATCGTGCTGTGGCTGACCGCGCCAGATACCGCTGATATGACACCACCGACCGTCTCCGTTCCCATGCTGCACGTCGCGACCAAGTCCGATCTTGGCGGCGCGGACATTGCGGCGGATATTGCTGTTTCCGCGCAAACTGGCGCCGGTCTTGATCAACTTTTTGCTCATCTTCGCACTATCGGAGAAGCGCTGGGGACGGGTGAACCCGCTCTGCTGAGCCGTGAGCGCGATCGGCTGGCACTACAGGACGCGAGCACGGCGCTTGATGCTGCTGCGACCAGGCTGGACGACATGGAACTGGCCGCCGAGAATCTGCGGCAGGCATCATTCGCGCTGGAACGCTTGGTGGGTCGGCTTGATGCCGAGCGCGTGCTGGACCGGCTGTTTATGAGCTTTTGCATCGGCAAGTGATTCACGTGAAACACGGCCCTGCCGCGCCGTGAATTGATTCACGTGAAACATTGGCCTATGAGGGCGCGCCGGAGATTTTATCATGCGCGACTATGCAGTCATCGTTGTTGGAGGTGGTCATGCGGGCTGCGAAGCCGCCGCGGCCTCGGCACGTCTGGGTGTTCCCACGGCTCTCGTGACCCACAAATTCGCGACGATCGGCGAAATGAGTTGCAATCCGGCTATCGGCGGCCTCGGCAAGGGCCACCTGGTGCGCGAGATCGATGCGCTGGATGGACTGATGGGCCGCGTCACAGACCAGGCCGGCATTCAGTTCCGAGTGCTCAACCGTCGCAAGGGCCCAGCCGTACGCGGCCCCCGTGCGCAGGCCGACCGCAAGCTCTATCGCGAGGCTATGCAGGCGGCGATCACTGCTCAGCCCAATCTCGATGTCATCGAGGGCGAGGTCGACGATATCGTCGTCACGGACGGCGTGGTCAGCGGCGTCGTTCTGCTGGACGGCCGCCAGATTTCGACCAAGGCCGTAGTACTGACTACCGGCACCTTCTTGCGCGGCTTGATCCATCGCGGCGAAGAAACCGTGCCTGCTGGACGCGTTGGCGAAAAGCCCGTGCTGGGCCTCTCCACCCGGCTCGAAGCGCTTGGCCTCAATCTTGGCCGCCTCAAGACCGGCACCCCGGCGCGTCTCGATGGCAGCTCCATTGATTTCTCTGCCCTTGAAGAGCAACCTGGCGATAATCCGCCCGAGGCGTTTTCTGCACTGACCACGGCAATTACCACTCCACAGGTCAGCTGCCACATCACGCGCACCACGGCCGACACGCACAAAATCATCTCGGACAATCTGCACCGCTCAGCCATGTATTCCGGCCGTATCCAGAGCCGTGGGCCACGCTATTGCCCATCCATCGAGGACAAGGTAGTACGTTTCGCCGATCGCGACAGCCACCAGATTTTCCTTGAGCCTGAAGGGCTCGATGACAGCACGATCTATCCCAATGGCCTGTCCACCTCGCTCCCGGCCGATGTGCAGGAAGCGTTTTTGAAGTCAATGCCGGGCCTTGAAAATGTGCGCATCGTCCGTCCCGGCTATGCCATCGAATATGATTATGTCGACCCGCGCGAGTTGCGCCTGACGCTTGAGGTCAAAAAGCAACCCGGCCTCTATCTGGCCGGTCAGATCAATGGCACGACCGGCTATGAAGAGGCCGGCGCGCAGGGCCTGCTGGCTGGCGCCAATGCCGCCCTGGCCGCTCGTGGCGCTGAAGCGCTGACCCTGTCGCGCACTGAAAGCTATCTTGGCGTCATGGTCGACGATCTGGTGACGCGCGGTGTATCCGAGCCCTATCGCATGTTCACCTCACGCGCCGAATTCCGGCTCTATCTGCGCGCCGACAATGCCGATCAGCGCCTGACCCAGACGGGGATTGCGGCCGGATTGATCGGCGAACAACGTGAATCTATGTTCCGCCGCAAGGCAGACGGTTTGCAGAGCGGCCGTAAGTTGCTCGAAACATTGAGCGTGTCGCCCAGTGCCGCCCGCAAGGCCGGTATTGCCGTCAATGAAGACGGCAAGGCGCGCTCGGCCTTTGATCTGCTGTCCTATCCAGACGTGACACCGGATGATGTTACGCGACTTTGGCCAGAGATTGCCCAGATCGATGCGACTACCCTCGAACAGTTGGTGGTCGATGCGCAATATGCCGTCTATCTCGAGCGCCAGCGCGCCGACATTGCTGCGGTGCGCCGCGATGAGCAGCGGGGCATTCCAGACTGGCTGGACTATGCCGCGATCCCCGGTCTCTCCATCGAACTGCGGCAGAAGCTGCAGCAGCATCAGCCCCAGACCATTGCCCAGGCACAGGCACTGGATGGAATGACACCGGCGGCCATTACGCTGTTGCTGTCGGTGATTCGTCGCGGCGAGCTGCGTAAGGCGAGTTGATGTCTGAAACTGCTGCCTCTCTTAAATACGCACCGCACTTTGTGCGGCCCACTGATGCGGTTATTGCCGATCTGGAATCCTATGCTCAGCTGTTGCGTAAGTGGCAGGCGGTACAGAATCTTGTTTCACGTGAAACACTGAACCAGGTGTGGACTCGGCATTTTGCCGACAGCCTGCAGATTCTTCCGCTGTTGCGGGATGGTGATCACAATTTTATGGACCTGGGCAGCGGTGGCGGTTTTCCGGCGCTGCCGTTGGCCATAGCTCTCAAGGGCGGGCCGCAGCGATTCGTGCTGGTGGAGCCCAATGGTAGAAAGGCCAGCTTTCTCCGCACTGTAGCGCGGGAACTGGACCTGGCGGTGACGGTTTTCGCGCAACGCAGTGACCAGATTGATTCACGTGAAACACCAGCGCCTGATGTCATAACCTCCCGCGCACTGGCGGCAATGCCACTGCTCTGCGACTGGATGGAGCCGTTTTTCACCAGCAAAACCCGGGCCTTACTGCATAAGGGGAGGGAATATGTTGAAGAATTGGCGGATTCGGGTGCGCATTGGCACCACGACGTGTTAATGGTTCCTAGCGACACCGATCCGGGCGGCGTGATCCTCGAGATCACGAATCTGCGACGGAAATCAGTGCGTTAGCGGAACGACACTGGAGGCTGATTTGACGCCCCGAATTCTGACTCTGGCCAATCAGAAAGGCGGCGTGGGTAAAACCACGACGGCGATCAACCTGGCGACTGCCCTGGCGGCCATTGGCGAGCGGGTGCTGATCGTCGATCTCGATCCGCAAGGCAACGCCTCGACGGGTCTCGGGATCTCCCGCAATGACCGCGAAGTGTCCTCCTATGACCTGCTGGTGGGCGAGGCGACCGTCGCGCAATCGGCAATTATGACCAGTGTGCCCAATGTTGCCATCGTCCCCTCGACCATGGACCTGTTGGGCGTCGAACTGACCATTGCCGGACAGGCTGATCGTGCTTTCAAATTGCGCAATGCTTTCAAGCAATTGGGCGATCTGACGATCAATGATCGGCCGGTCAGCTATATCCTGATCGACTGCCCGCCTTCGCTGAACCTGCTGACCATCAATTCGCTGGTGGCGGCCGATGCCGTGCTGGTGCCGCTGCAATGCGAGTTTTTTGCGCTGGAAGGCCTCAGCCAACTGCTGCAGACCATTGAGCAGATCCGTTCGACGCTGAACCCGCGCCTGTCGATCCAGGGCGTGGTGATGACCATGTTCGACAAGCGCAACAACCTCTCCGAGCAGGTTTTGCAGGATGTGCGCAGCGAAATGGGCGATCTGGTCTATGACACGGTGATCCCGCGCAATGTGCGGCTGTCGGAAGCGCCGTCCTACGGCAAACCGGCTTTGCTCTATGATTTGAAATGTGCCGGCAGCCAGGCCTATCTGCGGCTGGCGACCGAAGTGATCCGCCGTGAGCGGCAGCTCAACGCGGCATAGGAGCCCGATATGAACGACAAACCGACACGACTGGGCCGCGGGCTGGCCGCGCTGATCGGCGATATGGCGACCATTGAGGGCGCCCGCGTCACTGAGAGCGGTGGCGTCAAGCGCCTGCCGGTCGAGATGATCATCGCCAATCGTTCCAATCCACGCCGCTCGTTCGACGCGGATCAGCTTGAAGAGCTGACCAATTCGATTCGCGAAAAGGGCGTGATGCAGCCCTTGCTGGTGCGGCCGAGCGAAGATCCCAATATTTTCGAGCTGATTGCGGGCGAACGTCGCTGGCGCGCGTCGCAAAAGGCGGGCCTGCATGACGTGCCGGTCATTGTGCGCGATGTCGATGACAAGGAAGCGCTCGAGCTCGCCATTATCGAAAATGTGCAGCGCGCCGACCTCAATCCGCTCGAAGAGGCCATGGGTTATGGCCAGCTGATCGAGCAATTCGACTATACCCAGCAGGACCTGGCGCAGGTAATCGGCAAGAGCCGCTCGCATGTCGCCAATACGCTGCGCCTGCTCAAGCTACCCGAGGATGTGCGCGGCATGGTCGCCAGCGGTACGTTGACGGCCGGGCATGCGCGGACCTTGATTACGGCCGATGATCCGGCCCAACTGGCGCGCCAGATCGTTTCTGGTGGTCTTTCGGTGCGCGAAGCGGAAGCCTTGAGCCAGCAGCGTGATGTTGCGGGCAAGCGCAAGGCCACGGAGCCAAGCGCCAGCCGGGATGCGGATACTGTCGCGCTGGAACGCCGACTGTCGGACGCGTTGGGCCTATCGGTATCGCTGGCGCATAGCGAACGCGGCGGAAAGCTGGAGATCCGCTACAAGACGCTCGAGCAGCTCGATGGCATTTGTGCGCGGCTGACCGGTTACCCGAACTGATCGTGTAACCGCAACGTTTCACGTGAAACGTGCATGCTGATTCCTGGGTTAATGCGATGCGGCCATCATGCAGATGGCGAGCAGAGCCCGGCGCAGGCTGGTTTCGGCTAGAGCCGGCCGGCGGCGGCTGTCGGCGGTGGTCTGCAGGATGCGGTCGCTGGCGACCGCGAGGGCGCTATCCGTCCAGAGCCGCAATTGCTGTTCCAGCGCCGCAGCGCGCGAAAAATGTGGCTTGGGGCGCAGCCCGTCCAGCACGGCGCGCGGGGTCTTGCCGGCATCGACTTCCACTCGCCAGCGCCGCAGATTGGCGAAGTGGATCGTGGTCATGGCCAGCAGGCGCTGTGGGTCGACGGCCGACGACAGGGCGCGGTTGAGCGCCAGTTCCAGCTTTTCAGCATGTCCGCCGCCGGTGGCATCGAGAATGGCGTCGATCACCAAGGCGCCATTGTCGGCGCAGAGCAGCAACACATCCTCGCGCGTCAGAACCTTGCTGCTGGCGGCGTAGAGCGAGAGTTTTTCCAGTTCGCGGCGGGTAATTTCGCGGTCATTGCCCAAGATTTCACGTAGCGTGGCAATGACATCGGCATCGACGCGAATGCCTTGCTGGTTGAACGTCTCGCGAATCAGCGCGGTCAGGGTCTCGTCATTGTCGGGATAGCAGGGCAGGGCGCGGCCCAGCTTTGCGGCTTCCACCAGTGCCCGCAAGGCATCCTTGGGAGCAAGATTGCCGGCCTCGAGCACGATGGCGGCGCCGCCGGGATCGTCGCGTAACTCGGTCAGCGTCATCACCAGGGACTTGGTGGCGCCGCGCACCCGCACGATACGCTTGCCACCAAACAGCGAGATGGTTTTGGCCTCGACAGCCAGGATGGATGGATCGGCATCCACTTCGCTGCCATCGAGCACGACCAGACTGGCGCTTTCGGGATCGTCTCCTGTGAGGGAGCGGATCAGCTTTTGCGCGGTTTCGCGCACCAGCCCGGTATCCGGTCCATAGGCGAGGAAAATGCCTTCGGTCAGGTCGGGGCGTGCGAGAAAGCGGGCAACCTCATGCGCCTTGAGCGCGCTCATCAGCGGCTCAGGGCTGCCAGCAGGCCGAGGCGCAGCGATTCGGCGGCGGCTTTGGCGGCGCGTTCGGCGGCTTCGCGGGCAGCCTCGCGATCGGCCAGCACCTGATCGCTGCGGGTATAGCCGGCCGTGGCGAACCGCGTCAGTTTGATGGGCGGTTTGCTGCTGCCATCGCGATAGGTGATGGTGAGCGTTGCCGTTGCGGTGACTTCCACCGGCTTTTCCGGATTGTCCGTGCGCGAGAGCATGGTATCGGCGGCGGAGGTGCTGACCGATGCCTGCGCCAGCGGAGCATCAGGCGCCTCGGAGTGCCCGAAGCGCAGCGAAAGCTCCTGGTAGACGACCTGTTCCAACCGGCTATTGGGCTTGGCAAAAGCCAGGTTCAATAGCGGTTGGCTGGCCAGCGTGCCGCTCGAATAGACCGGCGCAAAGCTGCATGCGCCCAGCGCCGCTGATATAGCCAGGATACCGGCAAGAGCAATGGGGCGCAGGGCTTTAGACAACGACATTGACGATCCTGTCCGGCACAACGACGATTTTCTTGGGTGCCTTGCCATCCAGCATGCGGACAATCTCGTCCAGTGACAAGACGCGTTTTTCGACCTCGGCCGCGGGCAGGCCCTTGGGCACCACGATCTCGCCGCGGCGCTTGCCATTGAGCTGAATGGGCAAGGTCACTTCGTCGTCCACCAGCAAGGCCGGATCGACATTGGGCCAATGGGCGTCGGCAACCAGGCCCGGTTTGCCCAGCGCTTCCCAGCAGGTTTCGGCCAAATGCGGCATCATGGGCGCGATCAGCTGGATCAGGCGTTCTACGCCCTCTTCCAGCGCTGCCAGGCGGGCGGCGGGGGCCACGGCGACCAGACCGGCCGAGCGGACCAGGGCATTGGTCAACTCATAAATCTGGGCGACGGCGCGGTTGAAGCGCAGGCCCTCGATATCACCACCGACATTGTGCACGGCGCGATGCACCGCTTTGCGCAGGGCCAGCGCTTCTTCATCATCAGATGCGCGAACAATGCCGGAAGACTGTTTGGCAATCTCGACCGTTTCACTGACCAGGCGCCAAATGCGCTGCTGGAAGCGGCTGGCGCCTTCAACGCCCGCCTCGGTCCATTGCACATCGCGCTCCGGCGGGGAGTCCGAGAGCATGAACCAGCGGGCAGTGTCGGCACCATAGGTGGCCACGATCTCGTCGGGATCGACCACATTCTTCTTGGATTTGCTCATCTTTTCGACCGAGCCGATGGTGATCGGCTCGCCCGAAACCAGATGCTTGGCCGTGCGGGTTTCACCCAGCGCTTCCAGTACGATCTCGGCCGGCGCCACCCACTCACCCTTGGGGGATTTGTAGGTCTCGTGGGTCACCATGCCCTGGGTGAAGAGGCCCTTGAAGGGCTCGTCCAGATCGACATGGCCGGTCGCCTTCATGGCGCGGGTGAAGAAGCGCGAATAGAGCAGGTGCAAAATCGCGTGCTCCACGCCACCGATATATTGGTCCACCGGCAGCCAGCGATTGGCAATCTCGGGGACAGTCGGGGTTTCGGCATGGGGGGCAGTGAAGCGAGCGAAATACCAGGAACTATCCACAAAGGTGTCCATGGTGTCGGTTTCGCGCCGCGCCGCGCCGCCGCATTGCGGGCAATGCACATGCTTCCAGGTCGGGTGATGGTCCAGGGCATTGCCGGGCTTGTCGAAGCTGACGTCTTCGGGCAGCACGACCGGCAGGTCCTTTTTCGGCACGGGTATGGTGCCGCAGACCTCGCAATGGATGATCGGAATTGGCGCGCCCCAATAGCGCTGGCGCGACAAGCCCCAGTCGCGCAGGCGATATTGCGTTTGCGCCTTGCCCCAGCCCTTGGCTTCAAACAGCGCCAGGGTCTGGTCCATGGCCTCCTGGCACGTCAGTTCGGCGCCGCTTTCCCCAAACCAGTGCACATAGCGCACTTTCTGGGTCTTGAGCGGGGAGAAAGCCACGTCGCCGACGGCTTCGTCGCTGTCGAGCGGCTTGAACACATCGATGACCGGCAGGCCATATTTGCGGGCGAAATCGAGGTCGCGCTGATCATGGGCCGGGCAGCCAATAATGGCGCCCGTGCCATAATCCATCAGCACGAAATTAGCGATATAGAGCGGCAGTTCCCAGCTCGGATCGGCCGGATGGGTTACCTTGATCCCGGTATCAAAACCCAGCTTTTCGGCGGTTTCCAGTGCTGCGGTCGAGGTGCCCGATTGCTGGCAGAGCTTGTTGAACGCGGCGATCTCTGGATTGTCTTCCGCCAGCGCCTTGGCCAGCGGGTGGTCGGCGGCGATGGCGGCAAAGGTGGGGCCAGCCATGGTGTCGGGGCGGGTGGTGTAGACCGGCAGGGTGGCAAAGCCATGCGGCGCACCCTTGACCCCAAAGTCAAAGGCCAGGCCCTGGCTCTTGCCGATCCAGTTGCGCTGCATGGTGCGCACTTTTTCGGGCCATTCGGTCAGTCCGTCCAGCCCGGTCAGCAGTTCCTCGGCATAGTCGGAAATCTTGAAGAACCATTGTGTCAGCTCGCGCTGTTCCACCACGGCGCCCGAGCGCCAGCCGCGCCCGTCGATGACCTGTTCATTGGCCAGCACGGTCATATCGACCGGGTCCCAATTGACCTTGGAATTCTTGCGCGTGATCAGGCCTGCCGCCAGCATGTCGATGAACATCGATTGCTGATGCTGGTAATATTCCGGCTCGCAAGTGGCGATTTCGCGCGTCCAGTCGATGGACAGGCCCATGGATTTGAGCTGCGCCTTCATCGAGGCAATGTTTTGCCGGGTCCAGGTGCCCGGATTCATCTTGCGCTCGATAGCGGCGTTTTCTGCCGGCAGGCCGAAGGCGTCCCAGCCCATGGGATGCAGCACATTGCGGCCCTTGGCGCGCCAATAGCGGGCCACCACATCGCCCATGGCGTAATTGCGCACATGGCCCATATGGATGCGGCCAGAGGGGTAGGGGAACATCTCGAGGACGTAATAGGGCTCGCGCGTATCGTCGTTATTGGTCACGAAGCTCTTGGCATCGTCCCAGACCTGCTGCCAGCGGGGCTCTGCTTCGCGCGGATTGTAGCGTTCGACGCTCACGATTTCGTCCTCGAATATGCTGGAATCGCAAGCGGCGAAAAACTGGCACGCAGCTTGCGTTGTAAGGGGATTTTGGCTACCGGACCATCAACAGAAAACCCCCTCAAGGTCAACAGGAACAGGGCAAAAGCATGGACGACAGCGATATCCTTGCCGCCCGCAGCCTGGGCGAGATCCACGAGCGCATGGCTGCGGCGCAAAAGCGCTTCGGCCCGCCCGCCAATCATGTCGAGCTGGTGGCCGTGTCCAAGACCTTTGCGGCCGAGGCTGTCTTGCCGTTTCTCAAGGCCGGGCAGCGCGTGTTTGGGGAAAATCGCGTGCAGGAGGCCAAGGACAAATGGCCGGCCTTGCGCGAGGCCTATCCCGAGGTGCAATTGCACCTGATCGGGCCGCTGCAGACCAACAAGGCGCGCGAAGCCGTGGCTTTGTTTGACGTCATCGAAACCCTCGATCGCGACAAGCTGGCCATTGTGCTGGCCGAGGAGATGGCGCGCGCCGGCAAGCGCCTGCCGTGCTTCGTGCAGGTGAATATCGGTGGGGAAGAGCAAAAGAGCGGCATTGCGCCGGCCGAGACGGCGGCATTCGTCGCCCGCTGCCGCGCCGAGCATGGGATCGATATTGTCGGGCTGATGTGCATTCCACCCGATGGCGTGCCGCCCGGTGCCTATTTCGCGCATCTGGCTGGATTGGCAGAGATCTGTGGTGTGGCGGGGCTCTCCATGGGCATGAGCGGGGATTTCGAGCTTGGCATTGCCATGGGGGCTACCCATATCCGAGTAGGGTCGGCGCTGTTTGGCTACCGGCCCAAGGCAGACCCGCGCTGAAACGTGGACGAGCAAGTGTAAATCGCGGAGATCGCTGCAACTTTTAACGCTCTCGCATCGTTCCTGACTGTCGTAACGCCGATGTGATTGGTTGGACAAAAACCGGTCGCAATAGTGTGACCCTTGATCGGGCAAAGCGCCAAAAACCCGGAGAAAACAATGAACAAGCGACGCATTCTGCTGGTGGACGACGATACCGATCTGCGGCAGACCCTGGTCGAGCAGCTCGAAACGCATAACGAGTTCGACATTCTCCAGGCCGGCACCGCCAATGACGCGCTCAAGGCCACCCGCGAAAACAATATCGATCTGATGATCCTCGATGTCGGCCTGCCCGACATGGATGGGCGCGACGCCGTCAAGGTGTTGCGCACCGAAGGCTATAAAAGCCCGATCCTGATGCTGACCGGTCACGATAGTGATGCCGATCAGATCCAAGGCCTTGAATCGGGGGCCAATGACTATCTGACCAAGCCCTTCCGCTTTCCGGTGTTGCTGGCGCGAATCAATGCGGCGCTGCGCCAGCATGATCAAAGCGAGGACGTGGTGTTCACCATCGGACCCTATAGCTTCCAGCCTTCGGCCAAGCTGCTCGAAGCCAATGATGGCGGCAAGGTGCGGCTGACCGACAAGGAAACCTCGATCCTCAAGTTCCTCTATCGCCAGGGCCCCAAGACCATCACGCGGGATGTGCTGCTCAAGGAAGTCTGGGGCTATAATAACCGGGTCACCACGCATACGCTGGAAACTCATATCTACCGGCTGCGCCAGAAGATCGAGCGCGACCCCTCCAATGCGCGCTTGCTGGTCACCGAAGAGGGTGGCTATCGCCTGGTTCCGTAACGCGGAAATCGGGTACAAATCGGCACAAAATGCCTTATAGGATGAAGACTGTCCGCGCCTTGGGTGCGGACGGTATGCATCTGGACTTGGGGCTTATGATCAGGGACGACGCGGCCGAGGCGCTGGCCAGGGCCGAATTTTTCGATATCTGCGACGACGAGCAAAGGCGCATGCTGGCCTTTGCCGGCGACACGCGTCGTTTCGAGGCCGATGCCGTGCTGTACAAGGCCGGCGACGTGCCTCTGGGCGCGTTCGTGCTGATTTCGGGAACGCTGCGCGCCAAGCCCGAAGGCCCGGCAGCGGGCAAGCCCTATGCCATGTCCGAGCCGGGCAGCGTGGTATCCGCCATGGCGCTGATCCTGGCCAAGCCGCGGCCGATCACCATCACCGCCGTCACCGAATGCCAGACCCTGTTCGTGCCCCGGCAGGCTTTCCTCAAGCTCGTGCAGCAATCGCCCGATCTGGCGCAACGCGCCGTCGAACGCGTGCAGCGCGACCTGGGCAATTACCTGGGCGCGCTCGAACCCGTCCGCGCCCGCATGAAGGGCGAATAGGCTTTTTGCGCGGCTGTTTCACGTGAATCCGGTTGTTGAGGCCTAAACCCCGGCAAACCGTACGATGACCGGTACGTGGTCGCTCGGCTTGTCGGCCCAGCCGCGATACGGCTTGGCGATCTCGGCGGCGATGCAATGTTCGGCAATGTCGGCGGTGGCCCAGATATGGTCGAGGCGGCGGCCCTTGTTGGCGTTTTCCCAATCGGCACTGCGATAGCTCCACCAGGAATAGAGTTTCTGGTCGAACGGCACATGCTTGCGCACCAGATCGGTCCAGCCATGGCCACCATTGAGAATGGCGTTGAGGGCCTCGGTCTCGATCGGGGTGTGGCTCACCACCTTGAGCAGCTGCTTGTGGCTCCAAACGTCGTTTTCATGCGGAGCGATGTTGAAATCGCCGGCAATAAGATGGCCGCGCTGGAATTCCGGCTCGGAGAACCAGCTGGTCAATTCGCTGAGGAAACCCAGCTTGTGCTTGAATTTGGGATTGATTTCGGGGTCCGGTTCGTCGCCGCCGGCGGGGATGTAGAAATTATGCACGGTCAGCGGACCGCGGCCCAGATCGAGCACCGCCGAAACGTGACGTGATTCGGGGATTTCGCAGAACACGCGGCTCGAAATGTCGGTCAGCGGGAATTTCGAAACGATGGCGACGCCGTGATAGCCCTTCTGGCCGTGTACCGCCTGGTGCGGATAGCCCGCCTCGGTAAAGGCATTGGTCGGGAACTGGTCATTGGTGCATTTGATTTCCTGCAGCATCAGCACGTCGGGCTGATATTGCTGGATGAAATCGAGCACCATGGGCAGGCGCAGGCGAACCGAATTGATGTTCCAGGTGACGACGGCGACGGTCATTGATTGGCCCCTTGAGCAGAGGGCATTCTTATCGCGGAGGGGGCCGCCAAGGACAAGCCGGAAATGGCAATGGTGTGATCCCTACTGACACAGGGCGTCAGCAGGCCAACAAAAACCCGGCCTTGCGACCGGGTTTTTCAAATTCAGCGCAATGGCCAAAAAGCTTATTCGCTCTTGGCTTCGCCTTCAGCGGCTGCGGCCTGCTCGGCAGCGGCGGCCGCTGCAGCGGCTTCCGCGTCCTTGGCGGCCTGCTCAGCGGCAAAAGCCTCTGCAGCGGCAACCTTTTCGGCTTCACGAGCCTCGCGCGCGGCCTGGGCGGCGGTGCGTTCGCTGGCCTCGATCTTCTTGGTGCGCGAATTGGTCGATTCGAAAATACGAGCCGATTTACCGCGACGATCGCGCAGATAGTACAGCTTGGCGCGACGCACCTTACCGCGCTTGAGCACTTCGACCGAAGCTATATTGGGCGAATAGAGCGGGAACACGCGTTCCACGCCTTCGCCATAGGAAATCTTGCGCACGGTGAAGCTGGAGGTGATGCCACCGCCGGTGACGGCGATCACGACGCCTTCATAGGCCTGCAGGCGTTCCTTGTTGCCTTCCTTGATCTTCACCCACACCTTGATGGTGTCGCCATGGGTGAATTCGGGAAGCTCGCGCTTGGCGGAGAGGGCGGCAACCTGCTCGGCCTCGATCTGTTCGATGATATTGGACATGTCTTGATCCGTTCTGATCTTTTCAATGGAGCGATTGCTCGGAACCTTTTGGGAAAATTCCGATCGCCCGGTCTTGGTTGGTAACGGAGGTTTTTCGTCTTTTTATTCGCACGTCATCGGGTCCGATCAGCCCAATGTCGCAGTCGTGGCGCGGCTATAGGGCAAAAACGCCCCAGAGTCTAGGGTTTCGGACAGTTTTATGACTTGTCTGGACCCAGCAGGTCGGGCCGCCGCTGCCGGGTGAGGGCCAGGCTTTGCTCGGCCCGCCACTTGGCAATTTTACCGTGATCACCCGAGGTCAGCACCGCCGGGATATCGACACCCTCGAATTGCTGCGGCCGGGTGTATTGCGGATATTCGAGCTGCCCGTTCTCAAAGCTCTCCTCGGCATGGCTCTCCGCCTTGCCCAAGACGCCCGGGATGAGCCGCACCACGGCTTCCAGCAGCACCATAGCGGCAACTTCGCCCCCGGCCAGCACATAGTCGCCAATCGAGATTTCCTCGAGCCCACGGGCGTCGATGACGCGCTGGTCGATGCCTTCGAAGCGCCCGCAGATGATCACGGCACCTGGGCCGAGCGCCAATTGCCGGGCCTTTTGCTGAGTGAGCGGCGTGCCGCGTGGCGACATCAGAATGCGGGGGCGGGGGTCGCCGGCAGGGGAGACCGCATCGATGGCGCTGGCGAGGATATCGGGCTTGAGCACCATGCCCGCGCCGCCGCCGGAGGGGGTGTCGTCCACGGTGCGGTGCTTGTCAGTGGCAAAATCACGCAATTGGGTGGCGTTGAGCGACCATAGCCCGTCCGCCAGTCCACGGCCAAGCACAGAGGCGCCCAGCGGGCCGGGGAACAGCTCGGGAAACAGCGTGATGATATCAGCGGAAAAACTCAATCGGGTTCTTCCTCGCCCTCTTCGGCATCGAGCGGCACGACAATGGTCAGGTAGCCCTCAGCGAGGTGGATATGGGGCACCACGGCCTTGATGAAGGGGTACAAATAGGTATCGCCCGATTGGGGATCGCGAATTTCAATGAGGTCCCCGGCGCCGAAATTGGGCAGTGCCGAAACCTTGCCCAGCACCACGCCATTATCGAGCCGCGCTTCAAGCCCCAGCAGGTCGGCATGATAGAAGTCGTCCTCATCCTCAGGCTCGGGCAAGCGGGCGCGATCGACGAAGAGCGAAACGCCGTTCAGCGCTTCGGCCGCGGTGCGATCGGCAATGCCCTTGATGTTGGCGATGATCACATTCTTCTGCACGCGCAATTTGGTGATGGTGATGATCAGGCCCGGCCGGTCGGTCTCCAGCGGCCCGTAATCGCCAATGGCGGCGGGGTCCTGGGTGAAGGGGGTGATGCGCACTTGCCCCTTGATGCCATGAGCGGCGCCGATCTGGCCCATCAGGATGGTCTTATTGGTGTCGGTCATTGCGGTTCCCGGCTTTGCTGTGCCGTTCCTAGCAGGCGGCGACACGAATGGGAATTCTTCGAGACGGCGGAACCGTGTGGCAGCGCTGGTGATTGTGGAGGCAGCAACACAGGAGCGCTGTAATGGCCAGGACTTTGACTTCCCATGGTGAGATCCGGCAATGGGCCGAAGCGCGTGGCGGCAATCCCATGCTGATGGAAACGCCCGACGGCACCGGCAGCCGGACGCTGCTGCAACTGACCTTTGGCCAGCACGCCATCAATACCGATGGCAATGAGGGGCCGGACCGGATCGGTGGCTTTCAGCTGGTGAGCTGGGATGACTGGTTCGCCGCGCTAGACGCGGCCAAGCTGGCGCTGCGGGTGTCGGACGATCTGGCCGGGGGGAATGAGGCGGAGTTCGAATTCGTGCCGCGTGAGGGCGGCGACAACACTTCTGAAGCCGGAAAGAAGCCTGCTGCAATCAGCATCCAGTCGCCCAATAAGGACGACCGAGCGTCCTAGTCGCTCTCCGCGGCCGCCTCGATGGCTTCCATATCCTCATCAGAAAAGCCGAAATGGTGCCCCAGTTCGTGGATCAGCACATGGGTGACGACTTCGCCCAGCGTATTGTCGTCGTTTTCGGCCCAGTAATCGAGAATGGCGCGGCGGTAGAGGAAGACCGTGTTGGGCAATTGCCCCGTCTGGGGCATGGCGCCGTCCTCGGTCATCCCGATGCCGGTGAACAGCCCCATCAATTCGAAGGGGCTCTCCATGCCAAAGCCTTCGAGCACATCATCCTCGGCAAATTCGGCCACCGCGCAGGTGACGTCGGCTGCCAGCGAGGCAAAGGGCTCCGGCAGCGCCTTGAGGGCCGCCGTCGCCAGGGCTTCGATATCGTCGAGGGTGGGCGCGAACCGCGCCCCCCAATCGGTCGCGCTTACTGCCACTCGCGGATGTCGACGAAGTGGCCGGCAATTGCCGCCGCTGCGGCCATGGCCGGAGACACCAGATGCGTGCGACCCTTGAAGCCCTGGCGGCCTTCAAAATTGCGGTTGGAGGTCGACGCACAGCGTTCCTGCGGCTTGAGCTTGTCCGGGTTCATGGCCAGGCACATCGAGCAACCGGGCTCGCGCCATTCAAAGCCGGCATCGAGGAAGATCTTGTGCAGGCCCTCGGCCTCGGCCTGATCCTTCACCAGGCCCGAGCCCGGAACGACCATGGCGTCGACACCGGCGGCAACCTTGCGGTCGCCGATGACGGCTGCGGCAGCCCGCAGGTCTTCGATACGGCCATTGGTGCAGGAGCCGATAAACACGCGCTCGATGGTGATGTCGGTGATCGGCGTACCGGGCTTGAGGCCCATATAGTCGAGCGCCCGCCACTTGGAAGCGCGCTTGTTCTCGTCCTCGATGTCATCGGGGTTTGGCACCGCGCCGGTCACCGAGATCACGTCTTCGGGCGAGGAGCCCCAGGACACGATCGGCGGCAGCTTGGCGGCGTCGAGAATGACGACCTTGTCGTAGACCGCGCCTTCGTCGGTATAGAGGGTCTTCCAATAGTCGAGCGCCATGTCCCAGGCCTTGCCGGTCGGCGCGCGATTGCGGCCCTTCACATAGTTGAAGGTGGTCTCGTCAGGCGCGATCAGGCCGGCGCGGGCGCCGCCTTCAATGGTCATGTTGCAGACCGTCATGCGGCCTTCCATGGACAGCGAGCGGATGGCTTCGCCGGCAAATTCGATGACATGGCCATTGCCACCGGCCGTGCCGATCTCGCCGATGATGGCGAGGATAATGTCCTTGGCGGTGACGTGGGGCGGCAATTGCCCATCCACGCGCACCAGCATGTTCTTGGCCTTTTGCTGGATCAGCGTTTGCGTGGCCAGCACGTGCTCGACTTCGGAGGTGCCGATACCATGCGCCAGGGCGCCAAAGGCACCATGGGTCGAGGTATGGCTATCGCCGCACACAATGGTCATGCCGGGCAGGGTGAAGCCCTGCTCCGGGCCCACGATGTGCACGATGCCCTGCCGCTTGTCGAAGGGGTCGAAATATTCGATGCCGAAATCCTTGGTATTCTCGGCCAGGGCAGCGATCTGGATCGCGCTTTCCGGGTCCGGATTGGGCAAGGAACGGTCGGTGGTGGGAACGTTGTGATCGACCACGGCCAGGGTGCGCTCGGGGTGGCGCACCTTGCGGTTGTTCATGCGCAGCCCTTCAAAGGCCTGGGGGCTCGTGACTTCATGCACGAGGTGGCGGTCGATATAGAGCAGCGAGGTCCCGTCCTCGTTATTCTGCACCAGATGGTCGTCCCAGATCTTGTCGTAAAGCGTGCGCGCCTTGGTCATTGTTCAGGTTCCGGCAGGAATGCGAAGTTTGGAGCCGTTCTAAGCCGGGACGGGGCAGGGGTCAAGCATAACCGTACCCTCGGGTACGGCTGGCTATTCCGAAATCGTGCTTGCTGCAGTGCTGGCGGCCGGCGTCAGGGCGCCAGCCGGTTTGATCCGGCGTTGCAACAAGCGCCAGGCGGTCAGCGGCAACTCGATCAGGCCGGGCTTGGGATCGCGCCAGGCAAAGGTGGCGAGGGTGCGCGTGCGGCCGATCGAGCGCAGGTAATCACCTAGGCGCAACTTGCCCTGGGCCAGCAATTGCAGGCCGACAATGCCATCGCGCAGCATGAACATCCAGCCGACACCCGGGCGTGCCACGGGCGGGTCGACGGTCTCGCCGGCGCTGAGCGCAATCAGCAGGGCGCCAAAATCCATGCCCGCCGCCTGGGCCAGGCCGAACCAGGACCACGGCCGCGGATTGACGTCGAGCAGCTTGAGCTCGCCAGTGCGGGGATCGCGTTTGAACTCGATTTCACACAGGCCGTGATGGCCGATGGAGGCGAGGAATGCTTCGCCTTTGGCGATGACATCGGCCTGCTCGACGGTTTCGACAAAGGTCGAGGTATAGCTGAACTCCACCGGAAACTGCCGGGTTCGCTGCGCGGCAAAGCTGGCGCGCGGCGTGCCGTTCCACCACAGGCCAGCATAGGAAAACTGGGTCTCGCCACCGCCAGGAATATATTCCTGCACAACGATGTGGTCCTTGCCCTGCTGCAATTGCGCAGCCTGGGTGAACAGGTCGATGAACTCGGCCGCATTGTCGGCCCGCCAGGCCTTGGCCTGGGTAAAGCGATTGACCGCGATGCGCATGGTGGGCTTGAGCACCACCGGGAACTCGATGCTGGCGGCGGTTGCAGCCAGATCGTCGCCCACCACATAAATGCGCGGCACGGCAATGCCCAATTCAGCGGCGCGTTGATAGGTCAGCGCCTTGTTGCAGGCCCATTGCAGCTGCGCCCAATCGGGTAATGTGACCACCAGCAGGCTCGAGAGCCGCTCACGCTGCTGGGCGGCGAACTTGACATCCTCGTCAGCGGCCGGGATGAGCAGGTAGTTTTCAAGGCTGTGCTTGTGCACCAGCGCTTCAAGCGCCTCGATAGCGCCTGGATTTTCGGCGCCCGGCCATTCGGCCCAGTGATGCACGGCATTGGAAAACCGGGGCAGCGGGGTGAAATTGGTGACAAACCAGACGTCGAGCCCTTGCCCGGCAAGGCTGCGTGCCAGCGCGATGGCGCCGTGCGACCCGCCCAGGATAATGGCGCCCTTGGAACGGGGGGATGGGATCGACATGCTCATGGTTCGTTTTTCACCAGATGTGTCTCGTCGGCGGCGCCGTCCTGTCCCCCCGAACGGGACCGAGCCGCAAAATATCAAAGATCGTGGGGTCGAGCCCCGTTTTGAACGCGTACCGCCAGCACAATAGACTGTAAGTCAGCACACGGCTAAGTGAACTTACTATGGCCACGCCAATAACACCAAAACTAGGCAGGGCGGCAATTTGGGCCAGGATACTCGCCAGAGTGGTTAATCTGGAAAGGGCCGCACCGCGCCTTTCCTGGCCGGCTCCTATGCCGCTCGCTAGCGACGCCAGCGAGCGGGTCAAACCCGTTCGCAGCAGCGACCCCAAAACGTCCCTTTGCCTCAGCATGCGTGCCCCTAACACATTGGCCGTTGGCAGAAACGGGTGCGGCCAATGTGACAGGTCTATCTCAAGAAGCTCTTACCGGTCCCGTTACAATTCGGTAACGCAGCAATAGGCAGGCCGATCAGTGCCGGAAATGGCGCATCCCGGTCATCACCATGGCGATCCCGGCCGCGTCGGCGGCGGCGATCACTTCGTCGTCGCGCATCGAGCCACCGGGCTGGATCACGGCCGTAGCGCCGGCGGCGACCAGCGCCTCAAGCCCATCGGCAAACGGGAAGAAGGCATCCGAGGCGACGACGGAGCCTTGCGACAAGGCCCCTTCAATGCCGGCTGCCTTGGCGGCGTCGATCGATTTGCGATGGCCGGTCAGTGCTGAATCGACCCGGCTCATCTGCCCGGCGCCGATGCCGACCGTGGCGCCGTTCTTGACATAGACGATGGCATTGGACTTGACGTGCTTGGCGACTTTGGCGGCCAGGCGCAGATCGGCCATTTCCGCTGCGCTCGGGGCCTTCTTGGTCACCACCTTGATATCGCAATCATCGACATTGCGATTGTCGCGCGACTGGACCAGCAGGCCCCCCGCGACGGATTTGACGAGGAGCCCATCGGCCTTGGGATCGGCCAGGCCGCCGGTCAGCAGCAGGCGCAGGTTCTTCTTGGCGGCGATGATGGCCTGAGCTTCGGGCGTTGCCGAGGGGGCGACGATCACTTCGGTGAAGACCTTGACGATCTCTTCGGCGGTCGCCGCGTCGATCTCGCGATTGGTGGCGACAATGCCGCCAAAGGCGCTGACCGGGTCGGTGCGCAGGGCGTTTTTATAGGCAGTCACCAGATCGCCAGCCACGGCAACGCCGCAGGGATTGGCATGCTTGATGATCGCGACGGCCGCGCCCTGGGCGGGGTCGAATTCGCTGACCAGCTCGAAAGCGGCATCGGTATCGTTGATATTGTTGTAGCTGAGCGTCTTGCCCTGCACCTGGGTGGCGGTGGCGACGCCCGGGCGGCTGTCGCCATTGGCGTAAAAGCCGGCCCATTGATGCGGGTTTTCGCCATAGCGCATGACTTCGCGCAGCGTGCCGGCAAAGCTACGATAGGGAATTTCGGGATAGTCGATCGCCTTGGCGAACCAGCTCGAAATGGCGCTGTCATAGGCGGCGGTGCGGGCATAGGCCTTGGCGGCCAGCTTCTGGCGCAGCTCGAAGGGCACGCCGCCCGTGGCCTTGATGGCCTCGAGAATGGCCGGATAGTCAGTGGGATCGACCACCACCGTCACATAGGCATGGTTCTTGGCGGCAGAGCGCACCATGGCCGGGCCGCCGATATCGATATTTTCGATGATCTCGTCATAGGAGGCGCCCGAAGCGACGGTCTTTTCGAAGGGGTAGAGATTGACCGCAACCAGGTCGATGGCGCCGATGTCATGCTCGGCCATGGAGGCGGCATGATCCGCCTTGCCGCGCACCGCCAGCAGCCCGCCATGCACTTTAGGATGCAGCGTCTTGACGCGGCCATCCATCATTTCGGGAAAGCCGGTCAGGTCGGAAATCTCGCGGACCTTAAGGCCCGCATCGCTGATGAGCTTATGCGTGCCCCCGGTCGAGACCAGCTCCACGCCCGCTTCGCTCAGGCCCCGTGCAAAATCGGCCATGCCGGATTTGTCGAATACCGAAAGCAGTGCGCGCCCGACCTTGACCGTCTTGCTCATCAAAAATGTCCCGCAGAGAGAATGGAAATTCTGCGCGCTCGCTAGCACGAAGCGGCGGCAATGGGAACCATGCACTATTGTTCGAGCGTAAAGATCCAAGCGATCTCGCGGTCGGCGGCGGCTTCGGTCTCCAGCACCAGCTGGCGTGTCTTGTGAAACCCGAGATAGGAGGATTGGCGCACGCTTTCCTCCTCATGGAAATCGGCGCCCTCCCACAAAAAGCTCCAGACCGCGCCATTGGGCAGCACCAGCCGCACCAGGCCCTCGCCGGACACCCGCCGCACCATGACCTTGGGCGCGAGATGGAAGCGCACCGAGAGCAGGCCCGATGGCGTGCCATTGGCGATCATGCGGTCCTGCCCCACCAGCGTGGTGCCTTCGGCGAGCAAGGTCAGCCTGCGTTCGAGGTCAACGCCGTAGCGCTTGGCATAGCCGGTGGTGCCAAGCGTCAGCAGGTGATCGGCCGTGTCGAGCGCGATGATCGGCGGCGTCCGCTCGGCGTCCTCGGCATCGATGGACGGGGCCGAATGGGCGACGGTCTGGCGGAACAGCGCCTGGCTTTCCGGTAGATCCGCCGGGGCGGGGCCGCAGGAGCCCAGGATCAGTTCATTGCCATGGGAGAATTCAAAGGCCAATGCGCCGGCATGGGCCTCGGCATCAAACCCTTTGGGCGGCACGCGGCCGGAATCGGCGATCACCACCGCTTCGCCATTGCGCAGAATGCCATAACCGCCCAGCAGCAGGGAGCGCCGCTTGCGCAGCGGCGACAGCGCCTGCACGGCGATCAGCACATCATGGGGTAATTGTCCGGCGCCATTGAAATAGACGGGCTCGCCGCTCGACAGCGTCAGTGCATCGAGGCTTTCATGCATGCGATCGATCTGGGCGCCCAGCTCGTTGCTTTCCTCGGTCTTGTAGCTGCCGGCGGCGCGACGGACGCTGGCCAATTCCACCAGCAGCTGCAATTGCAGCTTGGGATTGCGTGACAAATGCAATCCATCGGCATCGAGCTGGCTAGCCAATATCGTATTGAGCTTGGCAATGCGGGCCGGCACGTCGGTCTTGTCGTCCTGGTCGCAGATTTCGGCGCCGAGCAGGGCAATGGCAGCGTAGAGCGCTTCAATGGGGTCGCTGGTCAGCGGTGCGCGCACTTTCAGGCTCTGGATCTGGGTGCCCAGCACGCGCTGAATGGTCTTGGCCTGTTCGGGATTGGCCCCGTCGAGCAACAGCGGCAAATGCCGCAGCCAATTGAGTATGCGTTGGGCACAGAGCGCGGGCGCCCAGGTGTCGCGTTCGAACTGGGCTTCGCGGCTGATCCAGTCGAGCACCAGCATGCGGGCAAATTTGCGCTCGCCGGGGTCACGCACATCGCGGAAATGGCGCAGCCAGGAAAAACCATGCAGGTTGAGCCACCAATCCTGGTGCTCGGCCTCAAGCCCGAAGGGCGAGGCGCCCCCGGTTTCCACCAGCTTGGAGGCCAGCAGATAGCGGCCGCTCATCATGTCGCGCACGGCTTCGCGATCGGAGGGACGGAATTCGGGCAATTCGCCGGCAAAAGCGTCGTCGGCCAGGCCCCGCCAGGTCCAGCGCAGAACCGGCAGGGTCACGACGGTGTCGGCCAAGCCCAGAAACAGCCGGCGCAGCGCGAATCGAATCTGTCCGGACATCAAACTGCGCCCGCGCGCCGCGCGCCCGGGATCAGTCTCTTGCTAGTCAAAAACCTCAACGACCCAAATCCTTTGCGGTGCAACGTCCCCCGATCGTTGCCATTCGCCCCCGTGCCGATTCTAGCGCCGGCGGCGGAAGCGCGCCACGAAGAATCCGTCCATGCCCCCAGCCAATCCATTCGGGCTCATGCCCGGATGGGTGCGCACCAGCCCTTTGGGCGTTACCGCCTGCTCGAGACCAGGCAGATCGGCAGCCGAAACCGGGAAGAGTTCGAGTCCCGGCAGCGAATCAAGCGCCCAATCGACCTGCTCTTCGCCCTCGGCCGGCTCAAGCGAGCAAACGCAATAGAGCAGAGTTCCGTCAGTATCGAGACAGCGAAAGGCATTGGTCAGCAAAGCCCGCTGCAGCCGTACGCGGCCGGCAACGTCACCCACCGAACGATGCCAGATCACTTCGGGATGGCGGCGGAACGTGCCGGTGGCCGAACAGGGCGCGTCGAGCAACACGCCCGAATAGAGCGAAGCGGGCGCGAACGTGCCGGCATCCCCGACAATGGTTTCGGCGGTGTAGTCGAGCCGGGCCAGATTGCCCCGCAGGCGTTCCATGCGGGTGGCGTCGCTATCGAGCGCGGTCACGGCATAGCCGGCCTTGATCAATTGGGCGGTCTTGCCGCCCGGTGCAGCACAGAGATCGAGCACGCGCGCCCCCGGTTGCAGCGCCAGGAGGCGCGCGGGGATGGCGGAAGCCGCATCCTGCACCCACCATTGGCCCTCGGCATAGCCGGGCAGGGCCTCGACGGGGCGGTCGCGCTGTTCGATGCGAACGGTATCGGCCAGGGCGACCTGCGCACCCAGTGTGTCGATCAGGTCGGGATCATTGCTCTTGAGCGTCAGATCGAGCGGGGCGCCGGCGAGCAGGGCATCGGAAAAGCCGTCAATGGCCGCTTCGCCATAGGCGCCCAGCCAGGTATCGCCAAAGGTATCGGGGATCAGCAGATCGTCGCTCAGCATGCCGAATTTGGCCGAATTGGCCTGGGCGCTGCGCAACACGGCGTTCATCAGGCCCGACAGATGCCGCGCCTTGGGATCGCGCTTGGTGGCTTCCACAGCCAGGAACAGCGCGCTATGTGCCCCCAGATCGGGCAAAAACACCAATTGGGCCAGCGACAGGCGCAGGATGGCTTCGAAAGTGCCTGACTTGGCGGGCATGCCCTTGTCGAGCACGGCATGGAGAATGAAATTGAGTTGGCCCTGGCGGCGCAGGGCCGTGGTGATCAGCCGGTTGGCCAGCGCGCGATCGCGCCCGTCGGCCAGGTCAGCCGCATTGAGGGGAACAAAATTGTCGCCCGCCAGAACGGCTTTGAGCCGCTGGGCGGCAACGAGACGGAGCTTGAGCCCCGCCGGTTCGGATTTTGGTGCCACGCTTACGAATTATCCCCAGGGACCGCTTTGTCCACCACCCTCGCCGGACCTTCCGGTGGGGGGCACGCGCCAGCCGCTCGTGCTGTTGCCACTCGTGCCGCGAGACGGTGATGCCGATGGCGAACGGGGCTGAGGCGCTGCGCCCTTATCGTTCACCTGCATCTCCGCTGCAAGCTTCTGCAAGGCCACGATGCGATTGGCGGTGTCGGGGTGCGTGGAAAAGAGATTGTCCATGCGCTGCCCCGACAGGGGATTGATGATGTACATATGCGCCATAGCCGGGTTGCGCTCAGCCGCGACATTGACGGTTCGATGGGCGGCACCGGCAATCTTGTTCAGCGCCGAGGCCAGCGCCAGCGGGTCCGCCGAAATCTCGGCGCCGTGCTTATCGGCCTCATATTCGCGGGTGCGGCTCACCGCCATCTGCACCACCATGGCGGCCAGCGGGGCGAGGAACACCATCAGCAATGCGCCAATGCCGCCCAGCGGATTGTCGCGATTATTGCCGCCGCCAAAGAACAGGCCGAACTGCGCCAAGGCGGAGATCGCGCCGGCAAAGGTCGCCGTAATGGTCATGGTCAGCGTGTCGCGATTGCGGATATGGGCCAGCTCATGCGCCACGACGCCGGCCACTTCGCGGGTTTCGAGCGTGCGCAGTAGGCCGGTCGAGACCGCCACCGCTGCATTTTGCGGATTGCGGCCGGTGGCAAAGGCATTGGGCTGGTCGGACTGGATGACATAGACCGCCGGAGTGGGAATGCCGGCTCGCCGCGAGAGCGTATCGACCATGTCGTAAAGCTCGGGCACCTGGCTGCGCTCGACCGGGACGGCGTTCTGCATGCGCAGCACCATCTTGTCGGAATTCCAGTAGCTGAACAGGTTGGTCCCCGCCGCGAACAGCAAGGCGATCATCATGCCTCCCGTGCCGCCGATGAAATAGCCCACCACCATGAACAGCGCCGTGAGCGCCGCGATCAGGACGGAGGTGCGAAACATGTTGAACATCGGAGCCTCTTGGGGTTCGTCTTTCCTGCAACTATGTTGTGACGGCGACGGTTTCATGCAAGGCGCATGACCATACCACAATTGGGAAGCCTGCAATGAGTGATGCAGAACAGAGTTCGGATGAGGGCGAAGCGCGGCCGCCGCTGACCCCCGCGGCCCAGCGCGCGCTGGCGGAAGCCGAGCAACGCCGCCGCGCCATCGACGGCAAAACCGCCTTTGCCCCGCGGGAAAAAGGCGGCCGCGGCGGGCTCGAACCCGGCCGCTACGGCGATTGGGAAATCAAAGGTCTGACCAGCGATTTCTAGCCGGAAAGCGGGGTCTAGCGGCCGCCGGCCCGCTGCAGCAGCTGCACCATGTCGGTAAAGCCGCGATTGCGGGCATGGGTGAGCGGGCTGACCTTGTCGCCATCGGCCAGGTTTGGATCGGCCCCGGCGTCGAGCAGCAATTTGACGATGGCGACGTGACGCGGCCCGCCATCTCCAAGGATGATGGCCTCCAGCAGCGCAGTCCAGCCCAGCCGGTTGACGTGATCGACAGCGACGCCCGCCGCGATCAGCGTCGCTACGGTTTCCACATGGCCGCGCTCTGCGGCCGGAATCAAGGCCGTGCCGCCATAGCGGTTGGTGCTGGTCAGATCGGCGCCGTGGGTCAGCGTCAGCTTGAGGATTTCGAGGTGCCCTCGTGCCCCGGCATAGAGATAGGGGCTGTCGGCAATGGCGTCCTTGGCATTGACGTCGGCCCCGGCCTCGATCAGCAACCTTGCCGCCTCGATATTGTTGGCATGGGTCGCGACCAGCAGGGCCGTTGCCCCCTCGGCATCGCGCGCTTCCAGATCGGCTCCAGCGGCGATCTGCGCCGTTATAGCGGCAATGTCACCTTGGCGGGCGGCGGTAATGAGATCGTCGGCCATGGCGGCTCCTCCCATCATCAGGACCAGTAATATGCTGCGCCAGAGGAGCGCCATGCTAGAGCCGGGCCTTTTCGATGGCGGGCATCAGGTGATCGGTTACCGCCTGCGGCGTCAGCGGACCGACATGCTTGAAGGTGATGATGCCATCGGCATTGACCACGAAGGTTTCGGGCACGCCATAGACACCCCAATCGATCGAGACACGCCGGTCACGATCTGCGCCGACTGCGTCATAAGGGTTGCCCAGTTCGGCGAGGAAGGCGCGGGCGTTTTCGGGCGCATCGGATTGGTTGATGCCGAAGAGGCGGACCTTGGCGACATCCTTGAGTGCCTCGAGCAGCGGATGCTCGGCCCGGCAGGGCAGGCACCAGCTGGCAAAGACATTGACCACGGTGACTTCGCCCTTGAGCGCAGCAGTATCAAAGCCCGGAACGCCCAGTTCGGGCACTGCTTCCATGGCAAAGGCCGGCGCGGGCTTGTCGATCAGGACACTGCGGACCAGCGAAGGGTCGCGGTCCATGGATGAGGCAAAGATCGCAACCAGCGCGACCAGCAGCAGCAGCGGCAGGGCAAACAGCACATAGCGCATCAGGCCGGACCCGCCGAGCGGCGGCGAATACCGCGGGCTTCGAGATCTGCCAGTTTTTTGGCGACACGCCGTGCATCGAGGCGGGTCCAGACAATCAGTGCGGCGACGGCCAAGGTCACTCCGGCATAGGCGGCGACGATGAAAACGGCGTGCGGCCCGAGATCGATCACGATTTGGCTCCCTGCGCGGCCTGCCGCTCCAGCGCCATGACCCGGCGGCGGCTGACCTCGGTATGCATGGCTTTGAGGTGCAGCACGAGGAACAGGAATGTAAACGCGAAAAACATCACAAAAAGCGGCGTCAGGATTGAGCCCGGCATGCGCGGGCCGTCGGCGCGGAAGACGCTGGCGGGCTGGTGCAGCGTGCTCCACCAATCGACCGAGAATTTGATAATGGGAATGTTAACAGCGCCCACAAGGGTAAAGACGGCAATGACGCGAGCGGCGCGCAGCTGATCGTCAAAGGCGCGCCATAGGGCAATAATGCCCAGATAGATGAACAGCAGCACCAGGGTCGAAGTCATGCGCCCGTCCCATTCCCAGAACGTGCCCCAGGTGGGCCGGCCCCAGAGTGAGCCGGTAAACAGCGCCAGAGCGGTAAAGGTCGCGCCTAGAGGCGCTGCCGCTTTCATCGACACATCGGCCATGGGGTGGCGCCAGACCAGCGAACCCAGTGCCGAAACCGCCATCACCGCATAGACGAACTGGCTGAGCCAGGCGGTGGGTACGTGCACATACATGATGCGTACCGTATCGCCCATTTGATAATCCTGCGGCGAATTATAGAGGGCAAACCATAGCCCCACCACGAACAGCAGGACGGTGAGGATGGTGAGCGGCCAGAGCAGGGGACGGGTCCAGGCGACGAATTGCCCGGGATGGGCGATGCGGCTCCACCAGCTCTGTTTGGGTGTGGTTTGGATAGTCATGACATCAGCGCTCTAATCCTCGGCCGAGCTTATCGCAAGGGCGGCGGCAAAGGGAGCCAGCGCCACGGCCATGAGGCTCAATGCCGCAAGAAACAGCAGCGCGGCACTCGATTGGGTGGCGCTGATCGCCCCGGTGCCGAAGATCAATACGGGCACGGAGAGGGGTGCGATGAGAATGGGGGCGATCAGCCCGCCGCGCCTTATCGCCACGGTCACCGCCGCGCCAATGGCGCCGAAAGCGGCCAGTGCCGGGGTGCCCAGCAGCAGCGAGAGCACCATGCGCCAGAAGGCGGAAAGATCCATGGCCAGCAGCACGGCAAGGATCGGACTGGCGAGTATCAGCGGCAGCGCCGTCAGCAACCAATGGGCGATCACTTTTGCGGCAATGGTGGCCGAGAGCGGCAGCTCGGCATGGCGCAGCAGGATCAGCGTGCCGTCTTCATGATCGGGGCGGAACAGCCGGTCGAGCCCCAGCAGCATGGCGAGGAAGGCCGCGATCCAGATAATGCCCGGCGCAATGGTGGCCAACAGTGCTTTATCGGGGCCAACGGCAAAGGGCACGATGGCCCCGGTGATGATGAAGAACAGCACCAGCGTCAGCACATCGCCGCCACCGCGCAAAGCCAGCGCCAGTTCACGGCCGATAATGGCGGAAAATGCCCTCATGCGGCCTTGCCCAAAGCCAGGGTTTCCATGCGGGCGGCATCGGGCAGGGTGATCGGGTCATGCGTGGCGGCAATGGCAATGCCGCCGGCATCCAGATGTCCGTCGATCAGGTCGGTCACCAATTGATGGCCCTCGGCGTCTAGTGCCGCCGTCGGCTCATCGAGCAGCCAGACCGGCCGCTGCGTCACGAGCAACCGCGCCAATGCCAGGCGCCGGCTTTGCCCCGCAGAGAGATAACCCGCATCAAGCATGGCCAGATCACCCAGTCCGACGCGATCAAGAGCGGTTTCCACGCTATCGCCTGTCGCGCCATTGACCGCGGCCCAGAAGCCCAGATTTTCCGCTACGCTGAGGCGCGGCTTGGTGGCATTGCGATGGCCGCTATAATGCAGCAGCGGCCCAGCCTCTGGGTCCGCTCCTTCCAGGGCAAAAAATCCGGCGAGTGGCGCGACGATCCCGGCCAGTGTCAGCAGCAGCGTGGTCTTGCCGGTGCCATTGGGCCCGCGCAATAAAAGACAGGTGCCGCCATGGACCGCAAAGCTCATGTCATCGGCCAGCGGCAAGCCGCCGCGACCACAGGCAAGCCCCTGCGCGCGCAGCACTAAAGATGGATAGGCTTGCCTTTGCGTCATGACCCCATCTCGTATTGAACCAAAGGCAAGACTGGCAAGGGCAATCTTTAGTGTCTATAAGCCGTCACAGATTGGAGTCATTCCAGAAAAGGCGGCGCTATCCGGCGGATTTCGGGAGCTTTTCCGACTGCGCTTGTCGCGTCAGCAGCAATTCCAGCAAAGGGCGGAGCACCGTGACCTCAGTAAACAGCTTCAAGTCCAAATCGACCCTTACGGTCGGCGGCAAGACCTATACCTATTATTCCATCGCCGAAGCCGAAAAGCACGGCCTCAAGGGCGTGTCGAGCCTGCCCCATTCGATGAAAGTGGTGCTGGAAAACCTGCTGCGTTTCGAAGACAACCGCACGGTCACCAAGGCCGATATCGAGGCCGTCGCTACGTGGCTGACGACCCGCACCTCCGAGCATGAAATCTCCTACCGTCCGGCCCGCGTGCTGATGCAGGATTTCACCGGCGTTCCCGCCGTGGTGGATCTTGCCGCCATGCGCGACGCCACCGCCAAGCTCGGTGCCAATCCGCAGAAGATCAATCCGCTGGTTCCCGTCGATCTGGTCATCGATCACTCGGTGATGGTGGATAGCTTCGGCACGGCGCTGTCCTTCGGGCAAAATGTCGAGCTCGAATATGAGCGCAATGGCGAGCGCTACGAATTCCTGCGCTGGGGCCAGTCGGCCTTCGATAATTTCCGCGTCGTGCCCCCCGGCACCGGCATCTGCCATCAGGTCAATCTCGAATATCTGGCCCAGACCGTGTGGACCAAGGACGAGAATGGCGAAACCGTCGCCTATCCCGACACCCTGGTGGGCACCGATTCGCACACGACCATGGTCAATGGCATGGCCGTGCTGGGCTGGGGCGTGGGCGGCATCGAGGCCGAGGCTGCCATGCTGGGTCAGCCGATCACCATGCTGATCCCCGAAGTCGTGGGCTTCAAGCTCACCGGCAAGATCAATGAAGGCATCACCGCCACCGATCTGGTGCTGACCGTCACCGAAATGCTGCGCAAGAAGGGCGTGGTCGGCAAGTTCGTGGAATTCTACGGCCCGGGCCTCGATTACCTCAGCCTCGAAGACCAGGCGACCATTGCCAATATGGCCCCCGAATATGGCGCGACCTGCGGCTATTTCCCGGTCGATACGGATACGCTGAAATACCTGACCACCTCGGGCCGCGATCCGCAGCGCGTTGCCTTGGTCGAAGCCTATTCCAAGGCCCAGGGCATGTTCCGCGAAACCAATTCGCCCGATCCGGTCTTCACCTCGACGCTCGACCTCGACCTCTCGACCGTTGTTCCCTCGCTCTCCGGTCCCAAACGTCCGCAGGACCGTGTGGCCCTCAAGGATGCTGCTACCTCCTTCGCCAAGGCTTTGCCCGAGCTGGCCGGTGGCCGTGCCGAACGCACCCGCCTGCCGGCCGACAAGCAGGAATCGCGCTTTGTCGATGAAGGCGCCACCGGCGTCGACGACATTCCCGAGGAAGCCGCTTTCCCCGTCAAAGGCGCGGAATATGGTATCAATGACGGCCATGTGGTGATCGCCGCGATCACCTCCTGCACCAATACGTCCAATCCTTCGGTGCTGGTGGCCGCGGGCCTCGTTGCCCGCAAGGCGCGGGCGCTGGGGCTCAATTCCAAGCCCTGGGTCAAGACCTCGCTGGCCCCCGGCTCGCAGGTGGTTACCGACTACCTGACCGCCGCGGGCCTCCAAGAAGATCTGGACGCGCTGGGCTTTAACCTTGTCGGCTATGGCTGCACCACCTGTATCGGCAATTCCGGCCCGCTGCCGCAGGCCATTTCCGATTGCATCAACGAGAACAAGCTGGTGGCCTGCTCGGTGCTGTCGGGCAATCGTAACTTTGAAGGCCGCGTCAATCCGGATGTGCGCGCCAATTACCTGGCCTCCCCGCCGCTGGTGGTGGCCTATGCGCTGGCCGGCTCGCTCAATGTCGATGTCACCACCGAGCCGCTCGGCATTGGCAGCAATGGCCAGCCGGTCTACTTGAGGGATATCTGGCCTTCCAACCACGAGATCGCCGAGATCGTGCGCAAGCACGTGACCGCCGAAATGTTCCGCGCCCGCTATTCGGACGTGTTCAAGGGCGACACCAATTGGCAGGGCATCGCCGTCGATGGCGGCGAGACCTATAAGTGGAATTCGTCTTCCACCTATGTGCAGAACCCGCCCTATTTCGAAGGCATGTCGATGGAGCCCAAGCCCATCACCAATGTCGAAAAGGCCAAGGTGCTCGCACTGTTCCTTGATTCGATCACCACCGACCACATTTCCCCGGCCGGCTCGTTCAAGGCCTCGACCCCCGCTGGCAAATATCTCGAAGAACGCCAGGTCGCCCCGCGCGATTTCAATTCCTATGGTGCCCGTCGCGGCAATCATGAAGTGATGATGCGCGGCACCTTCGCCAATATCCGCATCAAGAACCAGATGCTCGATGGCGTCGAGGGTGGCTATACCAAGGGCCCCGATGGCTCTCAGATGGCGATCTACGACGCCGCCATGGCCTATCAGGCCGCCGGCACGCCGCTGGTGATCTTTGCCGGCAAGGAATATGGCACGGGCTCGTCGCGTGACTGGGCTGCCAAGGGCACCAACCTGCTCGGCGTGCGCGCTGTCATCGCCCAGAGCTTCGAGCGTATCCATCGCTCCAACCTGGTCGGCATGGGCGTCATCCCGCTGCAGTTCAAGGACGGCGAGAGCTGGCAGAGCCTGGGGCTGGATGGTTCGGAAACCGTCGATATCGAAGGCGTCACCGAGATCGCGCCGCGCGCTCAGGTGACCGTCAAGATCACCCGCGCCGATGGCAGCGTGCTCAATGTGCAGACCCTCTGCCGCATCGATACGGCCAATGAGCTCGATTACTACAAGAATGGCGGCATCCTGCATTACGTGCTGCGCAGCCTCGTCGCCGCGTAAACACGGCTCACCTGCCGAATTGGAAATGGCGGTGCCTCGGGGCCGCCATTTTCTTTGCACCGTGGCATGAAGGAAACGCTGGCGGCGTTTTTCCTGCTCTCACCCTCTTTTGACTGGCGGGGCTTGTCAGGGCCAGCTTACAAGTTTGCCCATGATATCCCGTTCCCTATTTGCACCGGTCTCCGGCATTGCCGCCTTCCTCCTCCTGGCCCTTCCGGCCGGTGCGGAAAAAGTGCATGACCGCCCCAAGGCCGTGGTCGAATTGTTTACCAGCCAAGGCTGCGCGCAATGCCCGCCGGCCGATGCGCTGCTGACCAGCCTCGCCGAAGAGGGCGATGTCATCGCGCTCGCCTATCATGTCGATTATTGGGATTATGTCGGCTGGGAAGACACGTTCGGCAAAGCCGATTATTCCGATCGCCAGCGCGCCTATGCCAAAAGCTGGGGCTCCTCGCGCATCTATACCCCGCAAATGGTAGTCAATGGCGACAAGGGCGTGGTCGGTTCGCGCCGCAACGAAGTGCATGGAGCGCTCGATCGGGCGACGCTCCCCCTGTCCGTGGACATCACCAGACAGGACGACATGCTCAAGATCGCCGTGCCGCCCAATGCCGATTTCGGCAATGCGGTGGTGTGGCTGGTGACCTATCTCGATCGGGCGGATGTCGCCATCGACAAGGGCGAGAATGCCGGCAAGACCATGGTCTATACCCAGGTGGTGACCGGCCGGCAGGCGCTGGGCATGTGGGAAAGCGCGACGGGGGCGGATCTCAAACTACCGCTGCCCGAAATGCTGGCGGAAAATACCGGCATGGCCGTCATCGTGCAGCAGGAAAAGGATGGGCTGCCCGGCCCGATCCTGGGCGCCGCAGCCTTCGAACGCTAAGCCGGCGTCCAGACAAAAAGAACTCCCGTTCCTGGGGGCAAGAACGGGAGCGATAGACTGACTTGGTCAACTAAAAGGTTGGTTGGCAGCCGAACGTCATGGTTTGGGGGCTCGTTCGGTCCGGCTGCCAACCACTGGAGGCAATGCTGAGAACCTGACCGCCCAATCTGGCGCTGTGAGGGAAAAACTGTGTTCGAAATTGGGTATTTTGTCTCCCCGCCATAGGATTGGACATGCACCCTTGCGCGCAAAGGCAAATGCCGCAATCATGACACTGCGTTGACAAGCGGAGAGAGCGTTACCGGTGCAAGGCCGTACGCCGCATGACAAGACGGTTAGCCTGGCTCTGGTCCATTCCGGAGAGGCGCCTTCCAGTGTGCCTCAGGCCAAGGCCATGCCCATCGTGGCGTTCGATCGCCGCGAGCTGATGCTGATCCTGTCGGTCTATGGTCGCAAGGTGGCCTCAGGCGAGTGGCGCGACTATGCCATGGACTTTTTGCGCGAGCGCGCCGTCTTCTCCATTTACGCCCGCGTCTCCGAACGCCCGCTGTTCATCGTCGAAAAATCGCCCAAGCTGCGCAATCGCCAGGGGCAATATTCGGTCACCAACCAGCAGGGCCGCATCCTCAAGCGCGGCCATGACCTCAGCCAGGTGCTGCGCGTGCTCGATCCGCAATTGGCGGTGGTGGGGTGACACTGCGCATTCGCCGCGCCATTGCGGCCGATGTGCCCGCCATGAGCCAGGTGCTGACCGCCTCGATCACCGAACTCTGCGCCGCCGACCACGGCAAGAATGCCGGCGCCATTGCCGCCTGGACGCGCAATAAGAGCCAAGCGGGCGTCGCCGGCATGCTGGCCAATCCCGATCTCGAACTCTACGTGGCCGAGCGCGACGGCGCGATCGTGGCCGTCGGCGCGGTAACGAAGGACGGCACAGTGGCGCTCAACTATGTCGCTCCCCAAGCGCGTTTTGCCGGCATCAGCACAGCCCTGCTCGCCCGATTGGAACAGGCGCTCGTCGCGCTGGGCCATCGCGAAGGCCGGCTCGAAAGCACCAGCACAGCCCGCGCCTTCTATGAAAGCCGTGGCTGGCAAGCGGATGGCCCGCAAGCCAGCGGCCGAGTGGTCAACGGCTATCCCATGTGGAAAGTGTTGGTGTAGCTGGCGCCGCAGATCGCGGCTCTACAGCCGCCCAATCCATTCGTGCCCCGGATGCGCCCGCTCCAGCATCGCCTTCAGCCATGCCCGTTCCGCGATTTCCAGCTTCGGCACCGCGTTGGCAAAATCCGCCACGTCCTTATCCCGGGCCAGCTTTGCCTTGAATAGCAGGATAGCTGCAGGCTTGAGATAGGGCAGGCCATCCGGCGTCACCGCGACCATCTCGGCCCGCGGTCGGGTGACGCCCGGGTCCCGTTTATAGACCCACATATCCGGCGTGCCCGGCTCGATCATCATATCGACCCGCCAGCGCTGCGCCGCCGGGTCCTGGCACCAGATCTGGAAAATATCCGCGGGCGGCTCCTGCCCATCGGGCAGATAGTCAACCATGCCGCTGCCGGTCGCATAGAATTCGAGGTCCGACAGGGCTTGTCGGAACAGGCTCACATCGCCGCGCAGCACGGTGAATTCGATATCCTCATGCTCGCGCGTCTCATGACCATGCCAGAGGTCCAGCGCCCAGCCGCCGACAATGCACCAGGGCCGCGACACGCCCGCAAGCCGCTGCGCCAGTTCGCGTGGGTGGAAGGGGCTCCAGGCATCATGGGCCAGAGTTTTTTGCGGCGTCATCGATGCGTCCTGATTGTGAAAGACCTCCTGGTGAGCTTGTCGAACCACGAGGTCGGGCGAGTGGAGGCTTCTATGTCACGCCCTCGCCCTTCGACAAGCTCAGGATGAGGTCTAGTGCTGCCGGCGGCCGGCCGCCGCGATCACAGCCAGTTCATCCGCTGTCGGTGGCTCGAAGCGCGCCAGCCAGCCCAGCAGGTCGCTCTCAGGGATGATAAAGGCATGCTCGGGCGCTTCGGCATTGCGCCGCGCCAGGCGAGCCAATAGCTCGTCACGCGGCACATCCATGAAATGGATTTTGGTCATGGCCCCCAACGCCGCCGCGCGGGCCGCAAAGTCCTCGCGCTCGACGCGGGCCCAGAAGCCGAAATCGAGGATCACGTCGATCCCCTTCTGCAGCGCCACACTGGCAACCCGCCACATCAGCACTTCGACCGCATCATGGCGCCGGTCGTGGTCGGGGTCGGCCACGTCGTCGCCGAACAGCTGGATGTGCCATTCGTCCGGCGTCAGCCGCAATGCACCCGTTTCGGCCTCCAGCTGCCTGGCCCTGGTGCTCTTGCCCGCACAGGGCAGGCCGACCATGAGGTGCAGGATGGTCATCGGCTAGAGCGCCAGTTGCAGATGCACGATGTCGTGCCAGCGATCGAATTTGTAGCCGACGGCTTCGTAGCGCCCGACCCGGATAAAGCCGAACTTTTCGTGGATGGCGATGGAATTGGCGGTGTCGGCCGTGATCACCGCCAGCATCTGCTTGAAGCCAAAGGCCCTCGACTGCGCCAGAAGCTCGGTCAGCAGCAACTTGCCCAGCCCTTTGCCGGTCGCCGTGGGGTCGAGATAGATCGAATCCTCGCAGGTGAAGCGATAGGCGGCGCGGGGGCGATAGAAGCTGGCATAGGCATAGCCGAGCACCTTGCCATCCTGTTCGGCCACCATCAGGGGGTGGCCCAGCGCGACCAGATGGGCGAATTTTTCCGCCATGGCCGCTTCGCCCGGTGCCTCGGTGTCAAAGGTGATCGCCGTGGTTTCCACATAGTGCCGGTAGATGGCGGTAATGGCGGGAATATCGGCCCAGGCGAAGGGACGCAGGATGGGGGTGGACACGGCTCATAACCCGGCAAAAGAAAAGGACCGCATCCCTTTTAGGATGCGGTCCGATCTGTCGTCCAACCAAATTCCTTGATCGTCCAATCAAGGAAGCTGGTGCTTACTCGCGATTGCCGAACAGGCGGAGCAGCATCAGGAACAGGTTGATGAAGTCGAGATAGAGGCTCAGCGCGCCCATGATAGCGCCCTTGGCCAGCACATCGGCGCCGTGCGACTCCGAATAGCCTTCCTTGATCTTCTGCGTGTCATAGGCGGTCAGGCCCACAAAGATCAGCACGCCGACCGCCGAGATGGCGAATTCGAGCATGGAGGACTGCATGAAGATATTGACCAGCGAAGCGATGATCAGGCCGATCAGGCCCATGAACAGGAAGCTGCCCATCTGGGTCAGGTCGCGCTTGGTGGTATAGCCGTAAAGGCTCATGGCACCAAAGGTCGCGGCGGTGATGAAGAACACCTTGGCGATCGAAGCGTCGGTATAGACCAGGAAGATCGAGCTGAGCGACACGCCCATAATGGCGGCAAAGGCCCAGAACACGGCCTGTGCGGCCGGCACCGAGAGCTTGTTGATGCCAAAGCTCAGCACCATCACAAAGGCGAGCGGCGCGAGCATCACGACCCATTGCAGCGGGCTTGCATAGAGCAGGGCGCCCCACTGGGTGACATACTGGCCATTGGCCAGCTGGCCCACGGCGGCGTCCGGATTGGTGGTGATGGCGGCGGAAGCAGCGAACCAGGCAGCAAGCCCGGTCACAACCAGCCCGATACCCATGTAATTGTAGACGCGCAGCATGTAGCTGCGCAGGCCCTCGTCGATGGCCAAGGCCGAGCCGGCCCGCGCACCGAGGGTCTGACGGTCATATTCAGCCATAGTCGGTTTCCTTTCCCAATTGGTAGAGCGGTCCGTTGCACCGCCGGTGGGCGCATTGTTTCGCCACTTGACGCACAATATGGATGGGAGACCAGTCGTTTACAAGACCGAACGGGGCCCCGCGACGTTTGGACTGGCCCCATGACGCGCTTGTGTTAGGGTCAAACCACGAATCGCGTGACTGATCCACTAGAGGAGGAGCCCATGCCCAGGCTCTTTACCGGCCTCGAAATCCCGGCCGATGTGGGATTTGCCCTCTCGCTCAAGCGGGGCGGGTTGACCGGGGCGCGCTGGATCGACCCCGAAAATTACCACATCACGCTGCGCTTTATCGGCGATGTCGATCACCAGACCGCCAATGAGGTGGTCGATAGTCTCGATCGGCTCTCCAATTCGCTGCGCTTTTCCATCCGCCTGACGCATTTGGGGATTTTCGGCGGCGACAAGCCGCGCGCGCTCTATGCCGGGGTGGAGATGAACGAGGCGCTGACCCGCCTGCAGGCGGCGCAGGAGCGGGTATTGCAGCGGGCCGGCCTGCCGCCGGAAGGGCGCAAATTCGTGCCGCATGTGTCGCTGGCGCGCCTGCGCAATTCCAGCGCCGAAGATGTCGCCCGCTTCATGGCCGAGGCCGGGCGGTTCGAGCCGTTGAGCTTTCCGGTGGGCCGGTTCGTGCTTTATTCGAGCAAGGATTCGGTGGGGGGCGGCCCCTATGTGGTGGAGCAAAGTTATCCTTTGGCCGCTTAAGGTAACGCAAGTGTTAGCACATTGTTAACCGCGACGGCGCAAACCGGGGGCCATGATGGGCTATACGCCAAAATGCCGCCGCGATTGGCTCGCATTTGAGACAAATCGGTTGGATGCGGCGGCGTTTGACACCTTGGTAACCATGTTGGGGCAAGTTGAAGCGGGCAAGCTCCTCCCAACCCGGATCTGATGATGAGGAAGAAATTGGCAATGACGACGAAAACCGGTGGCCTGACGCTTGGGCTCGCGGTCGCCGCAATCATGGCTCTGGCCCCTGCCGCCCAAGCGCAGCAGGCGACCGAACTGGGGACTTTCAACGCCTGGACCGCCTGGCAGGCGACCGATGCTTCCGGCGTGATCTGCTATGTGTCGGCGACGCCGCAGAAAAGCGAGCCGGCCGGCGCCAATCGCGACCCGATCCATTTCATGATCATCCATCGCAAGGGCATGGGCACCAAGAACGAGGTGCAGACGATCATCGGCTATCCCTATAATTCCACCAATGCCGGCGCGAGCGCGGCCATCGATGGCAAGACCTATCCCATGGTCACCGAAGGCTCGGCCGCCTGGCTCGCCTCGACCGGGGATGAAGCCGGGTTCGTGGCGGCCTTCAAGGCGGGCAGTAACCTCGTCATCAAGGGCACCAGCCAGCGCGGCACCAATACGACCGACACCTATTCGCTGTCCGGCGCCACCGCGGCCGTCAACGCCATCGACGCGGCTTGCAAGTAACTTCGCTGCACGTAATTTGCCTTGCCCGGTTCGGGCGAAACGCCATAATTCGGGGCGGGTCCAAAAGGGCTCGCCCCATTGCATATCCAGAGGCCAAGATGACCAAACTCGCTGCCGCACTTGCTCTTGCCGCCATTGTGATGCTGCCCCATGCAGCCATGGCGCAATCAGTGCGGCTCTTGGGCGAGCACCGGGCCTGGTCGAGCTATGCCGCCAATGACAGCGCGGGCGCAGTATGCTTTGCCATGACCAAGCCGACCAGCGTGCAGCCCGAGCCCGATGGCTATACCCAAAGCTATCTCTATATCACCAACCGGCCGGGCGAGAGTGTCGCCAATGAATTCAACCTGGTTGCCGGCTTCTCCTTCCAGCCCGACAGCATGGCCACGGTGACCGTCAGCGGGCAGAGCTTTAATCTCTTCACCCAGAACGATGCGGCATGGCTCGACGATGCCGCCCAGTCGGGGGCGCTCGCCAGCGCCATCCGCGCCGGGTCGAGCCTGACCGTGGAAGGCACCAGCGCTGCCGGCATCAAAGTGGTGCAGACCTTTTCGCTGTCCGGCGCGACCGCTGCATCGCAATCGGCGAGCAGCTGCTAGCAACGGCGCCGGGTGAGCGCCGCTGCCAAGAAGACCTCATGGTGAGCTTGTCGAACCACGAGGTCGAGCGAGTGGAGGCCGGTGTGCCACGCCCTCGTCCTTCGACAAGCTCAGGATGAGGTCTACTGGGGTCCCTGCGCCGCAAGCAAAGCACCTCCCCGCCCCGTGACTTTGCCTAAAGCTGTCCTATATGCTATTGGCCCGCGCTTCCGTCACGTCTGGACCCCTTTGCCATGAGCATTGCGCTTAATCTCGATCACTCGTCTGCTATCCGCCCCGCTGCGGCGAGCCGGCCGTCGCTGATCGGCCTGAGCAAGCTGCAATTGGCCGAGGCGCTGACCACGGCCGGCATCGCCGCCGACAAGGAAGCCCGCATGCGCGCGAGCCAGTTGTGGAACTGGCTCTATGTCAATGGCGTCACCGATTTCGAGCGCATGACCAATGTGGCCAAGCCGGTGCGGCAGAAGCTGGCCGATACCTTTATTCTCGATCGCCCCGAGATCGCCTCCGAGCAGGTCTCGTCCGACGGCACCCGCAAATGGCTGTTCCGCTTCCGCGATCCGGCCAATCCGAACTATCCCCCGGTCGAAATCGAAACCGTCTATATCCCCGAGGAAGATCGCGGGACGCTCTGCGTCTCCTCGCAAGTGGGCTGTACGCTGACCTGCACCTTTTGCCATACCGGCACGCAGAAGCTGGTGCGCAATCTGACGGCGGGCGAAATCCTGGGCCAGATTCTGATGGCCCGCGAACGCCTGGGTGATTTTCCCGGTGGTGTGCGCCCGGATGATGGGGGCCTGGTCCCTGGCGGGGAAAGCCGCGCCATCACCAATATCGTGATGATGGGCATGGGCGAGCCGCTCTACAATTTCGACAATGTGAAGCAGGCGCTGCTGATCGCTTCGGCCGGTGACGGCATGAGCCTTTCCAAGCGCCGCATCACTTTGTCCACGTCCGGCGTCGTGCCGTTCATCGAGCCGACCGGCCGCGAGATCGATGTCATGCTGGCCATTTCCCTGCATGCCGTGAATGACGATCTGCGCGACGTGCTGGTGCCGATCAACAAGAAATGGAAGATCGCCGAGCTGCTCGACGCCTGCCGCAATTATCCGGGCCTCAGCAACGCCCGCCGCATCACCTTCGAATATGTGATGCTGGACGGCATCAATGACAGCGATGCCGATGCGCGCGAACTGGTGCGGCTGCTGGCCGGGATTCCCGCCAAGATCAACCTCATCCCGTTCAATCCCTGGCCGGGCACCAATTACGGCTGCTCCCCCTCGAGCCGCATCGAGCGCTTTGCCGATATCGTCAACAAAGCCGGCTATGCCAGCCCCGTCCGCACCCCGCGCGGCCGCGACATCTTCGCCGCCTGCGGCCAGCTCAAGAGCGAAAGCGAACGCCTGAGCAAGAAAGACCGCGACGCGCTGGCTGGTGTCTAACCCATGAGCGTCGTCTGTCGCCGGATAACGGCCCCAGACGCGTCCCTCCTCACCAACATCGCCGCCGATGTGTTCGATGAACCCGTGCAGTCAGACCGGTTGGCGACCTATCTCGCCGCGCCGGGGCATCTGATGGTGCTGGCTTTTGATGGCGATCTGGTCGTCGGGCAATGCACGGGCGTGGTCCATTACCACCCGGACAAGGTCACCGAGTTTTATGTCGATGAAGTGGGAACGAGCAGCGCCTATCTGCGGCAGGGCATTGCGACGGCCATGTTGACCGAACTGTTCGCCTGGGCGCGGGAGCTGGGGTGCAAGGAAGCCTGGCTGGGCACCGAACTCGACAATGAGGCAGCCAATGGCCTCTATCGCCGCTTTGATGGGGATGAGGACACGATCAAATATTACGAGTTCAAGCTCTGAATGTCGCCGTTCTGACGCCGCCAATCCGCTCAATGCATCCAATTCCACGGTGTCATCCCCGCGAAAGCGGGGACCTCCGTTTGCGGTGGCCAAAGGGAAACAGAGGTTCCCGCTTTCGCGGGAATGACATCGTGGGTGGTGAATGACACCGGGGCTTTGATGGTATCGGAGCATGGGTGAGGGGGCTTCTTACTCCCCCGCCACCCAGTCAATCTTGAACCCACCACGACCTTCCTCGGCCAACAATGCCGACAGAGGCGGCAGCAGCGTCTTCATTTCCTCCTCCAGCGCATAGGGCGGATTGACCACGATCATGCCAGTACCAAACAGCCGCGCGGGCGTGGAGGGCGCGCGGATGGTGAGTTCGATGCGCAGGATTTTGGGAATGCCCGTGGCCTTGAGGTCGGCCACGAAACTTTCGACTTCGCTCGGCTCCTTGATCGGATACCAGAAGGCAAAGATCCCGCCGGGCCAGCGGCGATGGCCTTTGCCCAGCCCAGCCACCATGCGGGTGAATTCGCCCTTTTCTTCGAAGGGCGGGTCGATCAGGACCAGGCCGCGCTTTTCCTTGGGCGGCAGATGGGTGCCCAGGGCGGCCCAGCCGTCGAGATGGGTGACGCGGGTCTGGAAATCGCCGGCAAAGTTTTCGTGCAGCGCCGCGGCATCGGCCGGGTGCAGTTCGAGCGCAAAGAGCCGGTCCTGGTCGCGCAGCAAGGAGCGGGTGATGAGGGGCGAGCCGGGATAGAAGCGCAATTGCCCGTCGGGATTCTGCGCTTTGACTACGTCGAGATAGGGTTTTGCCAGCTCCGCCGCTGCGGGGGGCAGGCCGGTTTGCACCAGGCGCGCAATGCCCTCGAGCCATTCCCCGGTGCGTTCGGCCTGATCACCCTCCAGATCATAGAGGCCGACGCCGGCATGGGTATCGAGCACGCGGAAGGCGGCGGGCTTGCGCTTGAGATAGTCCAGAATGCGGACCAGGATCAGGTGTTTGACCACATCGGCAAAATTGCCGGCATGAAAGGCGTGGCGGTAATTCATGAGAGCGTGACCAGGAAAAGTTGCAGACTTTTCCGCTTCGGGAGCGCGACCAGCATAACTAGTGGCGGGCTTGTGCGGTAAGGATAGTCACGGCGAAGGTGGTGAAGATCGCCGCAAAGCTCCAGTTGAGGGCGCGTTCTACCCATTTGCTGTGGCGGAAGGCGGCGGCCAGCCAATCGGCGGCGAACACGGTCGCGACGCCCAGCGGGATCGAGAGCAGCACGAATTCGGCACCGAGAAAGAACAGTTTTCCGGTGGCCGAGGGATCATGCGCATCGACGAACTGGGGCAGGAAGGTCACGAAGAACAGCACGACCTTGGGATTGAGCAGGTTAATGCCAATGCCGGTGGCAAAGCTCTGGCCCACACTGGGCGGCCGCTTGGCGGCCTCGGCAATGCGCAGGCCCCCGCCATGCACCACGGCCTGATAGGCCAGCCACAGCAAATAGAGTGCGCCGACGATCTTGAGCCCGAGGAACAGGGGCGGCGCGGCAATGATCAGCACGGAAATGCCCAGGGCGACCAGCGTGGTATGCACCATGATCCCCGCCATGGCGCCGGCCATGCAGGCCAGGCCATGCGCGCGGCCATAATTGATCGCCCGGCTGAGCTGCAGCGCCATATCCGGCCCCGGCGTGATGGCCAGAACCACGGTCGCCAGCGCAAAGGCCAGGATGACGGGAAGATCGGGAACGAAGCCGGGCATGAGATTTTCCGCGTGTTGAATATTCTAGCCATAGCCCGCCAGGCGTGGCGAAGCGAGCCTTCCAATGCATCACGCCAGCGGCAGTTCATAACTCCGCTTGATGGTTTCCATGGGCACGTCGGTCTTGACGCTTTGCACGCTGGGGATGCGCATCAGATAGTCGGACTGAAAGCGCCAATAGGCGTGCAGGTCCGCCGTGACGATGCGCATGATGGCGTCGCATTCCCCGGTGGTCAGGTAGCACTCCACCACTTCGGGATAGCTCCGCACCGTTTCGGCGAATTGGTGCGTGGTCTGGGCGTCCTGGGTCTTGAACCAGATGCGGGCGAAGACAGTCAGGCCCAGACCGATGGCAGGACCATTGAGCAGGGCGGTATATTGGTCGATGACGCCCCGGTCTTCCAGCAGTTTGACGCGGCGCAGGCAGGGCGAGGGCGACAGGCCCACTTCATTGGCCAGCTCGACATTGGACATGCGGGCATTGCGCTGCAATGCTCTCAGGATACGGCGATCGATGGCGTCGAGCGTTTCTGGCATGTCGTGCGTCGTTTCAATTATATCGTGGCATAATATGCCGCAAACTGCGCCAAACTTGCGATGATCGCAAGGATATTGCGCGGGGGCTGGTCTATTGTGTCGCTATCATACCGGGAGCGGAATTTCATGGCAAAAGACATCAAGAAGGTCGTGCTGGCCTATTCGGGCGGGCTCGATACCTCGATCATCCTCAAATGGCTGCAGGAGACCTATCAATGCGAGGTGGTGACCTTCACCGCCGATCTGGGCCAGGGCGAAGAGCTCGAGCCGGCGCGCAAGAAAGCCGAACTGATGGGGATCAAGGAAATCCACATCGAGGATCTGCGCGAGGAATTCGTGCGGGATTTCGTGTTCCCGATGTTCCGCGCCAATACAGTCTATGAGGGCCAATATTTGCTCGGCACTTCCATTGCCCGGCCGCTGATTGCCAAGCGCCTGGTGCAGATCGCCCAGGAGAGCGGCGCCGACGCCATTTCCCATGGCGCCACCGGCAAGGGCAATGATCAGGTGCGGTTCGAACTGACCGCCAATGCGCTCGACCCCTCGATCAAGGTCATCGCGCCCTGGCGCGAATGGGATTTGCAGAGCCGCACCGCGCTGCTCAATTATGCCGAAAAGAACCAGATTCCGATCGCCAAGGACAAGCGCGGCGAGGCCCCGTTCTCGGTCGATGCCAATCTGCTGCATACCTCCTCCGAAGGCATGGTGCTGGAAGACCCCGCCGTGCCGGCGCCCGATTATGTCGCCCAGCGCACCGTCAATCCGGAAGACGCCCCCAACGAAGCCGAGATCATCACCATCGGCTATGAAAAGGGCGATCCGGTCTCGATCAATGGCGAAAAGCTCTCGCCGGCGAGCCTCCTCACCAAGCTCAATGAACTGGGCGGCAAGCATGGCGTGGGCCGGCTTGATCTCGTGGAAAACCGTTTCGTCGGCATGAAATCGCGCGGGCTCTACGAAACCCCCGGCGGCACGATCATGCTGGTGGCCCATCGCGGCATCGAATCCATCACGCTCGATCGCGGGGAAGCCCATCTCAAGGATGAGTTGATGCCCAAATATGCCGAGCTGATCTATAATGGCTTCTGGTATGCGCCCGAGCGCGAAATGCTGCAGGCGCTGATCGACAAGAGCCAGGAATTCGTCACCGGCGAAGTCACCGTCAAGCTCTACAAGGGATCGGCCAGCGTCATCGCCCGCACCTCGCCCTATTCGCTCTATTCGATGGATCTGGTGACCTTCGAGGAAGGCTCGGGCACCTATGATCATCACGATGCCGAAGGCTTCATCAAGCTCAACGGTCTGCGCCTCAAGACCTATGCAGCGCGCAATAAAAAAGCCGGCAAGTAGCTGATTCTCCTGCCGGGACTGCACGGTCCCGGCAGGGCCTTAATGGCTCGTTAATGGGAAATCTCTAGCTTTCCCGCCAGCATGGATGCAGGTGCATCGGGCGGGGAGATATCGGCTGGTGCGAGCAGAAGACGCCGGCAGCTTGAGCGAGATGGCCGAGGCCCTGTTGCTCGATGCGGCCCTTGAAAACATTCCCTATGGTTTCTGCGTCTGGTCGCCGCAATTCCGGCTGGTGATGTGGAACAAGAACTGGCGCGATCTCTACGGCTTCCGCTTCGATCAGGTGCATCGGGGGATGAGCCTGGAAGAGGTGGTGGAACTGTCGGCCCAATTGGGCAATCACCGCGAACAGGGTGCTCAGGGCTTTTACGAGGCCTATACCGGCGAACTCTTGGCCAATCGCGGCGGCGCCCGCTACAAAAGCCAGGAAATGGTGCATGGCGGGCGGGTGATCGAAACCGCCCATGTCTATTCCGAAGCGCTGGGCTGGGTGGTGACCCATGAGGATGTCACCGACGAGATCGCCCGCACCGAAATCGTCGCCAAGCGCAAGCTGGAGCTCGAGCGGCAGAACATTCGGCTCGACGCGGCGGTCAACAATATTTCCCAGGGCCTCTGCATGTTCGACCCCAAGGGTCGTCTGGTCATCTGCAACCAGCCCTATATCAAGATCTACAACCTGCCCGAGCGCCTGCATAAGCCGGGCACCCAGCTCGAGGATATTCTGGGCCATTTGTTCGACGTCGGCATGAGCTCGTCGGGTACGCGCGAGGAATATATCGTGTGGCGGCGCGAGGTGATCGCCCGGCGCGAATATGGCAAGACCGTGCATGAGCTCAATGGCCGGGTCATCTTGATGCAGCACCATCCGATGAAGGATGGCGGCTGGGTGTCGACCCATGAGGACATTACCGAGCAGCGCCAGACCGAGGCGCGCATTCGCCATCTGGCCCGGCACGATGCTCTGACCGACCTGCCTAATCGCATCGAATTCCTCGAACAGATGGCCAAAACCGAGGCGGGCCTCAGCCGGGGCGAAATGGCCGCCGTGCTGTATCTCGATCTCGATCACTTCAAGGCGGTCAATGACACTTTGGGCCATGCGGTGGGCGACGAGGTGATCAAGCAGGCTTCGGCACGGCTTTGGGGCACGACGCGGGAAACCGATCTGTTGGCCCGGCTGGGTGGTGACGAATTCGCCATCCTGATGCGGCCGGTCGAAAGTGCGAGCGACGCGGCGCGGGTGGCCGACCGCATCATCAAGGCGATTTCGGCGCCGATGAACATTGCCGGCCAGCAGATCGAGATCGGCGTCAGCATCGGCATTGCGCTGGGGCCGGGCGATGGCATCAAGACCGATACCCTGGTCAAGAATGCCGATCTGGCGCTCTACAAGGCCAAGAGCGAAGGCCGCTCGACTTATCACTTCTTTGAAGCCGGCATGGATGCCGAGCTGCAGCAGCGCCGCACCATCGAGGCCGGCTTGCGGCTGGCTCTGCAGCGCCAGGAATTGCGCCTGGTCTATCAGCCTTTGCTCGGCCTCAAGGAAAACCGGGTCACCTGTGTCGAGGCGCTGCTGCGCTGGGACCATGACGATCGCACGGTCTCGCCGGTGGAATTCATCCCCATTGCCGAGGAAACCGGGCTGATCGTGCCGATCGGCGAATGGGTGCTGCGCGAAGCCTGTAAAACCGCCGCTACCTGGCCCGGCGAGATCCGCGTGGCGGTTAATCTGTCGCCCGTGCAGTTCAAGAGCCGCGATCTGGTGGGCCTGGTCAAATCCGCGCTCAGCGATGCGCGCCTGCCCGCGACCCGGCTCGAGCTCGAAATCACCGAAAGCCTGCTGCTGGCCGAAAGCGACAGCGTGCTCAAGGCGCTGCACGAACTGCGCGCCATGGGTGTGCGCATTTCGATGGATGATTTCGGCACCGGCTATTCCTCGCTGTCCTATCTGCGCTCCTTCCCCTTCGACAAAATCAAGATCGATCGCTCCTTCATGGCCGATCTCACCAGCCGCCAGGATAGCCAGGCCATTATCCGCGCGGTGATCGGCCTGGGCCAATCGCTGGGCATGTCGACCACCGCCGAGGGCGTCGAAACCGAAGAACAACTCGCCATGGTGCGCGCGCAGGGCTGCTCGGAAGTGCAGGGCTTTCTGTTTTCGCCACCCCTGCCACCGACCGCCCTCTCCAGCCTGTTGCAGCGCGAAGCGGCGCAGGCAGAAGCCGAAGTGCGGGCTGAGCGGAAAAAGGCGTCTTAGGGCCTCCCTTCGGCTATTGCACCAGAACCCGCCTTACCCACGGTGTGGCACCGCGTTTGTGGTGAGATCAGGCGTACCAATCGGCCTTGCCACCCCCACGCCAAGGAGACGCCATGCGGCCAAGCCATTATGCCCAATTGCTGGCCATTGCTCGCCGCGCCACGCTTCGGGCCGATGAAGCGGACGATCTGGTGCAGGATGCGCTGCTTGAAGCCGTGCGCAGCGGCCGCGCGATTGCGGGCCCGCAGGATGTCCGCTGGCTGGCCGGCATTATCCGCAACCGCGCCAGGCTCGCCGCAAGGGGCGCCAGCCGGCGAAGGCTGCGCGAGAGCCACTGGCACGCCCTGCGGGTCCAGCCCGCGCCGCCTGGCGAGCAACCCGACTTCACCACCACGCTTGCCACCTTGCCGCCGGCACTCAAGGCCGTCGCAGCCCTGACCCTGTCGGGCCACAATCGCCGTGAGATCGCCTATCTGCTGAATCTCAGCGATGCCGCCCTGCGTCAGCGCATCACCGCGCTCAAGCGCCAGCTAAGCGCGCGCGGCGTCGCCATGCCCGACGGGATGCCGGGGCTTAATCTTGATCTGGCCTATGGCCGCATTCGCGATGCTTTGCTGCCGGGCCTGTTGCAACAGGGCGGCATTTTCGCCAGCCACGATCCCGATGGGCATCTTTTTATCGTGCGGCGCTCACAAAACAGCTGAGCGCGGCAACAAGGCATATCAGCCACAGGAGGACGCCATGGCATTCAAGCCGAAATCGGCCAGCATCGTATTTTAAGTTTCCGACATTGCCCGCACCGAGAGCTTCTACAATGACGTGTTCGGGCTCGAGCTCAAGCGCGAGGAAGGGGCGGCCGAGCCGTTCTGGCTGTCCGGCCGGCTCGAAAACGGGCTCGAGCTGGTCTTCTTCCAGATGGATGGCAAGCGCGGCGATACGCCGGCGCTGGTGTTTGACGTCACCGAAGGCGGCATTGACGACGTGATTGCCGATCTCGTCGCCAAGGGGGTCACCATCGTCACCCCCGTCTCGGAGGCGCCGGGCGGCTGGAGCGCCGACTTTCTGGACCCCGATGGCTTTGGCCTGGGGCTCTGGCAATCGGAGGCGCTGCCGCGCTCGTTGAAGTAGTCCTGCGGGGCGGTCCTCGCCGCCCCTGCAACCCACCTTTGCGTGTCGGGCGCTTGTCGGGCGGGCTCAAGTGCTGTAATAGCCGCGACAAATGCGCCAGCCTGCCCGAAAAATTGCGGCTGGCGTTCATGTTTCCGCATGATTTCAGCCAAGGCGCGCCCCGAACCACTTCCGGGGCCAATTTTTGGGATCATGCCAAAGAGGCCGATCCCTTATGAGCTTGCGCAATATCGCCATCATCGCCCACGTTGACCACGGCAAGACCACGCTGATCGACGTTCTGCTCAAGCAGTCCGGCTCGTTCCGCGAGAACGAACGCGTCGAAGAACGCGCCATGGACAGCAATGATATCGAGCGTGAGCGCGGTATCACCATCCTGGCCAAGGTCACCAGCCTGCTCTGGAAAGACACCCGCATCAATATCGTGGATACCCCCGGCCACGCCGACTTTGGCGGCGAAGTCGAGCGCATCCTCTCCATGGTCGATGGCGTGGTGATCCTGGTCGACGCGGCCGAAGGCCCGATGCCCCAGACCAAATTCGTGCTCGGCAAGGCGCTGGCGCAGGGCCTGCGCCCGATCGTGGCGATCAACAAGATCGACAAGTCCGACGAGCGGCACCTGGAAGTTCTCGAAGAAATCTTTGACCTCTTCATCGCGCTCGACGCCTCGCCCGAGCAGCTCGATTTCCCCGTGCTCTACGGTTCGGCCAAGCAGGGCTGGATGGCGCTGGAGCCCGAAGGTCCCAAGGAAGATCTGGGCCCGCTGCTCGATAAGGTCATCGAACACGTGCCGGAGCCGACCGTCGAAGAAGGCGCGTTCCGCATGCTGGTCACCACCATCGAGCGCAATCCCTTCCTGGGCCGTATCCTGACCGGTCGCATCACTTCGGGCAGCGTCCGTTCCAACGATCCGATCCACACGCTCAACCGTGAAGGCAAGGAAGTCGAAAAGGGCCGCGTCTCCAAGGTGCTGGCGTTCCGCGGCCTTGAGCGCACCCCGGTCGATGTCGGCGAAGCCGGCGATATCGTCGCTATTGCGGGTCTCGTCACCTCGACCGTGGCCGATACGCTGTGCGCCACTTCGGTGACCAAGCCCATCGCCTCCAAGCCGATCGATCCCCCGACCCTGTCGGTGACCTTCCGCATCAATGACGGCCCGCTGGCCGGCCGCGAAGGTGATAAGGTGCAGTCCCGCGTCATCCGCGAACGCCTGATGCGCGAAGCCGAAGGCAATGTCGCCATCAAGGTGACGCCCGGCGACGACAATGACTCCTACGACGTGGCCGGCCGCGGCGAATTGCAGCTGGCCGTGCTGATCGAAAACATGCGCCGCGAAGGGTTCGAGCTGACCATCGGCCGCCCCAAGGTGCTGATGCAGGATATCGATGGCGTCCGCCACGAACCGATCGAAGAAGTCATCATCGACGTCGATGATGAGCATACCGGCACCGTGGTGCAGAAGCTCACCGAGCGTAAGGGCGAACTGACCGATATGCGTCCGTCCGGCGTTGGCCGCACCCGCATTCAGCTGCTGGTCCCGACCCGTTCGCTGATCGGCTACCAGCCCGAATTGCTGAGCGATACCCGTGGCACGGCGATCTTCAACCGCCTGTTCCACTCCTTCGTGCCGTTCAAGGGCGATCTGCCGACCCGCCGCACGGGCGTCTTGATCTCCAACGGCACCGGCCAGTCCGTCGCCTTCGCCTTGTGGAACCTCGAAGATCGCGGCCCGATCATGATCGACGCCGGCGTCGACATCTATGAAGGCATGATCATCGGCGAGCATTCCCGCGAGAATGACCTTGAGGTCAATGCGCTCAAGGGCAAGCAGCTCACCAATATCCGCACCACGTCCAAGGACGAAGCGGTGCGCCTGACCACGCCCAAGAAGCTCACCCTCGAACAATCGCTCGGCTATATCGCCGAAGACGAATATGTCGAGGTCACGCCCAAGTCGATCCGCCTGCGCAAGATCTGGCTCGATCCCAATGATCGCAAGCGCAATATGCGCGCCCAGAAATCGGCGTAAGCCGGGGTTAGGGTTTCGCCACTAGGTTTCCATCACGTCATTGCCCGGCTTGTCCGGGCAATCCATTTCTAGGGCCACCGCATCGGGTGGCGACGTTGGCGCGGCAAGGAGCATCCCCATGACCGATTGGATCATCCAGACCATTTCCCAGTGGGGCTATGCCGGCATTTTCGCCGTGATGCTGGCCGAATCCATCTTCCCGCCCATCCCGTCCGAATTGATCATCCCCTTTGCCGGCTTTGCCGCCGCCAATGGCGATCTCAACTTTTTCGGCGTGTTGATCGCGGCGACTGTCGGCGCGGTGGTCGGCATGCTGCCCTGGTATTATGCCGGCCGGCTATTCGGGCTCGAGCGCGTGCGGCGCCTGGCCGACCGCTTCGGGCGGGTCATGACGCTCAACGCCGAAGAGATCGACGTCGCTGTCGACTGGTTCCATCGCTTCGGCCCCATCATCGTGCTGTTCGGCCGGCTGATGCCGCTGATCCGCACGCTGATTTCTATTCCCGCGGGCCTCGCCCGCATGCCATTGCCGGTGTTCCTGCTCGCCTCAACCAGCGGCGCGCTGATCTGGAACATTATCCTCACCTCCGCCGGCTACCTGCTGCATGAGCATTACGAACTGGTCGAGGTGATCCTTGATCCGCTCAGCTACATCGTGCTGGCCCTGGTGGTGGTGATCTACCTGGTGCGGCTGGTAATGTGGAAGCCGAGCAAGCCGCGTAGGCCGGCGGAATAGGCTTTCGCAAAACGCAACGCGCCTTGCATTCTGCAAGGCAGGCCCGCTCGCAAAATGCGAATATTCACAATAGTTTAATCTCTGCCGCCTGGTTTGCCTGCCTCCCCGACTTGGCACGCTTGTTGCTATTATAGGGATGTCCGGAAGTTCCCATGTAATGCGTACCGGATGTCAGTCATGTGGGCCCCGCACCGTGCGACCGGTGCGGGGCTCTCATGTCTTTGGGAGCCGAGGCAATCACGCTCTTGTGGCAAGGCCGCATAGCCATTAGATAATTTGCCGACAAAAGGGAGACCGCTATGAAGGCCGTACTCGACGTGATCATGGTCATCCTCCAGCTCTACTGGTGGGTGTTGCTGGTCATGATCATCATGAGCTGGTTGATATCGTTCAACGTGATCAACACGCGCAATCAGTTCGTCGCTGCAGTTTGGCGCGTGGTCAACCAATTGACCGAACCTCTGCTCAACCCGATCCGGCGCTTTATGCCGAATTTTTCAGGGCTCGATATTTCTCCGATCATCCTGTTCCTGATCATATTCTTCATCCAGCAGCTTATCCTGCGCTACGGTTACGCCGCCGTGCCATAGGGTCTATGGATTACCCGGTCTGCTATCGGCTCAGCCCCGTGGGGCTGAGCCTTTTTATTCGCGTCACTCCCAATGCGGGCCGCGACGCCATCGAGGGCGTGGAACAACGCGACGACGGCAGCGCCGTGCTGCGCGTGCGCGTCAAGGCGCTGCCCGACAAGGGCAAGGCCAATGCAGCCGTAGTGGCGTTGCTCGCCAAGGCCTTGGGCGTGCCGAAGTCGGCCGTGACCGTGGTGAGCGGCGAAACGGCGCGGCTGAAGACGCTGGCCGTGGTGGGTGATAGTGCCGCCTTGATCAGGGCGCTCGAGAATATTCCGTCCTAGCCGCCCACCCCCGCTGCGGCAAATCATCGCAATATCCATTGCTTAACGCACAAATCCATCACATCATCGGACGCAGAAGGGTCACAGCGGAGGATGGGCTCGGCGCCGATTGGAGGATCGGCCCTGGTCCATGCTGGGTCCCTGGAGGAACACCGAGAGGGACTTAAGGAATGACTTTGGCTTTATGGCTGATCGTCGTCTGCGGCGGGCTCAGCATTGTTTATGGCGTGATCACCACCCAGGGGCTGCTGGCGGCCGATGCCGGTTCGGCCCGCATGCAGGAAATCTCGGCGGCCGTGCGCGAAGGCGCCTCGGCCTATCTCAAGCGGCAATATACCACGATCGGCATAGTGGGCGTGGTCATCCTGATCGCCGCCTTTTTCCTGCTCGGCATTCACGCCGCAATCGGCTTCCTGATCGGCGCGGTGCTGTCGGGTGCAGCCGGCTTTATCGGCATGAATGTGTCGGTGCGCGCCAATGTGCGTGTCGCCCAGGCCGCCACCACCTCGCTCGCCCGCGGGCTTGATCTGGCCTTCAAATCCGGCGCGGTCACCGGCATGCTGGTGGCGGGCCTGGGCCTGCTCGGGATCACGCTCTATTTCATCATTCTCACCGGCATGGGCTATGCGCCCACCAGCCGCACCGTCATCGATGCCCTGGTGGCGCTCAGCTTCGGCGCCTCGCTGATTTCCATTTTCGCGCGTCTGGGCGGCGGCATTTTCACCAAGGGCGCCGATGTGGGCGGCGACATGGTGGGCAAGGTCGAAGCCGGCATTCCCGAAGACGATCCGCGCAACCCCGCCACCATTGCCGACAATGTGGGCGACAATGTCGGGGACTGCGCCGGCATGGCGGCCGATCTGTTTGAAACCTATGTGGTCACCATCGTCGCCACCATGGTGCTGGCCGCCATCATCCTGCCCGAACAATGGAAGCTGGCCGGCATGGTGCTGCCCTTGGCCATTGGCGGGGCCTGTGTCGTCACCTCGATCATCGGCACCTATTTCGTCAAGCTGGGCGCCTCCAACAACATTATGGGCGCGCTCTACAAGGGCGTCATCGCCACCGGCGTGCTCTCGCTGATCGCGCTGCTCCCCGTGCTGTGGCTGATCTTTGGCGATCTCAACGTCGCCATCGAAGCTAGTGACAAGACCTTCACCCCGATGAGCCTGTTCTGGTGCGGCGCGGCGGGCCTGGTGATTACCGGGCTGATCATCGTCATCACCGAATATTACACCGGCACCAATCGGCGCCCGGTCAATTCCATTGCCGAGGCCTCGGTCACCGGCCATGGCACCAATGTCATCCAGGGCCTGGCCGTATCGCTGGAGTCCACGGCTCTACCGGCTCTGGTCATCATTGCCGGCATTATCGTCACCTATAATCTGGCCGGCCTGTTCGGCATCGCCTTTGCCGTGGCCACCATGCTGGCGCTGGCCGGCATTATCGTGGCGCTCGACGCCTTCGGCCCCGTCACCGACAATGCCGGCGGCATTGCCGAAATGGCCGGGCTCGACAAGGCCGTTCGCCACAATACCGACGCGCTTGACGCGGTGGGCAATACCACCAAGGCCGTCACCAAGGGCTATGCCATCGGTTCGGCGGGCCTGGGCGCTCTCGTGCTCTTCGCCGCCTATACGCAGGATCTGATCTATTTCGCCAATCTCCCCGATGCTCCCGCCATCTTCCAGGGCATGGGCACGCTCAGCTTCTCGCTGGCCGATCCCTATGTCGTGGTGGGCCTGCTGTTCGGTGGGCTCTTGCCCTTCCTCTTCGGTGGCATGAGCATGACCGCCGTCGGCCGCGCCGCCCAATCGGTCGTGGTCGAAGTGCGCCGCCAGTTCAAGGAACGCCCGGGCATCATGGCCGGCACCGAAAAGCCTGATTATGGCCGCGCCGTCGATATGCTGACCAAGGCCGCGATCAAGGAAATGATCGTGCCCTCGCTGCTGCCGGTGCTCAGCCCCATCGTCGTCTTCTTCCTGATCAACTGGATCGCCGGCCCCGCCGCCGGCTTCTCGGCCCTGGGCGCTATGCTGATGGGCGTCATCGTCACCGGCCTCTTCGTCGCCATCTCCATGACCGCCGGCGGCGGCGCCTGGGACAATGCCAAGAAGAGCTTCGAAGACGGCTTCACCGACAGCCACGGCGTCGTCCACCACAAGGGCGGCGACGCCCACAAAGCCTCCGTCACCGGCGACACCGTCGGCGACCCCTACAAGGACACCGCCGGCCCGGCCGTGAACCCGATGATCAAGATCACCAACATCGTGGCGTTGTTGTTGTTGGCGGTGCTGGCCCATCTGGGGTAACCAGAGGTTTCAAAACGTCGCCACCGGGCTAGCCCGGTGGCAGGTGTTTTGTAGCGCAATGATTGCCGACATGGTCACGAGGGGGCGAACCGGAGGGGATCGGCGGCCGCTGCTGACTTTACGCTTTCGATTTCAACTACGCCCGTTCAATACACAAAATGTGGTGCGATGGGCTTTGCAGCAGGTCGAATAGGCCCCGAAGTTGGAAGAACCCACCGGCCGTCATCCTCGGGCTTGACCCGAGGACACTATACTTCAAGATGCCGACATGGGCTTCTACATCTACATCCTTGCCGACATGCGGCGCGGGCGCACTTATATTGGCGTCACCAATAACCTTGTGCGTCGTGTCTACGAACATCGGGAAAGTTTAGCCGAAGGGTACACCAAGGCCAACAGCATCAAACGGCTAGTCTATTTCGAAGAGTTTGGCGAGATTAGTATGGCGATCCAGCGTGAGACCTCATTGAAGCGCTGGTATAGAAGCTGGAAGATCGAGCTGATTGAGAAGAGCAATCCGGACTGGCGTGATCTCTGGGACGAGATCGTCAAGTGAAGAGCCCTCGGGTCAGGCCCGAGGGTGACACGGGGTGGGGTCGGGCTATCAGCTCTCTGTCTCGGCCCGTTCAACTTACCCTCAAATCAACGGCAAGAAACCGAAAGTGCGGCGGCGCCGGCCCGCTGCATTTTTAGCCCGGACCGCGGCGGAATGACACCGCCATCGGTTGAGCCCCCCGGGATTCATCCCCAATCCCTCCTCCCCACAATTCTCCCTCGGGCTCGACCCGAGGCCACTCGTCGCTTGTGCCAGATTGGGAAAAGGCCCGCGGGTCAGGCCCGAGGGAGAGACGCGGTGATGTTGGGAGCAATGGTGGCTTGCACTAACTCGGCCCCCACCCACGGTGTCATTCCCGCGAAAGCGGGAACCTCCGTTTCGGGGTGCTGAAGAAAGCAAACAGAGGTCCCCGCTTTCGCGGGGATGACATTGTGGTTGGCGACAGCGAAGAGCTCACCTATCCCTCTTATCCCCACCCCCAAATCCTCCCGCATACTCCCTCCATCTTCCGGGATACGGGCGGCGCTGCAGCGACGAGCGTCCGGGAGCCAGCCGGGGGAGGGGAGGTCGCGCTCCGCTTCGGGTCGAGCGGACGAGGCAATCGGGCGGGCGCTACGGCAAACGCTGGGGTCTGCGATCGCGCCGTCCGAAAAAGTCCCGGCACCCCGAGACGGTTTCCGTCTCATTTTTAATCCTCACGAGGCGAAGGCCGTCTCGGGGTCCGTCCGTCCATTCGATAACCGCACCAGGCGGCGCTTCCGCACGCCCGAAATTTCGCGCGCCCCGTCGAAACCGCCGCATGCCGTTCGTCGTGATAGCGAAGGGTGGCCAGCTTGGCCGCCGGCACAGGGAAAGAAAACATCATGCGTAAACTGACAGCCGGGCTGTTTCATTCGGTCGATGGAATCGTGGAAGCTCCCAATCTCTGGCAATTCGATGCGTTCGACGCTGAACTGGGCCAATTGCTCGGCAGCGTCATGGGCAAGGTCGATACAGTACTAATGGGCCGGGTGGGGTACGAGGAATGGGCCGGCTTTTGGCCCCAATCCACTCAGGATGGCGATTTTGGCAATTTCATCAATGGCGTGCCCAAGCATGTCGCCTCGCGCACGCTCAAGGGGCCGCTCGACTGGAGCAATGCCAGCCTGATCGAGGGCGAGCTGTTCGATTTCGTCCGCGCGCTCAAGGCGCAGGAGGGCGGCGAGATCAGCGCCATGGCCGGCATTTCGCTGGTGCGGCAGCTGCTGTTTGCCGGCCTGCTCGATGAATTGACGCTGATCACCCATCCGGTGATTGCCGGCACGGGCCGGCATCTGTTCGAGCCGGGCGATCCGACGACGCGGCTTACCCTGGCGGACAGCACCATCACGTCCAAGGGCAATATCGTGCAGACCTATCGCCTGCGCGCCTGATCTCCGGCCGGGTCAGCCAGCATTCTGCGCTGGCCCGCACGCCGGTTCCACCACAGCAAGGCCACGCCCGCCACGGCCATCAACAGGCCCACGACCAGCCATTGATTGCGGCCCGACATGGCGCTTCCGGTCAGTACATTGGCGCCTTGCAGCACCCAGACCGCGCCGATCACCAGCAAGACAATGCCGACGGCATTTCGCAACATGCTCATTGTATCGGCCCTCCTTCCGCAGGCGAGGGTGCGCCTGTGACGAGGCCGCGGCAAATCACGTTGTCGGGCGGCTCACGTCCCCGCCAGCACCTCGAAGGCGCTCGGCCGCTTCGGCGTCGCCAGCGCTTCGGCAATCACTGCCACGCAATCGTCGGGCGACATTGCCCCGCTATCGACGCTCACGTCATAAATCCCCGGCACATGCACGGCTTCCTGCCAGCGCAGCACCGGGGCGGGCACGCTATCGCCGCCCACATAAAGCCCGCTCTGCGGATCGGCATTGCGCCGCGCCATGATCACCTCGATGGGGCAATGCACCCCCACAAACAGCACCGGCAATCCCGCCAGCAGCCGCGCACATTGCGGCAGGATGCCCAGGGGCCGCGAGTAATCATCATGATGCCCAAGATCGGCAACCACATCAAAACCCTGCAGCGCATGAGCGGCGATGGCGCCATAGAGCGCCAGATAAAGCGGGGTCACATTAGGCTCGAGATCGGGCCGCTCGCCACCGGGCCGCAGTCCGATGCCGGGCAACAGGTCGGGCGGCAAGGTCTTGTTCTGCGCATCGACGCCCAGATTGATCCAGCGCCCGCGCAGGTGCTGCTGCATGGCCGCCGCGATCGAGGATTTGCCCGCCCGCGGCGTGCCATTGAGAATAACGATCCGGCCGCTCACAGCTTGCGCCCCGCAATGTCCTGCCCGTTCTGATGCAGCACCAGCCCGCTCACCTTCCCGTCGGCATCGCGCTCAAAACTGATCTGGGCATCGACATCACCGGAGAAGAAAGTCGTCTCCGATTCCGGGAACACTTCCAGTCGCCCTTGCCCCGAAGCCTGCACGAACAGCCGGCCATTTTCCGTCGTCACGCTGAGGTTGAATTCGGGGCCCAGCTGATATTCCCCGACATAATCGGGCAGCACGGCCGGATCGATCTCGACCTGCTGGCGCGGCGTGGGCTGCGGCGCCAGCGGCAGGCTGGGATCGAGCAGGTGAAAGCCGATATCCTCAATGCCGGTCTGGCTCACCTGATTGGCCAGCACCACGACGCCCTTGCCACTTGCCCGGTCATAGCCGGCAAAGCCGTTGAAGCCCCCGGTAATGCCATTGTGCCAGACAATCTCGCCGCCGGGATGCTTGAGGATCATCCAGCCCAGCCCGATGCTCATATTGGGCGAACCGGCCGGACGGGTTCTGGTCAGCATCAGCTCGAATGCCGGCTTGAGCGCCGTGTCGGTCTGCCCGCTCGCTGCGGCAATAAATTTGGCCATGTCGGCCGCCGTCGAGCGATAGGCGCCGGCCGGGGCAAACACATCGAAATCCCAATGCGGCACAGCCTCGCCCATCCGGTTGTGGCCGCTGGCAAAGCGCGCCGCATCCGTCGGCATGAGCGTGGTGTCAGCCATGCCCAGCGGGGTCAAAATCCGCTCCTCGACCAGTTCGGCATAGGGCTTTTCCGCCACATGGCTGATCGCCTGGCCCAGCAGGGCGATGCCGACATTGGAATACTCATATTGCGTACCCGGCGCCCGCGGCAGATCGTAGGCGGAAAGGAACGCTGCCAGATTGTCGGCTGTGTAGGCCACATAGGGATTGGCCGGATCGGCCAGCGCCAGTTCGGGCGGAATCGGTGGCAGGCCCGAACTCTGCGTCGCCAGATCGAACAGACTTATCGCCTTGCCCTGATAATCGGGCAGTGCCGTGCCCGCCGGCAGATAATCGGCCACCGGCTTGTCGAGGTCCATCTTTCCGTCCAGCACCAATTGGGCCAGCAGCAGATTGGTGAAGATCTTGGTGATCGAGCCGATCTCGAAAATGGTGTTTTCATCAACCGGCGCGCCATCGGCGGCGAGCATACCATGCGCGACAAAGCTGGTTTCCGTGCCATCGACCAGGCCCACGGCAATACCGACACCCTGTTTGTCGCTGTCGATGCGCTGGCTCAGAATCTGCGCAATATCGGGAGAAGACTGCTCCTGCGCGGCGGCCATGCTGGTGCCCAGGCCAATCGCCAAAAGCGTTGCACATACAGTTTTCATCGAGCCCTCCGCTGGTTACGGCCCGACATGCCGCATGGATTGGGCGAGGATATGACGGGGGCAACGAGGCCCCCGTCTCAGTGCCAAAGCCTATTTCTGCGTCTTGGCCAGTTCGATCGAATCCAGGATCACCTTGCGCGCATCGGCCAGATTGCCGATCCGGTCGATCTTGGCCCATTTGCCGGGCTCGAGATCCTTGTAATGGGTGAAGAAGTGCTTGACCCGCTCGAGCTGGATTTCGGGGAAATCCTCGATATCGAGGATATTGTCATACATGCGGGTGAGCTTGGAAACCGGCACGGCGATGATCTTTTCGTCCTGGCCGCCATCGTCTTCCATGAACAGCACGCCGACCGGGCGGGAGCGCACCACGGCGCCGGGCACCAGGGGACGCGAATTCATCACGATGACGTCGAGCGGGTCGCCATCGCCACACAAAGTATGGGGCACGAAGCCGTAATTGCCGGGATAGCGCATGGGCGTATAGAGGAAACGATCGACGAAGAGGGCGCCCGAAGCCTTATCGATCTCATACTTGATCGGCTCGCCGCCCAGGGGGACTTCGATGATGACATTGAGGTCGTCGGGCGGGTTCTTGCCGATTGGGATCGCGTCGATATTCATGTGCGTTCAAGGTCCGTTCATCGAGGGGGACGAAATTGGGGCTTTTGTTGCCTAGAACGGGCCGCAAAAGCAAGCCAGTTTGGCTGCATCCTGTTTGTTCCCGTTGCTCGCGGCAAAAACTTGACCCCGGAAGGAAAATGCCATGAAGCCGATTTTGCTGGGCGCCTGCCTGCCATTGCTCCTCGCGGCGCCTGCTCATGCCGCCTTCAACAGCGCCTATACCGATCTGGATCTCAACCAATGCCTGGTGCTCGATTCCGACGATTTCGGCACCCAATGGTCCTGCCCCGGCTACAAGGGCTATCCCATGCTGGTCAGCGAGGGCGATCTGCGCTTTTCCATTCGCTATGGCTTCAATATCGACAAGGAACCGCGCGGCCAAACCCTCGGGCCGTTCAACGAACTGGGGCCAAAGCTGGAATGGCGCCTGTCCAATGCCTCCGGCCGCTGGCTGCCGATTGCTACGATCGTGCGCTATCACACGGCCGATCCCGAAAGCGGGGAAAACAAGGGCCAGGTGCTGGTGGTGACCCAGCTTGCCGAGGGCAATAGCTGCCACATCGCCTATATCGATGCCCTGGCCAATGACAATGCCAATGAGCTGGCACGCGAGGCCGCCGACACATCCGGCACATTCGATTGCGCCAAGGACGAAATCGAGACGATCGGGGAATTCAAGGCCTGGTAGGCTAGGCCTGTTCGGCCTTGCCGATCTGGTTGCGCAATATGGTGCGGTCGCGGCTCGAGACGCCGATCAATTCGGCGACGCGCCAGACCATGTTGTCTTCCAGTTCGTGATTCTTGCTGTCGGCAAACACCACCATCCACATCATGCGGATGATCTCGATGCGGTCTTCGGCTTCGAGCGAAGACAGGGCCGAGGTGAATTTATAGAAATCGACGGCCTCGGCATCGCGCAAGGCGGCCTGTTCCATCAACTGGTCCACCGCGGCTTCATCCAGGCTATAATAATCCATCAGCGCGCCCTTGATCGCCCGGCGTTCCGCTTCATTGGCCTGCCCATCGACCGAGGCCAGATGCACCAGCAAAGCCGCGACGGCCAGCTTGGGATCGTGATCGGAAAGCGCGTTTTCCGGCTTGTTGAACAGGCGGGTAATGGCCTCGAACATGGCATGGCCTCCTCTGGGGGCGCGGCGATAAAACGGGTGCGCGCCGGAAGGCAGGCCCCAAACAGATAGCAGGCCTTGGGATTCTCTCAATGGCCGGGGCGTCCGGGTCACGCGGTCTTGACCGGCATTGATGCAGTCCCGCCACAGCCCATTCCAACAAAAAGGACTCGACTCTGCCGCCAAACGGAGTCTAATTGTTCCTGTTTTGTTCACAACAGAAAGGTCGGCTCCATGAGCTTGCCTGATCGACAACAGCGCCTTGCCGCGCTGCGCGACACTATTGCCGATATCGAGCGCAAACCGGTGCTGGCCGATCGGCGCACCATGCTGGCCGCCGAGCCGGGCGAAGGGTTTCCGCGCCTGGCGGGTGGATTGCTGCAGGAGATTTTCACCGATGAGCGGCGCAATAGCGGCGCCGCGCTCGGCTTTGCCCTGGCCCAGGCCAAAAGCCTGCTCAGCGAAAAACGCCTCGCCGTCATCTATCTGCAATTGAGCAAACATGCCCAGGAAATGGGCCTGCCCTATGGGCCGGGCCTCGCCAATTTCGGCTTTGATCCCGCTTCCCTGATCCTGGTGCGCCCCACCACTATGGTGGAACTGCTCTGGGCCGCCGAGGAGGCCCTGGCCTGCAAGGCCGTCGCCGCCGTCATCGCCGATATCGCCGACCACCCCAAAATCCTCGACTTCACCGCCAGCCGCCGCCTGAGTATGCGGGCGGCCAGTGCGGGCACCTCGTTTCTGCTTCTGCGCTACGGCACAGGAAGAGAGGCCAGCGCGGCGCATCTGCGCTGGCTTCTCACCCCCATGCTCAGCGCCCGCAAACGCTTCGATCATCTTGCCCCCGGCCCGCTGCGCTGGCGGGTGCAATTGGAGAAGGGGGTGCTGCTCACCCAGCAAACCGAATGGCTTCTAGGCTGGACGCAAAATGGATTCACAACGCTTAACGCTGCAAATGGGGCTGCAAACCGGCATGCTGCCGACGCGCCGCTTCCTCGTGCTGTTCCTGCCCACCTGGCCCACGGATTATCTGAAACGGCGTGACAGCAAGCTCGCCGGCCCAATGGCGCTGTATGAGCGCATCAAGGGCGGCCTGCGGCTTGCCGTCATTGATGCCGCAGCCGGCCGGGCGGGGCTGAGCGTGGGGCAAAACCTGGCCGATGCCCGCGCCATGGTGCCGGGCCTCACGGTTCTTGAACTCGACCGACCCCTGCTTGAAGCCGCCTTCGCCGATTTTGCCGATTGGCATTCCAATGCCAGCCCGCTGGTCGCGGTGATGAGCGATGTCACTTCCTATGGCGATCTGGTGCTCGACATTACCGGGGTCGCCCATCTGTTTGGCGGCGAGCGGGCCATGCTGCGCATGCTGCTGACCCGGCTGCGCGAACTTGGCTATGCCGTCTCCGGCGCCATTGCGCCCACCATCGGGGCGGCCTGGGCCGTCAGCCATTTTGCCCGCAGCCAGGTGGTGGAACCCCCCGATCTCGATTCTGTGCTCGATACCCTGCCTGCCGCCGCCCTGCGGCTCGACGCGGCCCAGATTGCCGGGCTCACCCAGATGGGGCTCAAGAGTATCGGCCAATTGCGGACCCGCGAGCGCAAGCCGCTACAGGCCAGGTTCGGGGCAAGCCTGTTGCTGCGGCTCGATCAGGCTTGTGGGCAGATCGAAGAGCGCATGACGCCGCGCCTGCCCCCGGCCGAGCGCTATGCCGAACGCCGTTTCGCCGACCCGATCGGGTTGATGGACGATGTGCTGATGACCGCCCATGACCTGGCCATCCAATTGGCCATTCGCCTTGAAACCGAAGGGCTGGGCGGGCAGGCCTTTCATCTTTTCCTCTATCGCGTCGATCATCAGGTGATGACCCTCTCGGTCAATTCGGCCCGGCTCAGCCGCGACCCCGAACACATTACCAAGCTCTTCACCAACCGTTCGGAACGGCTGGAAGGCGCCTATGATGCCGGCTTTGGCATCGACATGATCCGGCTGGCGGTAAGCTCGGTGGGCGAGCTCGATGCGGCGCAATTGGGGGTCTTTACCCAGCGCGATGTGACCGAGGATCTCGACCAGCTGCATGACCGGATGAGCAGCCGGCTGGGACCCATGGCGGTGCTGCGCACGCAATTTCAGGCCAGTCACATTCCCGAACGCGCCGCGCGCCTTGTACCGGCCATTGCCCATGGCAAAAGTGAAACTGACCCCCGGCCCGATATCGTCCGGCCGCTGCGCCTGCTGCCGGCGCCCGAAGCCATTCTCATCAATGCCGAAGTGCCCGATGGCCTGCCCGCCTCCATGATCTGGCGGCGGGTCAGCTACAAGCTGATCAAGGCCTCCGGCCCCGAACGGCTGGGCGCCGAATGGTGGCGCAGCGGCCAGCGGTTGCAATTGGTGCCGCAGGACGTGCCCAAAAAGGGTGAGCAGAAGCCCTATATTCCCGACCTCGCGCTGTTTGCTCCTGATGCGGTGACGCGCGATTATTATGTCGCCGAGGATGCCGACGGCCACCGCTTCTGGATTTACCGGCAAGGGCTCGATCCGACCCAGAGCAAAATTGGCTGGTATCTGCATGGGATTTTCTCATGAGCCAGATCGTCCAACTGCCGCAAACCGAGCGGCCCCGTCCCCGCGCCCGACCGAAGCCTGCCGCCTTTGCCGAACTGGTCTCGACCAGCAATTTCTCCTTCCTCCATAGCGGCTCCCACCCCGAAGAACTGGTGAACGCCGCCATCCATCTGGGGCATACCGGGTTTGGCCTGACCGATCGCAACAGCTTTGCCGGGGTGGTGCGTGGCTATGTCGTGGCCCGCGATCTCAAGGACACCCATCCCGAGTTCCGCTATCTGGTCGGCGTGCGGCTCTGCTTTGCCGATGGCACGCCCGATATCATCGCCTATCCCAGCAATCGGCTCGCCTATGGCCGGCTCTGCAAGCTGCTGACCGTGGCCAATCAACGCGGCGAAAAGGGCAAGCCAATACTCTATTTCGCCGATCTGTTCGGCTCCGGCGGCCCCGGCTCGGCCATTGAACAGGGGCCGACGGAAAATTACGCGCAGGGCCAGCTTTTCATCCTCATCCCCGATGAGAATGATTGGGGGCGTACCGAACAGGTGCTGGAACAGCTGACCACGCTGGCGCGTGGCCGCATCTGGGTTGCCGGTTCGGTGCGTTTCGATGGTCATGACCGGGCACGGCTTAACCGCATCAACGAGCTCGGCAAGCGCCATGGCGCGCCCATGCTGGCCAGCAATGACGTGCGCTACCACCAGCCAGACCGGCGCATGGTGCAGGATGTGGTGACCTGCATCCGCGAACATCTGACCCTCGAAACCGCCGGCTGGCACCTGGCCGCCAATGCCGAGCGGCATCTCAAGCCGGCCCAGGAAATGGCCCGCCTCTTTGCTGAACATTCCAATGCCATCACTGAAACGCAGCGCTTCATCGCCCACATCGATTTTTCGCTCGATCAGCTCAAATACAATTACCCCGAAGAAACCATTGGCGATGGCGAAACCGCGCAACAGACATTGGAGCGGCTGACCTGGGCGGGAGCGGAGAAGCGCTATCCCAACGGACTGTCGGACAAGCTCAAACGCTCGATCTGGACCGAACTTTGCCTCATCGCCTATAAGGGCTATGCCGCCTATTTCCTGACCGTGCATGACATCGTCATGTATGCCCGCTACCAGCGCAAGATCATGTGCCAAGGGCGCGGATCGGCGGCCAATTCCACGGTTTGTTTCTGCCTCGAGATCACCGCGGTCAATCCGGAAGATGCCAATCTGGTGTTTGGCCGCTTCATCTCCACCGAGCGCGACGAGCCGCCCGATATCGATGTCGATTTCGAGCACGAGCGGCGCGAGGAGGTGATGCAATATGTCTACCAAAAATATGGCGGCAAGCGCACCGGCCTGACGGCCAATGTCATCTCCTATCGCTCCAAAAGCGCCATTCGCGAAACGGCCAAAGTGTTTGGCGTCTCCGACGACACGATCAACGCCTTTAACCAGCTCCATTGGGGCTGGGGCTCCAGTCTCGATCTGGCCGGGGTCACGGCCATCGGGCTCAATCCGGACGATCCGGTGCTGGCGCAGATGTTCGAAGTGGTCAAAGTGCTGCGCGGCTTTCCGCGCCATCTGAGCCAGCATGTCGGCGGTTTCGTCATCACGAGGGATTCGCTGGAAAGCCTGGTTCCCATCGGCAAATCGGCCATGGAAAGCCGCAATATCATCGAATGGAACAAGGACGATATCGACGCTTTGGCCATTCTCAAGGTCGATGTGCTGGCTTTGGGCATGCTCTCCTGCCTGCGGCGCGGCTTCGAGCTGATGAAGGTGCATTACCAGCAGGACATCGAGCTCACCCAATTGCTGGCCGAGGAAAAAGGCCGGGGCCCGTTTTCCAAGGATCGTGTCTACGCCATGACGCACCGCGCCGATACGATTGGGGTGTTCCAGATCGAAAGCCGGGCGCAGATGTCGATGCTGCCCCGGCTCAGGCCGGTTGAATTCTACGATCTCGTCATCGAGGTCGCCATTGTCCGGCCTGGCCCGATCCAGGGCGGCATGGTGCATCCCTATCTCAAGCGCCGCGATGGCACCGAGCCGTGGTCACCCAAGCCGGGCGACCAGCTGGATGAAGTGCTGGAGCGCACGAAAGGCATACCCCTGTTTCAGGAACAGGCCATGCAGATGGCCATTGTCGGGGCCGGTTTCTCGGCAGGAGAGGCCGACCAGCTGCGACGCGCTATGGCGGCTTGGCGGCGAACCGGCAAGATCGAGATTTTCGAGAAGCGCTTCCTCGACGGTATGACCGGCAATCGCTATCCCCTCGAATTTGCCCAGCGCTGCTTCGCCCAGATCAAGGGCTTTGCGGAATACGGTTTCCCTGAGAGCCATGCGGCCTCGTTCGCGCTGCTGGTCTATGCCTCCTGCTGGCTCAAATGCCATTATCCCGATGTCTTCGCGACTGCCCTGCTCAATAGCCAACCCATGGGATTTTACGCACCCAGCCAGATCATCCGCGATGCCATCGAACATGGGGTGGAGGTCCGCCCGGTCGATGTGAACCTGTCCGATCTCGAATGCGTGCTGGAAGATGGCAGCCACCCTGCCAAGGACCATCTATGGCCACAGCATGCCGATATGCGGGACGACATCCACTCGACCAAAGCCATTCGGCTGGGCCTTACCCATGCGATTGGCCTAGCGGAGGCCGATATCAACCTCATCGTTGCCCGCCGGGGCGCTGGCTATGATTCCGTCCGCGATCTATGGCTGCGCACCCAGATTCCCATCGCCGCCCTCGAAAAACTCGCGCGGGCCGATGCCTTTGCTTCGCTTGGTTTGCCGCGGCGGGAGGCGCTTTGGGCGGTCAAGGGGCTGATCGGCACGCATGGCGCCGATACGCTGCCGCTGTTCGAAGCGGCGGGGCGGGTTGAGACGGCGCGGGATATCGAGGCCGACCTGCCCAAAATGCTGCCGGGCGAGGAGGTCATCCATGATTATTCGACGCTGTCATTTTCCCTCAAGGGGCATCCGCTGCAATTCATCCGGCCAATTCTGGATGCCCGCCGCACCACGCGGTCCGACCAGCTCAAGGACATCAAACCCGGTAGCCGGATCGAGGTGGCGGGGCTGGTGCTGGTGCGCCAGCGGCCGGGCACGGCGAGCGGAGTGATCTTTGCCACGCTCGAGGACGAGACCGGCATTGCCAATGTGGTGATCTGGCCAAAGGTGTTCGAAGCCAACCGCAAGACCATTCTGGGCGCCCGCATGCTGGCGGTGCGCGGCCAATTGCAGCGCGAAGGGCTGGTCATCCACATCATTGCCGAGCAATTGACCGATATGACCAGCCATTTGCTCGATCTCTCGCACGGCCAGGATATCGGCACCCGCATGCTGGCGCATGGTGACGAGGCTCGATCCGGCTCCCCACCGGGGCGCGACCGGCAAGCCCTGCTCGAGATCGAAAAAGCCCGGCGCGAGGCTTATGCCGCGCTACCGGGCGGACGGAATTTCCATTAGCGGAAGGGGAATCGAACCAATTTCGGGAGCCACAATCTGCCTCAATCCCCACAAGGGGGGAACCGGATCGGGGCTCTCCCGCTATCATAAACCTGAATGTCTAACGACCCTAAGCCATGATCTTGTCGATGGTCTGGGCCAAAGCGATATCCTTCTCCGTCAGCCCGCCGGCGTCGTGGGTCGAAAGCGTGATGGTGACGCTATTATAGCTATTGGACCAATCGGGGTGGTGGCCGGCCTTCTCGGCGGCAAGGGCCGCGCGGGTCATGAAGGCGAAGGCCTCGGAAAAATCCTTGAACTTGAAGGCGTGGCTGATCGCCCCGGCGGCATCGTCATAGACCCAGCCATTGAGCGTTTTGAGGCCATCCTCGCGCGCCTTGCCCACCAGCTTTTCGACCATGTCCCTACTCCTCTTTCCCGTTATTGCCATCAGTTTAAAAGGCCAAAGCGACACTTCCAAGGCGATGGCCTGGCCACATTCGTTAAAGCCTTGTTCACCTTTCTCAACGGAAAGTAAGCGGCGCCAGATCCCCATAAGGCGCCGGCAAGGCGATCTTAATGCCTCAGGCGCCTCATATCGGCCCGACATATGGGGATAGCAGGTGCTTACCTCGGCCCGAAAATCGATGCCGGCGCTCGATTACGTGTCCATCATCCGCTCCGTCTATGGCGACAGGCGGGCGATGCTTTTGGGCACCTTTACGGCTGCCCTCGCCGCCGCCCTCACCGCCCACAGCGCCAGCTCGCCCGCCCTGGCCCTGGTCACCCTCGCCTTCGTCAGCATCGGGCTGTTCCGCTATGCCGATATGCGGGCCTTCTGGCGGGCTTCCATTGACAGCGACGATGCGGCCGCGGCCGAATATTGGGAAAACCGGGCTGTGCTCAGCGGCGGGCTATTGGCGCTGGTCTATGGCATCTGGTGCTTTGTTTCGATGGCCGTGGTGCGGGATCCGTTTGCCGCCATGGCCAGCGCCGCGCTCTCGATTGCGGCAATGGTGGGCATTTGCGCGCGCAATTTCGGGCTCGACCGGCTGGTGACCATTCAATTGGTGCTGGTCACCGTGCCGCTGGCGGCCGGCTATGCGCTGCATGGCGGCGGCTATTATATCGTGCTGGCTGGGCTGCTGGGCGTGATGCTGTCGAGCTTTCGCAAGCTGGCGGGCGACATTCGCGCCATCCTGCTCAGCGCCGTGCATGGGCGGATCGAAGCGTCCCGGCTGGCAGCCGAACTCGACATGGCCATGAGCACGCTCGAACACGGGCTGTGCATGCTGGACGAGGCTGGCGTGGTCTGCGTGGTCAATGAGCGGGCCGTCCGGCTGTTTGCCCGGCTTGGCGCGCCCAAGCTGATGGGTAATTCCTTCGCCGCCACGCTGACTGACATGGGTGCAAATGGCCATTTGCCCCGCATGGCGGTGGATCGTCTGCTCGACCTGATCACCAGGCGGCAATCGGGCAAGGTGCTGCTCAGCCTGCCCGCGGGGCTCTATTATGAGGTTACGGTCAGCGCCCGGCTGGAGCGCTGCGTGCTGCTGCTCGAAGATATCAGCTCCCGCGTCAGTTCCGAGGAGCGCATCCATTTCATGGCGCGCCATGATGCGCTGACCGGGCTGCCCAACCGCACCTATTTCGGCGAATTGGCCGCCGAACATATCGCGAGCCGCCGCTCGAGCCTGGATGGCGGGGTGGGGGCGTTGATGATCATCGATGTCGATGACTTCAAGCATGTCAACGACACGTTCGGCCATATTGTGGGCGATCACCTGCTGCGGCAGGTCGCGCAAAGGCTGCGCGCTACCGTGCCGGTGGACGCCATCCTGGCGCGGCTGGGGGGTGATGAATTCGTCGTCTATCGCGGCGCTATTGCCGATACGGCGCAGGCCAATAGCGACGCCCAGGCATTGCTCGAAGCCTTTGCGACCCCATTCGAGCTCGATGGCATGGTGCTGCAGGCCAATGTCAGCATTGGCCTGGTCACCAGCGGCAATGCCGATGATGGGCTCGACGATCTGATGACCAAGGCCGATCTGGCGCTCTATTCGGCCAAGGGCGATGGCAAGGCCAGGAGCCAGATTTTCCACGCGCAGATGGATATCGACTATCATTACCGCCAGCGGCTCAAGGCCGATCTGCGCGAGGCGGTGCAGCATGGCGGATTGACCCTGACCTTCCAGCCGCTGGTCGATATCGCCACCCGCAAGGTGGTGGCCTGCGAAGCGCTGGCGCGCTGGGATCACCCCGAACTGGGCCTTGTCGCGCCCTCAACCTTTATTCCACTGGCCGAAGAAATGGGGCTGATTTCCCAGATTACCGAATGGGTGATCGGCACGGCGATCGCGCAGTGCAGTGCCTGGCCGGGGGCGGTGAGCGTCGCGGTCAATATTTCGGCGCGCGATTTCCGCGGCGTCGACCTGATGGCCGTGATCGAAGAGGCGCTGGCGCGCTGCGGGCTGGCGCCGTCACGGCTTGAGATCGAGGTTACCGAAACGGCGGTGATCGAAGAGCATGACATCGCCAAGCGCCTGCTGACCGCGCTGGCGGCCAAGGGCGTGGCGATTGCGCTTGATGATTTCGGCACCGGCTATTCGTCGCTGAGCTATCTGCATGCGCTGCCTTTCACCAAGCTCAAGATCGACCGCTCCTTCGTGGCCGATATCGCGAGCGATGAAAAATCGCTGCAGCTGCTGGCCAATGTGGCGCGGTTGGGACGCGATCTCGACCTGATCGTCGTGGCCGAGGGCGTCGAGACCGAAGCCCAGCTCGATATGGTGCTCGAACACACAAAGGTGCAGCAGGTGCAGGGCTATTTCTTCAGCCGTCCGCTACCGGCGCGCGACATTGCCGAGTTGATCGGACGGCTCAATGCACCGCGGCGCTTAGTTCAGGCCAATCGCCGGCACGGCTAGGCTGGCGAAAATATCAGTCCATGTCCGGCACATCGCCATGCTGAAACAGCACGACGGGATCGCCGAATTCGCCATTGACCAGATCGGCCGAGCGCGACCAGGCAATCACCCCGGCATGCTTGCCGGCAAGATCGCGGCCGGTGCGCATAGCGGTGGATTCGTCGCGCATTTCGCGCGCTTCAAAGGCGGGAAACAGCTCGCCATCTTCACCCTTGTCGAAGGCCAGCAGCACGATGAGCTTGGTCGGCAGGGGGGTCTTTTCGGTCATCTGCGCTGTCCTTTGGGTCGGCATGTCGCAATGGCCTCTGCAAGAGAGGACAGCGCCCGGCCCGTGATGAAAGAGAGAATTATGGTGCCGCTTAGGTGACTCGAACACCTGACCCCATCATTACGAATGATGTGCTCTACCAACTGAGCTAAAGCGGCCCGTCCGCCGCAGCGGAACGCTGGGTCTTTTACGTTGGGTTTTCTGCCGGTGCAAGAGGCAAGGCGGGGTCGGCACCAGGCAATTGCAAACCGGCTGGCGCGGCCGGTTGCACGGCCCGCCCGGTCAGTGCCACGGGCACCTTCCATTCAAAGGCATCGAGCCGTCCGGTGACCGGCGAGATGGGCTCCCATTCATCGCTCACGAGGCCATCGGCCGTCCAGGCCGGATCACGCGGCGCCCGCACCGCCCGGGCCAGCCATTCGCGGGACTTGCCTTGGTCGCCCGATTGGCCTTCCTCGATTTCGGCCATGAGGCTGGCGACACCCTGGGTGGCATCGGCCCCGACAAAGGGTTCCAGCGCCTTGCGCGCCAGCGGCCAGTCATAGGCATCGATCGCCGCACGAGCCAATGCCATGCCGGCGGCACGATGCGGCGGCGGCGTCTCGATGATTTCGCCCAGCCGCTTGAGCCGGTCGATCGCCGAGGCGCCGGGCTGGGCATGAGCATAGAGTGCGGCGATATCGGGGTGGCCGGTGGAGCGCCAGATGCGCCGCAACAGGCTCATCGCCTTGCGCGTCTCGCCGCGATTGATGTGGATGCGCGCGGCGATCAGGGCCGCCGGCACGAAATCGGGCAGCAGCTTGAGCGCGGTCAGTGCATGGTCGAGCGCCGAAAGCGGCGCACTGGTCTCGGCTTCGCGGGCGCGGGCAGTTTCGATCACGGCCTGGCGGCGGCGCTTGGCGGCGCGCGCCTCGCGGCTACTGACGGCTTCAGCATTGACCATGGCGACGGCCTCGGCCCATTGGCCGCGCCTGGTCAGGTCGTCGAACACCGCTTCAGCCGCCCAGCCGCTGGCCGGCGCCAATGTCAGCGCCTTGCGCGCAAAGGTCAGCGCGGCCTCGGGGCGATGCTGCGCGCGGGCCTGGTCGTAAAGACCGGTCAGTGCGGCCACGGCGGTTTTCTCGCTGGCGATCAGGGCGCGATAATGCTCGCGGGCCGCCGACATATCGCCCAAAGCAAGATCGGCGCGGGCCTCGAGCAGGCGCGCTGCCGCATTGGCCGGCAGGCGGGATTGTGCCTCGCGCGCCAGCGCACGGGCACGGGCCGGGTCGCCGGCCTGCAGCGCAACAATGGCGTCGGACAGGGCTTCGACACCCTGTTCCCGGCGCTTTTCGCGATTGCGGCGGGCCATGGCGCGCGGCGCCGTCAACACGCGGCGGATCAGCGACCAGACGAAAATGATGACCAGCGCCACGATGAGGAACATGACAATGGCCGCGCCCAGCCGGGGCTGCATGCGATAATTGGCTACTTCCAGCGTCAAGGTGCCCGGCAGGGCGATCATCCAGGCGGCCAGCGCCGCGACGACCAGGCTGCCGATGATCCAGGAGGCGAGCCGGATCATGGGCGAACCTCGCCGGCCAGCGCCTGGGCGCGCAATTGTTCAAGGAAACCGGCCGCTTCCGCCTGCGTTGCCACCAGAGCCGGAACATCGCCCGCCGCGCTCAACATGGGCGCGGGCAGACTATCGAACAGGATCTTTGCACCGGCAAAATCCCGTCGTGCAATCGCCCCTTCGAGCCGCGAGGCAATGGCATCGGGCGAATCGCCCTCCATCTCGCCGGTCGGTCGCAGGGCAATGGCCGAGCGGAACCAGTCCACCGCGCCATCCTGCCAGCCGGCAGCCGGATCGGCAGGCCGTCCCGCCAGGATTGCCGGCAGCACATCGGCAAAGCGCTGCGCGATGACGTCAGGGCGTGGCAGGCCGCTCGCTGCCGCATTGGCAATGCTGGTCGGGATCGCTGCATCCGGCACGGCAGCGCGCAGGGCGGCCAATTCGGTTTCATAAGGCCGGCCGGTCGAAAAGGCTGATTCGAAGCCCGATAGAATCAGTGGCAATTGCAGCACCGCGCCGATATCGGCGGGTTGTCCCGCCAGGGTGGCCGTGGTCTGGCTCACCGTGGTGTCGAGATTGCGCAGATTGGCCTCGGCGCTGCCCAGCCGGGCACCCAGTTCATCAAGCCGCGTCGTCAGGCCCGCCAATTCGGTGCGTAGCCCCTCCACAGCTGCCGTATCGCCGGGCGCAGCAGGGGCATTTGCCAAAGTGTCGATGCGCTGGGTCAGGGCTGAAATCTCGGTCTGGATCGGGGCGAGATCGACCGGTTCGGCGCTGGAGCTTGCCGGTCCATTGCTTTCGAGCCCGGCCACACGCCGCGTCAGCGTCGCCAATTCCGATTGGGTCGTATTGGTCACCGTTTCGAGTTCGGGAATAGCGCTGGCAAATTGGGCCAGCCGCGGATCGGCAGCAGGCGCCGGGGCAGGCGTGGTTGGCCACAGGCCGAACCAGGCCAGACCATAGGCGGCAGCAAGACCGAGGACGCCGCCAGCGATGGCGGGCAACACGGGTGAGCTGGCACGAGGCGGCGGCGGAGCACTGGCGCTCGGTTTGGGCGTCTCGCGAACACTCTCGGCAGCCGGCTTGTCGGCAGCCTCGCGCGGCGGCTCGGGCTTTTTGGCACCAGCCCCGGTCTCGCGCGCCTGCAAATCGAGCACAGGCGGCCGGACCGGGCCGGATTTCGCCGGTTCGGGCTTGGCTACAGCCGGATTGTCGGCTGCTTTGCCTTGGGTCGCTTTGGGGTCGTTGCCCTTTGGGTCGGCCATGCGCGGACTCCTTGGTTCTTGGTGCCGATCATGGCCCAGTTTGCTCGCGGGCAAAAGCCAGTGCGAGCGTCATCATGCCATCTTCATCGGGCCGGTCGGCCAGGCTAATGCGATTGAAGTGATTTTCCAGCAAGGGCTCGGCCACCGCTTCCGACATGGCGAGCATGGCAATGGCGCTGCGCCGGCCCCGGTCGAGCCGGCCAGCCAGCCGGGCAAAAATCTCGGCAGTGCGGCGCGAATAGACCAGCACGGCGCCAATGGAACCATCGACAAGGCCAGTCAAAGCCTCTTCCGGCAGGCTATCCAGCGCCACCATTTCATAAAGCCGCGCCGTGGCCACCATCACTCCAAACGGCGCCAGCGCCTTGCCCAGATCGCCGCTCTGATGCTTGCCCGCCGGATAGAAGACCGGCCCGCTCAACCGCGCCCGGGCAATCAGATTGACCAGATCGGCAAAGGCGCCTTCGGCACTGGTCACCTCGGCAAAGCCATGTTCGCGCGCTTCAAACGCCGTCCGGTCGCCTACGGCGAAAACCGGCAAATGCCGATATTGTTCGACCAGCCCCCGATCGGCCAGCGAACGCACGCCATTGGCGCTGGTCAGCACCATGGCGGCAAAGCCCTCCGGTGGCGGCACGCTGCTGTCGAGCGTCTGGCGCACCATGACCGGGGCCGCAACAGCCTCAATCCCCAAAGCTGAAAGTTTGAGCACGCTCGATTGCGCATCCGGTTCCGGGCGGGTGACCAGCATTGCCGTCATGTAGCAGCCCATTGCGCCAGCCATTCGGTGCCGGCCTGGGCGATCAGATCGTCACCGACCTGTTTGCCCAGCGCCAAAGGATCGGTCCCGGTCGCAGCGCTGTCAAAAGCAGTTTTGCCATCAAGGCTCAATATCTGCCCCTTCAGCGTCAAAGTGCCGCCCTCAAGCCGGCTCAGCGCGCCTACCGGCGTGCGGCAGGAGCCGTCCAGCACGGCCAGCATGGCCCGTTCGGCAGAGATCGCCGTATGGGTCGGGGCATGATCGAGCACGGCGACGAGATCAGCTATCCGCGTGTCGTCCGGACGCACGGCAATGCCGATAGCCCCCTGGGCTGGTGCCGGCATGAAGATTTCGGGATCGAGTAAAGCCGTCGCCCGATGCCCCTCGCCCAGTCGATTGAGCCCGGCCACCGCCAGCATGGTCGCGTCGGCCACGCCATCGAGCAGCTTTTGCAGCCGCGTGCCGACATTGCCACGGAACGGCACGATTTCGAGATCAGGCCGCTGGCGCAAAACCTGCGCGGCCCGGCGGATGGAGGAGGTGCCGAATTTCGCATTTTTGGGCAGATGATCGAGACTCTGCACCCTCACCGACATAAAGGCGTCCCGCACATCCTCGCGCTCAAGGAAAGCCGCCAGCGCAATGCCCTCGGGCAGGCTTGTGGCCACATCCTTGGAGGAATGCACCCCGATATCGACCACGCCAGCCAGCATGGCCTCGTCGATTTCCTTGGTGAACAGGCCCTTGCCGCCGATTTCGATCAGGCTGGCATTGCTCGCCTGGCTGCGGTCACCGCCGGTAGAAATCACCTGAATGGCGATGTCATCCTCGGGTACGCCATGCGCCTCTGACAACAACTTCCGCACCAGCCGCGCCTGTGCCAGTGCCAGCGGGCTACCGCGTGTTCCGATCCGGGCGAAGGGGGCTGACGATTGCAATCTCTTGGCGTCCTATAGTAGGCAAAGGCTCGACTTTACGTCGCATCGTTCTGGCGGAAATTTTCCGCGCGATGCTTCAGGGAGTAACCACTTCGTCGTGACCCGGCAAGCGCAAGCCACCATTCTAGGCATAGAGACCAGCTGCGACGAAACTGCGGCCTCCATAGTCGTGCGCGATTCCGCGGGCAAGGCGGTGATTCGTTCCAATGTGGTGCGCAGCCAGCTCGATGAACATGCCGCTTTCGGTGGCGTCGTGCCCGAGCTCGCCGCCCGCGCCCATGTCACCTATCTCGACCATATCATCGCCCAGGCCTGCCGCGAGGCCGGACTTGCACTGGGTGATGTCGACGCCATCGCCGCCACTGCCGGGCCCGGCCTGATCGGCGGCGTGCTGGTGGGCCTCACCACCGCCAAGGCGCTGGCCGCCGCGCTCGGCAAACCCTTGATCGCGGTCAATCATCTCGAAGCGCATGCGCTCACAGCGCGGCTGACCGATGGCGTGCAATTCCCCTATCTGATGCTGCTGGTTTCGGGCGGGCATAGCCAATTCGTGCTGGTGCGCGGCGTCGGGAACTATGAGCGCTGGGGCACCACGATCGACGACGCTTTGGGCGAAGCTTTCGACAAGGTCGCCAAGCTCCTCACTCTGGGCCATCCCGGCGGCCCCGCCGTGGAAGCCATTGCCAAATCGGGCGATCCCAAGCGGTTCAAATTTCCCCGCCCGCTACTGCGCGAAGCAAGGCTCGATTTTTCCTTCTCCGGCCTCAAGACCGCTGTGCGGCTGCAAGCCGAAGCACTGGCGCCGCTATCGGACCAGGACGTGGCCGATATCGCAGCCTGCTTTCAGGCGGCCGTTGCCGAGGTTGTCTCCGTCCGCGCCGGGCAAGCATTGGCGCGCTTCAAGGCCGAATTGCCGGAGCATACGCCGCAGCTTGTCGTCGCCGGCGGCGTCGCGGCCAATCGCACCATTGCGGCAGCGCTCGACAAAGCCTGCACCGCGGCCGGTGCCACGCTGATCGTGCCGCCGATTGCCCTCTGCACCGATAATGGCGCCATGGTGGCCTGGGCCGGCGCCGAGCGCTTTGCCTTGGGCGCCACCGATCACCTCGATTTCACCGCCCGCCCCCGTTGGCCGCTCGATCTGCCAGACATGAAGGTCGTGCCCGATGCTGCTTGAAACCGTCAGCGTCATCGGTGGCGGCGCCTGGGGCACCGCTTTGGCCCAGGCCGCGGCCATGGCCGGGCGCAGCGTCTCGCTGGTGGCGCGGGACGCAGCGCAGGTCAACGAGATCAACACCAGCCACACCAATGCCCGCTATCTCGGCTCGCAAGAGCTGCATCACAACATCACCGCTTCGACCGAGGCCGGTCCCGCCGACATCATCATTCTCGCCGTGCCAGCCCAAGCCAGCCGCGCCGCACTGGGCGCCATTCCGCCCGATCTGCTGGTAGGCAAGCCGGTGATCCTGTCGGCCAAGGGGCTCGAGACCGGCACGCTCGACCGCCAGAGCGAAATTCTGTTCGACATGGCGCCTGAGGCCATTCCCTTCGTACTCTCCGGCCCCAGCTTTGCCGCCGATGTCGCCGCCGGTCGCCCAACGGCGGTGACGCTAGCCGGCGATGACGCAACGCAAACCTCAGCGCTGGCCTTGGCCCTGGCCGGCCCCAGCTTCCGCCCCTATGCCGCCGATGACCGTATCGGCGTCGAAGTCGCCGGGGCGCTGAAAAATGTCTATGCCCTGGCCTGTGGCGCGGTGGAAGGCGCCGATCTCGGCGCTTCGGCCCGCTCGGCCCTGATTGCCCGCGCCTATGCCGAAATGGCCCGCATGGTCACCGCCATGGGCGGCTCGGCCACCACGCTGACCGGCCTTGCCGGGCTCGGCGATCTGACGCTGACCTGCACGTCGGTGCAGTCGCGCAATTATCAGTTCGGCATGGCGCTGGGGCGCGGCCAAACGGTGGAAGAGATCATTGCCGGAGGCGCCAAGCTGGCCGAGGGCGTCGCGACGACCCCGGTCGCCGATGCGCTGGCCAAAAGCCTTGGGGTCGATGCGCCGCTGGTGCATGCCGTCGAGGCTGTACTCAGCGGCAATGCCGATATTGCCACAGTGGTGGCGGGGCTGATGTCCCGCCCGCTCAAACGCGAGGATTAGTCGATGCTTTTTGCCATGATCGCCAAGGACAAGCCGGGTAGCGGCGAGCAGCGCACCGCCGTGCGCCCGGTGCATCTGGACCACCTCAACAGCCTGGGTGAAAAGCTGGTGCTGGCCGGCGCGCTGCTGAACGAGGCCGGGGCGCCCGAAGGCTCGCTCATGGTCATCGAGGCCGAAACCATCGAAGCTGCGACCGCCAGCTTCATGGCCGATCCCTTTATCGATGCCGGTATTTTTGCCAGCTACGAGATCAAGCCCTGGCGCCTGGCGATCAACAACATGACCAAAAAGGACTGACACCATGGCCTATTGGTTGATGAAGTCCGAGCCCGATGTCTTCTCCTTTGACGACATGGTGGCCAAGACCAAGCGCGGCGAGCCCGAGCAATGGCACGGCGTGCGCAATTACACGGCGCGCAACAATATGCGCGCCATGGCGCTGGGCGACCTGGCCTTTTTCTATCATTCCAATATCGGCAAGGAGATCGTGGGCATCATCAAGGTGATCGCGCTCGCCCATCCCGACAGCACCGCCGACCTCAATGACAAGGGTCAGGTGGTGTGGGAATGCGTCGATGTGGAAGCGGTCAAACCCCTGCCCAAGCCGGTCACCCTGGCCACCATCAAGGCGACGCCGGAGCTGGAAAACCTCGAACTGGTCAAGCTCTCGCGCCTCTCGGTCTCCAAGGTCAGCGACGCCGAATGGGACTTTATCTGCAAGATGGGCGGGCTCTGACGAAGAAACCTCATGGTGAGCTTGTCGAACCACGAGGTCGCTTGCGCTGAGCGTGCCACGACCTCGTCCTTCGACGGGCTCAGGATGAGGTCTACTGAAACGCTGTAGCGCCTAGCTTTCCACCACAATCGGCGGGACATGCTTGGGCTCGGGCGTGGCGGCATATTTGCTGAGCAGCGATACCTGGCTGATCGAGAAAATCACGGTCAGCGGCATGGTGGCCCACACCTTGAAGGCGACCCAGAGATCCGTCGCCGCCTTGGGGTCATTGGGGAAATAGGCATTGCCGCCGCGCCAGACTGCTTCGTTCAGAATGGCCAGCACAAAGAAGAAAATGCCCCAATTGAGCGTCAGCTTGCTCCAGCCTTCGGGCCGCAGCTTATAGACGTCGCCAAACACATATTTCAGCAGCGAATGGCCGAACAGCAAGCCGCCCAGCAGCACCGCGCCGAACAGCGAATTGGTGATGGTCGGCTTGATCTTGATGAAGGTATCGTCCTGCAGCCACAGCGTCAGCCCGCCGAACACCAGCACGACTGCGCCGGTCACCAGCGGCATGATGGCGATCTTCTTGAGGATCGCCCAGGTCAGCACCAGCGACACCACCATGGCGCCCATGAACCAGGCGGTGGCGACAAAGATATCGGCCCGCGCATTGGCGATGAAGAAGACGATCAGCGGACCGAGTTCGAGCCCCATCTTGATGAGCTGGGGACGCAGCTCGTCCCAATTGACCTCAGCTTCGGCGGTTTTTTCGGTCATGCGATTTTCGGTTCTTCAAGTTCGGCACTGCCGCAATGTGGGCGCAGGCGCGTAATGATGCAAGCCGGCGCTTAACCTGCCAGCGTGGTAAGATTGCGGCCAAGCCTCACTCGCGGCCGGCTATGGCGCGAGCAAAGTCGGCGGCGGCGAAGGGTTCGAGATCATCCACGCCTTCGCCCACGCCGATGAAATGCACCGGCAGGCCGAACTCCTTGGCAATGGCGACGAGGATGCCGCCGCGGGCCGTGCCGTCCAGTTTGGTCATCACCAGCCCGGTGACACCGGCCCGCTGGCCAAAGACTTCGGCCTGCCGCATGGCGTTCTGGCCGGTGGTGGCGTCCAGCGTCAAAAGCGTGGCGTGGGGCGCGGACGGGTCGACCTTCTTGATCACGCGGATGACTTTTTCGAGCTCGTTCATCAGCTCGTCGCGGTTCTGCAATCGGCCGGCCGTGTCGATGATCAAAATATCGCGACTTTCGGCCTGCGCCTGGGTCATGGCATCGAACGCGAGGCCTGAAGCATCCGAACCGGCCGGCCGGGCGATCACCGGCGCGCCGGTGCGCTGACCCCAGATCTGCAATTGCTCGATGGCGGCGGCGCGGAACGTATCGCCGGCCGCCAGCATGACGGACTTGCCTTCGGCGGCAAATTTCTGCGCCAGCTTGCCGATCGTCGTGGTCTTGCCCGAACCATTGACGCCGATCATCAGAATGACGAAGGGTTTTTGGCCGGGATCGATCACCAGCGGACGCGCCACGGGGCCCAGCACCTTTTCCACCTCGGCAGCCAGCACGGCGCGCACATCTTCGCCGGTGATATCCTTGTCGAAGCGGTCGCGGCGCAGCGTTTCGGTGATGGCGGTGGCCGTCTCGATGCCCAGATCGGCCTGGATCAGCACATCTTCCAGCTCATCCAGCGTTGCCGCATCCAGCTTGCGTTTGGTGAACACCGAAGTGATCGAGCCGCTGAGCTGATCGGAGGAGCGCTTCAGGCCCGAAGCCAGCCGGGCAAACCAGCCCTGCACTGGTGCCTGGGGCACGACAGGTGGCGCCACGATATCGCGCTCGGCGCTGGCCGTCTCCTCGACATCTTCAAGATAGTCAGGCGTCGTCTCGGGCGGGCCGGGGGGCGGGATTTCCTCGGGTTGCGGCGCCGGCACAGGTTCGGGTTCCGGCGCGGGGACCGGCGGCACCGGTTCGGCTGGCGTGGGAACGGGATCGATCGACGGCGGGACTTCCCGAGGCGGCTCGACCGGAACCTCCTGCGGCGGTGGCACGGGTTGCGGCGCGGCCGGCTGGCTGATTTCGCCACCGAACAATCGCTTGAAAAATCCCGGCTTCTTGTCGGTCATGCATTCGCCTTTAAGGTCATTCGTCGCGGCGAGATTACGCCGCTTCGCGCAGGGCTTCGCCCACTAGGCCATCGGCGGCCGTGGCAGTGATGCGAACGGCCAGCAGCTCGCCCGGTTGCGCTCCCGGCACGGCGACCGGCACGAATTGCTCGGTGCGGCCCAGCCCGTCGCGCTCGATCAGCACATTCTCAATTTTGCCGACGCGGCTGGCGCACAGCTTCTGGAACTGCGCCTCGCCCTCCGCCCGCAGCACCGCAGCGCGATCACGCGCCACCCGCTTATTGACCTGCGGCATGCGCGCGGCCGGAGTGCCTTCGCGCGGCGAATAGGGGAAGACATGCAGATAGGTCAGGTCCGCCTCGGTCACGATGCGGCGGGTATTTTCGAACATCTCGTCGGTTTCAGTCGGGAAGCCGGCAATGATATCGGCGCCAAACACCATTTCGGGCCGCAAGGAACGCAGCTTGCCGACAATGGCCAGCGCATCATCGCGGGAATGGCGGCGTTTCATGCGCTTCAAAATCATGTCATCGCCCGATTGCAGGCTGAGATGCAGATGCGGCATCAGCCTGATATCGCCGGCAATTGCGTCATACAGCGCCTCATCCGCCTCGATGGAATCGATCGAGGAAATGCGCAGGCGCGGCAGGTCCGGCACATGGCGCAGGATGGCTTGGGTCAGCTTGCCCAAAGTGGGCGTGCCCGGCAGATCGGGGCCATAGGAGGTGATATCCACCCCGGTCAGCACCACTTCGCCATAGCCATTGGCGACGAGTTTTTTGACCTGATCGACCACCATGCCCATGGGCACCGAGCGCGACGGCCCACGGCCAAACGGAATAATGCAGAACGTACAGCGGTGATCGCAGCCATTCTGCACCTGCACGAAGGCCCGCGCACGGCCATCCATGCCCTCGATCAGGTGGCCGGCGGTTTCCCGCACACTCATAATGTCGTTGACCTGCACCTTGTCGTTCAGCGGGGTGCCGAACACCATGGGCTGGTAGCTTTCGGCTTTCATCTTGTCATTATTGCCGATCACCAGATCGACCTCCGCCATATCGCCAAAGCTGCGCGCCTCGGTCTGGGCGGCGCAGCCGGTGACGATGATGCGGGCCGCCGGATTGTCGCGACGGGCCTTGCGCACGGCCTGCTTGGCCTGACGCACGGCCTCGGCAGTCACCGCGCAGGTATTGATGATGATGGCGTTGTCGAGCCCCGCCTTTTCGGCCTCGGCCTTCATCACCTCGGCTTCATAGGCGTTGAGCCGGCAGCCGAATGTCAGCGTCTCGACGGCCATCAGGCCGCTTCCTCGGCGCGGGTCCAGCCGCCCGTGGCGGGGTCGAGCATGCCGACCCATTCGCGCTCGGCCGGGCCGGTCAGCACGACATGGTCATCGGCGCGCCATTCCACTACCAGATCGCCGCCCGGCAGGGTGACGGTTGCCTTGCGGGCGGTGCGGCGGGTGCGGGCGCCATTAACCACGGCGGCACAGGCGGCAGTGCCGCAGGCTTGCGTGAGGCCGGCGCCGCGTTCCCAGGTGCGCAGGATGATGCGGTCTGGCGTCAGCACTTGCGCGATCGAGATATTGGCCCGCTCGGGGAAGATCGGATGGTTTTCCAGCATCGGCCCGAACCGGTCCAAGGCATAGTTCCACACATCGTCATGCACCCAGAATGTGGCATGCGGATTGCCCATGGAGGCGACCGATGGCGAATGCAGCACCGGCGCATCGATCGGCCCGATCTGCAGCTCGATCTGACGGGTATCGGCGAATTCTTCAGCCAGGGGAATGTCGTACCAGGCGAGCTTTGGCGTGCCCATATCGACGGTGATCATGCCGTCTTCATGCTCTTCCCCGAACAGCAGCCCCGCCACCGTTTCGAACATAAAGGTCTTTTGACCGCTTTCCGAAGCCAAAAACTGCACGACGCAGCGCATGCCATTGCCGCAGGCCTGGGCCAGGCTGCCATCGGAATTGATGATCTCGATATAATGGGCGGTGCCGGCTGTCTTCGGATCATGGATCGCCATGATCTGATCGAACTTGGTGCCAGCGGTAGCATTGATGGCGATAGCGGCAGCAGGCGTCACCCGATCGGCGCGACCGCGCATATCGGCCACGATGATCTGGTTGCCCAGCCCGTTCATCTTGAGAAACGGCACGCCGTTCACTTTTGCCTCGCCCATGGGAAGTTCATATCGGCTCTATATGGCGGAAGTGCCGCAAAATTGCCAGTGCTCGTGTCGGCTTGACCCAGAGCCTGGTGCGCCGCAAACTGGGCCATGCCCATTGCATCCCGCCATAGTGCGGCGGTCGCCGCCCTTGATCCGCACGGGTCGCAGGCCGTGCTTGAAGTCGGCTGCGGTCATGGCGTCGCGGTGCGGCTATTGCTGGAGCAGCCTATGGTGAGCCGGGTCGTTGCGCTCGATCGGTCGCCCAAGATGGTCGCAGCCGTGGCTGCAAGCGTGCCGGGTGCGGTGGCAGAGGGACGGCTGAGCGTGCGGGCCGAGGCGCTGGAAGCGGCCGATTTCGCTGGCGAGCGGTTTGACGCGATCATTGCGATCAATCTCGATTTCAATCTCCGGCTGGGGGATAGCTGGCCCGGGCTGCTCAAGGGTCTGTTAAAGCCCGCTGGCCTTGTGGTGCTGGCTTTCGAGCCGCCGCCGGGCAGCGGCAAAGGGGCGGGATTTGCCAGCCTGTCGCGGCAACGCCTGGAGGCGGCAGGTTTTGCGGTGAGCGTCGAGCAGGCGGCGGGAAATGTTACGCTCGTGCTGGCCCGGCTGGCCGAGAAGGCTGCTTTCCTTGACTCGGCGCCGGCTTTCCCCTAAAGCCAGCCCATTCATCAGGCTTTGCTCCTGACCAGCCGACCGGGACCCCTTGGGGTATAAACCGATCCCGGAGGCCACCATCCGCCAGCGCGTTGCGCCCGCGGGTGAGTTTGGCGTTTGGACTGATGGATACCATATGGCTCATTGGACGAGCGAAGCGAGGACCCCGGCGATCATTCGCCGCCCCCGCGGAGGGCCAGCGAAGCCGTCAGCGCGGATTTAGCGCGTCGGTGGCGTAGCGGTGCGGCCCGTGAGCGAAAAGGGAATAAAATATGTTCGAGAGCCTTTCCGACCGGCTTGGCAAAATCTTTGATGGGCTTCGTGGCCGCGGCGCGCTGAATGAGGCCGATGTCGATGTGGCGCTGCGCGAAATTCGCCGCGCGCTGATCGAGGCCGACGTGTCGCTCGAAGTGGTCCGGGCCTTTGTCGAGCAGGTCAAGGACCGCGCAGTGGGCGTGGAAGTCACCCGTTCGGTGACGCCGGGCCAGCAAGTGGTCAAGATCGTCCATGACGAGCTGGTCGCCGTATTGGGCGAGACCGCCGTCGCGATCGACCTCAATGCCCCCGCGCCCGTCACCTTGCTGATGGTGGGTCTGCAGGGCTCGGGCAAGACCACGACGACGGCAAAAATTGCCAAGCGCCTCAAGGATCGTCAGAAAAAGAAAGTGCTGCTGGCGTCGCTCGATACGCGCCGCCCGGCGGCTATGGAGCAGCTGCGCGTGCTGGGCGAACAGGTGGGCGTGGATACGCTCCCTATCGTCACCGGCGAAACTCCGGTCCAGATTGCCCGCCGCGCCGAGCGCGAAGGCCGGCTGGGCGGCTATGACGTGCTTATTCTCGATACGGCGGGTCGCACCCATATCGATGAAGAACTGATGGCCGAAACGGCCGAGATCAAGGTGATCGCCAAGCCGCATGAAATCCTGCTGGTCGTCGATGCCCTGACGGGGCAGGACGCGATCAATGTGGCGCGTTCGTTCGATAGCCGGCTCGATGTGACCGGTATCGTGATGACCCGTGTCGACGGCGATGGCCGTGGCGGCGCGGCGCTCTCGATGCGGGCGGCCACCGGCAAGCCGATCAAGCTGATCGGTATCGGCGAAAAAATGGATGCGCTCGAGGATTTCCATCCTTCCCGCATTGCCGACCGCATTCTGGGCATGGGCGACATCGTTTCGCTGGTCGAAAAGGCCGCCGAGCATGTGTCGGCCGAAGACGCCCAGAAAATGGCCAAGAAGCTCAAAAAGGGCTCCTTTGACCTCGACGATCTGCGCGGCCAGCTGATCCAGATGAAAAAGATGGGCGGCATGGGTGGCCTCATGGGCCTGATGCCGGGCGCCGGCCAGATCAAGAAGGCCATGGCCAATTCCAATATCGACGAGAAGGTGTTCGATCGCCAGATCGCCATCATCAATTCGATGACCAAGAAGGAACGGGCCGAGCCCGACCTGCTCAATGCTTCCCGCCGCAAGCGTATTGCCGCCGGCGCCGGTGTCGAGGTCAGCGAAATCAACAAGCTGGCCAAGCAACACCGCCAGATGGCCGATATGATGAAAAAGGTCAGTAAGGGCGGCATGGGCGCGCTTGGTGGCATGTTCGGCGGCAAGATGGGTGGCATGCTTGGCGGCATGCCGGACATTTCCAAAATGGACCCGGCCCAGCTCGAACAAATGGCCCGTCAGGCCGGTATCGATCCCAAGCAATTACAGGGCCTGCCTTCGGCCCAGCCGCAGATCGCCCAGAAACTCCCCAGCGATGTCGGCGCGCTGCTCAAATCCGGCTCCGGCCTTCCGGGCTTGCCCGGTCTCGGCGGGCCTCCCCGTTTCCCCGGCCTTCCCGGCCTGGGCAAGAAGAAATAACTCGATTTAGCTAACCTCAAGGAAAACCAGAAATGTCCCTCAAGATCCGTCTCGCCCGTGGTGGCACCAAGAAGCGTCCTTTCTATCACATCGTGATTGCCGATGCTCGTTCGCCCCGCGATGGCCGCTTCATCGAAAAGATCGGCACGTTCAATCCGCTGCTGGCCAAGGACAATGAAGGCCGCGTCGTGCTCAATGCCGAACGCGCCACCCATTGGGTCGGCGTTGGCGCCCAGCCGACCGACCGCGTGCTGCGTTTCCTCGATGCTGCTGGCGTTGCCAAGCGCGATGCCCGCAACAACCCGAACAAGGCCAAGCCCGGCGAGAAGGCCGTTGCCCGCGCCGACGAGAAGGCCGCCAAGGCCGCTGCTATCGAAGAAGCTAAGAACGCCCCCAAGGAAGCTCCGGCCGCTGAAGAAGCTGCCGCCGAGTAATTTGGCCGATTTGAATAAAAAGGCCCCGGTGCATCGCGCCGGGGCCTTTTTCATGCTGCCAAGCTCTGTCAGCATGTCACTCTAGATAAGCCCGCCTGACTATGGAGGCTTGTCGTGAAATTTGCATCGATCCGTGTCGTGACCGCCGACGTCCAGGCGCTCAAGGGTTTTTACGCCGCTCTGACAGGAGTGGAGCCCACCGATCTGGCGCCGGGATTTTCGGAAATCCGGCTGGAAGGCTGCACCCTCGCCATCTCGAGCGAAGACATCATCAACAAGGTCAATGGCGGGGCAATCGTGCCCCGGTCCAACCGGTCCTTGATGCTGGAATTGGAGGTCGATGACGTGCAGGCTATCCAGACCAGGGTGACTGATAGCGCCCTGGCCGAGATCGTTCAGCCGCCGACCGTTATGCCCTGGGGCAATACCTCCATGCTGCTGCGCGATCCGGATGGCGCCATCGTCAACATCTTCTCTCGTCCGAAGCGATAAAGCCTAAGCCTTGAGCTTCGCCAGAACCGCTGCGCCCATTTCTTCGGTGCCGACTGTCTTGCGGTTGTCCTGCGCGATATCGCCAGTCCGCAATCCGTCGCTGAGCACCGCCGAGATGGCGTTCTCGATCCTGGTGGCCAGTTCGATCATGCCGAAGCTGTAGCGCAGGGCCATGGCGACCGAGGCGATCATGGCGATGGGGTTGGCAATGCCCTTGCCGGCAATGTCGGGGGCCGAGCCGTGTACGGGCTCGTAGAAGGCCTTGCGCTTGCCGGTGAGTGGATCGGGCGCACCCAGCGAAGCCGAAGGCAGCATGCCGAGCGAGCCGGTGAGCATGGCGGCAACGTCGGACAGAATGTCGCCAAACAGGTTGTCGGTGACCATGACGTCGAATTGCTTGGGGTTGCGCACCAGCTGCATGGCGGCATTATCGGCCAGGATATGGTGCAGCTCGATGTCGGAATAGTCCTTGGCGACGCCCTTGACCACTTCGTCCCACAGCACGCCGGACTTCATAACATTCTTCTTGTCGGCCGAGTGGACCTTGCCCGAACGGGTGCGGGCCAGATCGAACGCAACGCGGGCGATGCGGTCGATTTCGTAGGTCTCGTAGACCTGGGTATCCACGGCGCGCTTCTGCCCGTCGCCGAGATCGGTAATGGTCTTGGGCTCGCCGAAATAGACGCCGCCGGTCAATTCGCGCACGATCAGGATATCAAGGCCCTCGACCAGTTCGCGCTTGAGCGAGGAGGCATCGGCGAGCGCCGGGTAGCAGATGGCCGGGCGCAGATTGGCGAACACAGCCATTTCCTTGCGCAGGCGCAGGAGCGCGGCTTCCGGGCGGTGCTCATAGGGGACATTGTCCCATTTCGGCCCGCCCACGGCACCAAAGATCACCGCGTCGGCGGCCAGCGCCTTTTGCGTATCTTCGTCGGTGATGGCCACCTGATGCTGGTCATAGGCCGCGCCGCCGGCAAGACCCGTGTCGGTCGAGAAATCGGTGAGCTGCTCTTGGTTGGTCCAGGCGATCAGCTTTTCGACCTCGACCATGATTTCGGTGCCGATGCCGTCGCCCGGCAACAGAAATAGGGAATGGGTGGCCAAAATATGCTCCTCGCCGTACTGGTGGTTACGCTTGGGCTGACATAGAGGTATTTTGCAGTTCTGTGCAAGAGCGCGCGGGATGAGATCGGTTCGCTGGCAAAGGAAAAGCCGGCCCTTGCGAGGCCGGCTTGCTGCCGATCGGCGATTGGATGGTTTAGCCGGCGAAGAAGGGCTGGGTGCCGTGCGCCTCGATGGCGGTCGATAGCCGGCCCAGGGCGTGGATATAGGCGGCGGCGCGGACCGAGACGGAACGGTCCTTGGCAATATCCCAAACGGCGCGGCCTTCGCGCTCCATCATCTTTTTGAGCCGGGCGTGGATTTCCTCGAGGTCCCAATAGAAGCCCTGGCGGTTCTGTACCCATTCGAAATAGGAGACGGTGACGCCCCCGGCATTGGCCAGGATATCGGGCAGCACGATCACGCCGCGTTCGCTGAGAATCTTGTCGGCCTCGGCGGTCACCGGGCCATTGGCCAGTTCGAGTACGACCCGGGCCTTGACGGTGGCGGCATTGGCCTGGGTGATCATTTCCTCGAGCGCGGCGGGTACCAGCAGATCGGCCTCGACACCGATCAATTCGTCCGCCGCGATTATGGTCGCTCCCAGTTCGGCGGCTAGCTCGGTCACCCGCCGTCCCGCCGTCTTGCCGGCAATGAGACGGGCCACGTCCAGCCCGCCGGGGCGGTAGATGGCGCCGGTCGAATCCGAGACGGCGACGACGCGATGACCATCGGCGGCAGCCAGCTGGGCATAGAACTGCCCGGCATTGCCGAAGCCCTGGATGGCAACGGTGTGGGAGCCCGCAAGGCCCAGTTCCTCTGCCAGGTGGCGCACCAGATAGAAGCCGCCGCGGGCGGTGGCGTCATTGCGACCGAGCGAACCGCCCAAAGCGATGGGTTTGCCGGTGATGACGGCGGGCGTGACGCTGCCGGTGATCTGGTTATATTCGTCGGCCATCCAGCCCATGATCATGGCATTGGTATAGACGTCGGGCGCCGGGATATCGCGATCGGGGCCCACCGTGGTGGCAAAGGCCTGCATATAGGCGCGGGAGAGGCGCTCCAGCTCGGTCTTGGAAAGGGTGTGCGGATCGACCCGCACGGCGCCCTTGCCCCCGCCATAGGGCAGGTTCATCACCGCGCATTTGAAGGTCATCCAGAAGGCGAGGGTCTCGACTTCCTCGATCGTGGATTCGGGGTGGAAGCGAATGCCGCCCTTGGTGGGGCCGCGGGTGTCGTCATAGCGGCATCGCCAGGCCAGGAACGACTTGCGCGAGCCATCATCCATGCGGATCAGCAGGCGCGTCTTGGTGGTTTCGCGCGGATATTTGAGTTTTTCGATGACATCCTGATCGATCTGAAGGTGGCTCGCGGCCTCTTCGAGGCGGACAAGGGCGCGATCAAGCAGGCTGCCGTCAGTCATTGGAAATACCCTTTTGGATCAAAAATTGTGCATACTGCTGCACAATGCGGCAAAATACCTGCCACACTCCGGCAGGTAGGGCAATAAAGCTGACCGAAATTGCGTAGTTTTTATTCGCAATGCCTATTGACGGGGCATTGGCGCGGCATAGAGTGACAATAGACGATTTTCCCTCCGAGCCCGCTGCCGTGCTGCCCTCCGCGCCCCTGCCTGATATTCTGATCAATTCCGACGACTACAATCGCGTGCTGCTGCTGGCCGAACGGGTCAGTGCGCACATGCCCTATGTGTCGGCCTATCTGGAGCGCGAGCTGAGCCGGGCGGAATTGTGCCAGCCCTGGGATCCGGCCGGGGTCTCCATGGGCCAGCGGGTGCGCTTCGCGCTGGATGACGAACCCTTCCAGCGGCTGGGGCGGCTGACCTATCCGCGCAATGTGGTGCCACGCAAGGGCGATGTGCCCATTCTTGGCGCGGTGGGCGCCGCGCTGATCGGCATGCATCGCAATTCCAGCATCGAATGGCTCGATGACGGCCGCCTGCGGACGCTGACCGTGCTCGATTACGGCTGGTAATCAGACGAAGCCGCTGCGGTCGAACAGTACCCAGAAGGTGGCGATATTGGTGAGGGCATGGGCCAGGCCCACCCAGAATACCGAGCCCGTTCGCCAGGCGACCCAGTTCCACAACAGGCCCAGCACGGCCGCGCCGGCGACGAGGCCCACCCCGCCGCCGTCGAAGATCACGCCATGGCTGAGGGTGAGCGGAATATGCCAGGCGGTAAACAGCAGCCAGCCCAGCCAGAAGCCGAGCCTGGGCCGGTCGGCAAAGCGGGTCATGAAGCCGCCGCGCCAGGCGGTTTCCTCAAGCGGGCCATTGATGATGGCGACCAAAGCCGCCAGCATGAGGCCGGGCGTCGTGAGCAGCGAGGTATTGGGCGCCAAGGCCAGGGCGGCGATGGCCACGACCTGGATGAGCAGGAGCCCTGGCACGAACCAGTCGCGCCGCGAGAGCTTTTCCGAGAACAGGCGCGGGCTGCGCGCGCCCGACAGGGCATGGATGGCGATGACCGGCGCGCAGAAGCCGATCCAGTACAGGGCAAACACCACGAGATAACCCGTAGTGCCCAGCGCGCTGGTGAGAATAGGCACCAGCGCCAATAGCACGGCGATCAGCCCCAGCGCGTGCAACACAAGGGCAAGTTGAGGGCCGGTCAACATGGTGCGAGGTATGGCGCCCTGGGGGTTGGATACGCTCGCCATGTCTGTGCCTGATCCCTAGCTGTTGGCTGCCCCGATGCGGGCGGTGACTTCGATCTCGATCTTCATGCCCGCTTCGATCATCTGCACGATCAGCATGGAGGCGGCCGGGCGGATATCCTTGAACACCGGGCCAACGGCCTTGACCACGGCATCCACATCATTGCGATCGCCCACATAATAGACGACGCGCACCGTATCCGCCAGCGAGGAGCCGGCTTCTTTCAATGCCTTGTCGATGGTGGCCAGGGCATTAGCCGCCTGCTGGCCGACATCGTCAGGCATGGTCATGGTGGCATAGTCATAGCCCGTCGTGCCCGAGACATAGACAGTGTCTTCGTGCCGCACAGCGCGGGAATAGCCAAAGGTAGCCTCGAACGGGGAGCCGGTGGAAACGCGCTGCATTTTTGCCCTTTGGGTTCGGCGGATGGGAGAGGCCTTTGCCTCTCCGTTTGATCGGGTGACTAGAGCCAGGGGCGATCGGACGCCATCTTGGTTTCGAATGTGGTGATCGAGGGGTCGGACTTGAGCGTGCCGGCGATATCGTCCAGCCCTTCGAGCAGAATCTGCTTGCGGGAGGGGTCGATATCGAAACGCAGCGTGCCGCCATCGGGACCCTTGATGGTCTGGGCTTCCAGATCAATGGTCAGGGTGGCGTTGGAGCCGCGCTCGGCATCATCGAGCAGCAGCTTGAGCTGGTCGGGCGTGACCACCAGCGGCAGGATGCCGTTCTTGAAGCAGTTATTGTAGAAAATATCGGCAAAGCTGGTCGAAATGACGCAGCGGATGCCGTAGTCGAGCAGTGCCCAAGGGGCGTGTTCGCGGCTGGAGCCGCAGCCGAAATTGTCGCCGGCCACGATGATGCTGGCGCCGCGATACGCCGGCTTGTTGAGCACGAAATCGGGGTTTTCCGTGCCGTCCTCATTATAGCGCATTTCCGAGAACAGGGCGGTGCCCAGCCCGGTGCGCTTGATGGTTTTGAGGTACTGCTTGGGGATGATCATATCGGTATCGATATTGATGATCGGCAGCGGCGCCGCGACCCCGGTCAGAGTGATGAACTTGTCCATGACGGAAAACCTCGCTTTGGGGCGGTTCATCGCGCAAAAGCGGGCATTTGGTCAAGTCGGGATTGGGGGAAAGCGTTCGGTTCGCCCTGCGGGAGCCGTTTCCCTCCCCCAGAAGGGGAGGGTGCCGACTGATAGTGCCTAAGCCGCGAGGCTTTCCCTGGCGCTGAGGCCCAGCATCAGGTTGAGGTTCTGCACGGCCGCGCCTGAGGCGCCCTTGCCCAGATTGTCATAGACGGCGACGAGCACGGCCTGGGCGCGGGCATCATTGGCAAAGACATGCAGGGTCATCGTATTGGTGTCGTTATGCGCCTGCGGATCGAGCGCCGGGGTCTTGCCCAGCGCCGGATCATAGGGCGCAACGCTGACGAAGCTGTCCTTGATCCCGGCGAAATGGTCGGCAATGGCGGCGTGGATGTCCTGGCCGCTCGGCACTTTGTCGAGCTGGCCCAGCTGCAGCGGCACGAAAGTCGTCATGCCCTGGGCAAAGTCGCCGACATTGGGCACAAACAGCGGCGCGCTGGAAAGACCGGTATATTTGGTCATTTCGGGCACGTGCTTGTGGTTGAAGGTCAGCCCATAGGGCATGAACTGGCTCGCCGCTTCCCCCTCGGCTTCATATTCGGCAATCATCTGCTTGCCACCGCCGGTATAGCCGGAAATGCCGTTATAGCTCACAGCAAAATCGGCCGGCAGCAGGCCCGCGGCAAGCAGCGGCCGCATATTGGCGATCAGCCCCTGCGGCCAGCAGCCGGGATTGGCGACAAAGCGCGCATTGGCGATTTTTTCCGACTGACCCCGATCCATTTCGGCAAAGCCATAGGCCCAATCGGGATTGACGCGATAGGCGGTCGAGGCGTCGATCACCCTGGTGGTGTCATTCTCGATCAGGCTGACGCTTTCCTTGGCCGCATCGTCGGGCAGGCACAGGATGGCGACATCGGCTGCATTGAGCAGGCGCTTGCGTTCGTCCAGATCCTTGCGCTTGTCGGCGGCAATGGAGATCACTTCCAGATCGCGCCGGCCGGCCAGGCGCTCGCGGATCTGCAGACCCGTGGTTCCAGCTTCCCCGTCGATGAAAATCTTGGCGGCCATGGCAGTGCTCCATATTCTTGGCCCAGCGTAAATGGACCTGACGCGTGACGGGGTCAAGACGCTATAGACCCGGCTCTTGCCGTTGCTGGCGCCGGGTGGCAATGCTTGGACTAAGACCAAGGGAGCCCAAATGACCCCACATAATCATGCCAAGCCCGGCGACTATGCCGAAGCGGTGCTGCTGCCGGGTGATCCGCTGCGCGCCAAATGGATTGCCGAGACGTTTTTCGAGGCGCCCAGATTGGTCAATTCGGTGCGCAATTGCCTGGGCTATACCGGCACTTGGAAGGGCAAGCCGGTTTCGGTACAGGCCACCGGCATGGGCCAGCCATCGCTGTCGATCTATGTGCATGAGCTGATCAATGTCTATGGCGCCAAGACCCTGCTGCGGGTGGGCACCTGCGGCGGGCTCAATGCGAAGGTCAAGGTGCGCGACCTGATCCTGGCGCAGGCAGCGAGTACCGACAGCGCCATCGTCAAGGACCGGTTCGGGGCGTTCAATTTCGCCCCCATCGCCGATTTCGGGCTGCTGCGCGCGGCGGCGGAAAAGGCCGAGGCGGCGGGCATGCGCTTTCATGCCGGCAATATGCTGAGCTCGGATATCTTCTACCACGCCGACGGCTTTGCCGGGTATGGCGCGCTGCCGGCGCATGGGGTAATCGGCGTCGAGATGGAGGCGGCAGCGCTCTATACGCTGGCGGCGCGGTTTGGCGTCAAGGCACTCACCATCTGCACCATGACCGATTGCCTGATCACCAAGGAAGAGATCAATGCCGAGGAGCGGCAGACCTCGCTCAAGGATATGGTGACGCTGGCGCTCGACGTGGCGATCGAGGCCTGACGATGAGCATGGCGGATCGGCTGGCGGGAGCACTGGAGCGGCGCGACGAGGCGCCCAATGTCGAACTGGCCGAAGAGCTTGTCGCCCGCGAGGACAGAGCCGGCATTGCCGAAGTGGTGGCTTTGGTGCGCTCGGGCACCAGCCGGCAGCGCAATGACGGCATGAAAGTGCTCTACGAGATCGGCGCGCGGCGGCCTGACCTGGTCGGCGGTTATTGCCCGGTCTTTCTCGAGGCGCTGGCCAGTTCGAACAATAAACAGGTCTGGGGCGCCATGGCAGCGCTGGACAGCGTGGCCGAACAGCGGGCCGATACGCTGGTGGCCGAATTGCCGCGCATCATGGCGGCGGCCGACAAGGGCTCGGTGATCGCCAAGGACCGCTGCACCTCGATCCTGGTCAAGCTGGCGCGGGCGGGCTACGCGCAAAAGGCCGTGCCGCTGCTGGTCGAGCGGCTCAAGAATGCCGCGCCCAACCAGTTTCCCGCCTATGCTGAGGAAACGGCAAGCGTGATGACGCCGGAACAGAAGCCGGGCTTTCTGGCGGTGCTGACCGAGCGCATCAAGAGCATTGCGCAGAAATCCAAGCGGGACCGGGTGGAGCAGGTGCTGCGGAAATTGAACGGGTAGCGCAGGCATCGCGCCATCACGCGCTCGCCATTAACCCTCGCAAAATCCGCCACCGTTCCGCCGGGATCGCTGTGTTAACCTCCGCTTAAGACCGTGAGGGGCCCGACCGCCAATGCAGCTCAAGCCGAATGCCTATCGCCTCAACGAGACCGTCAAGGGCGTCGAGACGATGACCCGTTTTGCGCTGGCGGTGCTGGCGCTGGCCTCGGGCGTCTATACCTATCTGGGGGTGCGCGGCATCCTCGACGGCTCGGCGAGCTTCGTGTTCTTTGCCGCCATCATCTATTCGGTCGCCGTATCGGTGGCCATCTATGCGTTCTGGAGCTTCATGCTGCGCTTCGTGCCGCTGGTGACCAATGGGGTGCAGCGGATCGGGCTGTTCATCACCATGGCGGTGGGCTGCGCCATGATCATCGCCATGTCGAGCTGGCTCAATGCGGCGGCGCTTGCCGGGTCGGCCGCCACCGAGCAGCATATGGCCGTGACGCTGCAGGGCTATGCCGAAGACCTCGATCAGGCCCATTCCAATGCGCTGGCCGCTCAATCGCTGCTGCCCGACGTGCAGCGGGCGGCCGAACGCTTTTCGGGCCTCGCTGCCGATGAGCGGGAATCGGGCGCCCTGACCGGCACGACCGGCTCGGGCAGCGTCGTGCAATTGCTGACCCAGATGGGCACGCAGATGAACCAGCTGGCGGCGACCATTACCGGCTCGCGCGACCAGGTGGCCACCCAGTTCGAACAGGGCTCGGCGCGGCTGGCCACCATGCGCGAACTGGTCTCGACCCCCGGCGCCATCGAGCCGCGCGCCGATAGTTTTCAGACCGAGGCGGTGCAGCTCTCGGCCATTATCGCTTCCCTGCAGCAGACCGGGGTGGCCGCATCGGTCAAGCGCGCTTCGGCCGATCTGTCCGCCGGGTTCATTGCGCCGGTGGCTAATGGGCAATCGGCCGACCTTGCCAATCGGCAGGATCAGGTCATGGAGACGGTGCGCGTCTCCGTCGCGGCACAATCGGCGGCGCTGACCGCCGCGGCCGACGAGATTTTGGCGACGCCGGCGGTGGAACAGCGCCGCTTCGTGCCGCTCTCCAGTGCCGAGGCGGTGATCCGCTATTGGCAGGATTTCATTCCATCCTGGGCCGGCGCGATTTCCATCGATCTTTTGCCCGTCGTGCTGGTGCTGGTGCTGATGATCGTCAACGACGCCATGCGGCGGGAATCCGAAAGCCTGGAAGAGGCGGAAAATATCACCGCCGCCGAAATGCTGCGGGCCATGAATCTATATCGGCGCATGGAAGCGGCCGGGATCGTGCCCGAGCCGGTGCGGAGCGAGCCCCCGGCCGTGGAGCCCGAGGCTATGCCGGAGCCGGTCGAGGAACCAGCGGCGGCGCAGGCGGTCGATGACACTACGGTCACCCCGATCGATGCAGCGCAGCGCAAGCGCACCGATGGGCCGCGCCCGGCATGAAGACAGAGGCCAACGCCCGCCTGGACACTGACGAAGGCCCCTTCTATCGGGGAGCGATCCGCTGGCTGGCCGGGCTCGAGGACGGAGCGATCCTGCGGGTGGCATTCTTTGGCCTGCTGATCGGCACAGCTTCGGTACTCTATGTAGATTTTCGCGAGCTGACGGCGGGCGAAAGCGCGGGCCTGGCCCTGCCCGGCCATCCCATCCTGCCGCCCTCCAATCCGGCCCTGCCGCAGGGGCCGATGCCCAATGTCACCACGGCCCCCGAAGTGCTCGACCAGCCCTTGGAGATCGCGCTAGGTACGGGCGGGCAATTGCGCCTGACCGGTACCATCGATCCGGGCGCCGCCGCGCGCTTTGCCGCCGAGATTGCGGCGCGCGGCGAGTATGTGCAGACTGTGCTTCTCGATTCGCCCGGAGGGTCGGTCGTGGATGCGCTGGCGATAGGCGATCTGATCCATGAGAAGGGGCTGGCGACCGAAGTCGCGGCCGGATCGCTCTGTGCCTCATCCTGCCCCATTGTCTTCGCCTCGGGTGCCGAGCGGATTGCCGGCCCGGACGCCGCCATTGGCGTGCACCAGATTTATGCCTCGGCCATGAGCGGCGATCCGCTGCGTGCGGCTGGCGTGGCCATGGCCGACGCGCAGAGCATAACGGCCGATATCATCGCGCATCTGACCAAATCCGGCGTCGATCCGGCCATGTGGCTGCATGCCTTGCAGACGCCGCCGGACCAGCTGTACTATTTTTCTGCCGAGGAGCTGACGGCACTCAAGATCGTCACAAACCTTGCGCAGAATTAACCTGCCATAACGGAACCGGTGGAGGACCGGAACCGTTGCGGAACAAGGGCTTAAATTAGCGGACGGGAGGCCGCGACCATGACCCATATTCACACTCTGACGCGCCATCGGGATATCCAGAACTGGGTGAGCGACCGGCATGGCATTCCGGCCATTGCGCGGGTGCGCAACCGGTTCGGGGAGGAAAGCGCCCAACTCAAGCTCAGCTTCGAGCGGCCCCAGCGCAAGAACCGCGCCAGCCAGGATGACGGTATGAGCCCCTGCTCATGGACGGCATGGCTGGCCGAACTCGACCGCCAGCAATTGGCGCTCAAGGTCGATCTGGCAGCCGATGATTTCGAGCTGGTAGATCGCCGCCAGTAAAGTGCCCTCGGCTTAGCTGCCGGCTTGCCCGCTCAGGCGGGGGTCGGCAGTGTCGACCGGCTCGCTGCTCACCGCATGCACCCGATCGCGGCCGGCCTTCTTGGCGGCGTAAAGCGCTGCGTCGGCACGGTGGACCAGATCGTGCAGGCCATCGCCCGCCTGCATCTGGGTAACGCCAAAACTGGCGCTGAGCGGACGATTGGCGCCCAGCTCGCTCCCCGATAGCGCGGCAAAGGCCTGGCGTACGCCTTCGGCATAAAGCCGGCCGGAGGCCAGATTGGCGCCGGGCAAAAGAATGGCGAATTCTTCCCCACCATGCCGCCCCAGCACCATGCGGGCATCGGCGCTATTGGCCAGAAGCCCGGCAAAGGCCGCGATCACCCGGTCGCCGGCATCGTGGCCGAAGGTGTCGTTGACGTCCTTGAAATGGTCGAGGTCCGCCAGCACCAGCGCCGAAGGAATGCGGGCGCGGGTGGCATTTTGCAGCGCCCGTTCGGCCCGCTCCTCAAAGCCGCGTCGATTGAGCAGGCCGGACAGCTTGTCGGTTTCCGAGCGCAGGGTGATTTCGGCCATCACCTCGCGCACATTGACCAGCAGCATCAGCACGCCATTGGACACCAGCAGGAATGCGGTCAGCATCTGCGACCAGGCGCCATAAAGGCTGTGCAGGTAATTTTGCAGGCTGGCATCGCCCAGGCCCATGGCCAGGTACGGCTTGGCGACGAATTGCAACCCGCTGACCAGCAGGAACACGATCAGCAACACATCGAGCGCCCCGCGGCGCGGCGCCCGGAACACCACGATTGCCGCCAGGATGTGGGCGAAGAAATAGGGCAGTTGGTAGATCATAGCCCGGCCGAGCGTGGCGGTGGCCGGCTCGTTGATCAGGATGATATTGGCGAGCAGGGAACCGCCACCCAATAGCCCAAGCCAAATCCAGGGCACGGCGACTGCATAATGGCGGGCGAGCCCGACAACGCAGACGAGAAAAGCCGACAGCGCTACCGCAAAGACGGTAATGCCGAGCAGGCGCGGATCATCCTGCCCGGGCAGGATATATTCGAGGATGGAATTGAGGATGCCCAGGGCATAGGCCAGCGCCAGCCAGCGCGCGCCGACGGCGCTGCTATAGCGCCACGCCACAGCACCAAAAGCCGCGGCGAACAATCCCGCGACGAAGATATTGATGGCGAGGACGAAACCGGCGGCACCCATGTTCGCAACTCTGGTCTAGCCGGACACGGCCCCGGCGTCCCCAATCGGCAGATATGCCGAAATGGGCCAATGAACGCTCCCCGTCCATTGATCCCACTGATTATCGGCCAATTCTATCGTGGTGGGCAGAACGAGAGGTTAACGCGGCACCAGCCCAAAGGCCTCGGCGATCAGCTTATAGGAGCGGCGGCGCAGCTCATAGCTATGCACCGTCGTGGTGATGATCACCTCATCGGCCCCCGAGCTCTCGGCCTTTTCCGCGATCGTATCCCGCACCGTCTCGGGCGAGCCGACGATCCAGAGCGTCGATTGATGATCGATCACGCTTTGCTGCTGGCTGGTCAGCACGCGGGCATGGGCGTCTTCCGGGCTCATCAGGCGGCGCTGTTCGCCGGTGGTGAAGAGCGCCCATTGCACGGCCTGGGAATAGGAGAGGTATTGCGCCTCTTCATCGGTTGGCGCGCAGACCACCGAAACGCCCAGAATGGTGCGCGGCTCGGGCATGGCTTCGCTGGGCTTGAAGCCGTAGCGATAGGCCTCGAAGGCGGGCGCTGCCGGGGTGTGGCTGAAATGGGCGGCAAAGGCATAGCCCATGCCCAATTGACCGGCTGCCTGGGCGCTGGCGCCGGAGGAACCCAGCAACCAGAGCGGGGGCAGGCGAATGCCGCCGGGCGCCACCGGCACCCGCGAAAAGGGATGATCGGAGGGGAAATTGTCTTCGTCAAACGCCATCATCTCGGCGAGATAGGCGGAAAATTCCTCGCCGCCGCCGCTGCGCAAGGCGCGCATGGCATAGCCATCGCCGCCCGGTGCACGCCCCAGGCCCAGATCGACGCGGCCGGGATGCAACGCTTCGAGCGTGCGGAAGGCCTCGGCAATGCGCAAAGGCGCATGGTTGAGCAGCATGACGCCGCCGGAGCCGACACGGATATTCTTGGTATGGGCGGCAGCGCTCGAAATCAGGATTTCGGGGGAGGACGAGGCGATCGAGGCCATGCCGTGATGCTCGGCATACCAGAGCCTTGTGTAGCCAAGCGCGTCGCCCAGCTGCGCCAGCTTAATGGTTTCGGCCAGGGCGTCAGGCGTCGAAGTGCCTTCGGCAATGGGGGCGAGATCGAGGATCGAGAGGGCAAGGGGCTTGGGCATGGGGGGCAATCGGTCTTTCAAAGGCGCAATGGAGGGCTTCTATCGTCTGATTACGATGAAAGATAGGCTCTGCAGCGCCCTGGTTCCACCCCGCCTTGGTGGATCGGCGAAACTTTTTGCGCCGAGCGCCCGTAGCTCTCCCCTGACCGACAAGCGTCAACAAGGGATTTCATCATGAACAGCAAACTGCTCAAGGCCGTTTTCGTGGCCGCCGCTCTGCTCAGCTCCACCGCCGCATTCGCGCAAAGCAATCCACGCGTCGGCGGCGCGCCGATGTTCGCCACCAAGAACATCGTCGAGAATGCCGTGAACTCCAAGGACCACACCACGCTGGTCGCCGCCGTCAAGGCTGCGGGCCTGGTCGATGTGCTGTCCAGCGCCGGCCCATTCACCGTGTTCGCTCCGGTCAACGCGGCCTTTGCGGCGCTACCGGCGGGGACAGTCGATACCCTGCTCAAGCCTGAGAACAAGGCCATGCTGGTCAAGATCCTGACCGCCCATGTCATTGCCGGCAAATATTCGCTGGCGGACCTGCGGGCCAAGGCCGAAGCCAGCCCCGGCGGCTTCCTGCTCAAGACGGTTTCGGGCGACAATCTGCAATTCACCAAGCTTGGCGACGTGCTCTATGTGGTGGATGAAAACGGCGATGCCGCCAAGATTTCCATTGCCGACGTCAACCAGTCCAATGGCGTGATCCACGTGGTCAACAAGGTGCTGCTGCCCAAGTAAGCAGGCGCTTCGTAGCGTGATTTTTCGGGGGCCGCCACGCCGGGCGGCCCCCGTTTTTATGCCTATCAGGCGTTGCCGGCCAGTCACATGAGCGGCCAAATCGCTCCGAAGGCATTGACTCTATTGGGGCTTGCAAGCTCAATGCAGGCCGTTTTCCAAGTGAATGGTCGGTCATGTCGGTACTGCGTACGCTGCTTTTTTCTGCCCTGGGTCTCGTCGGCGCCGTGGCGCCCGTGGCCGCGCAGGATCTGATGGACCCTCATCCGCTGGCCGGCGTGGTCGACGAATTGCGCATCGGCGTGCATGCCCATTCGGTCGATAGCACCATGCTGCCCTTCAGCGTGCAGAACTGGGATCTCGGCCATATCGAGGATGTCAGCTTTGACGTGCTGTTCACCTCGCCGGACCTGGATGCCTTCCGCTGGGTCGGCGCGCCCCGCCCCGAAGTCGGCGCCACGCTCAATCTGGGCGACGGCGATTCGATCGCCCATCTGGGCCTGACCTGGCAATTGCCGGTGTTCGAAACCCCGTTCTATCTCGAAGGCACGTTCGGCGCCGCCGTCAATGACGGCTACCTGACCGGCGCGCCCGAAGGCCGCAAGAATTTCGGCTGCCGGGTCAATTTCTACGAGCGGTTCGGCGTCGGCGCCAACCTCAGCGAGAACATGACCGCCACCCTGACCTATGAGCACACCTCCAACAATGGCTGGTGTGATGCCAATGACGGGCTGTCGAACTTCGGCCTGCGCGTCGGCTGGAAGTTCTGAGATCATCTTGGGTCTGGTGTTTGCGGAAGCAGACCCCTCACCCGTCTCGGCCTTACGGACGATCCACCCTCTCCCTCAAGGGGAGAGGGTTGGCACCGAGCTTAGCCGAGCACTGGGCCTCCTTCTCCCCTTGAGGGAGAAGGTGCCCGAAGGGCGGATGAGGGGTCTCTTTCTTTGCTGCTCCCACCCCAGCCAGCGTTAACACCCAGTTAAAGACAATTTGAATCAAACATTGCGCATGCCGGCGCCACGCCGTCCAATCGCCGCAGGCGAATTGGAGTTGAGTGATGGCGATAATCTGGCGGGCAATGATGGCTTTGGGCCTGGTGCTGCTCACCATAGGCAGCGCGCAGGCCCAGTTCGATATCCTGCCCGAAATCCGCGGCGGCATTTTTTCCCGCGGCGTGGGCGATGCCGATAGTTCCGGCCTGTTCGATACCGAGCGCATCGAAGACGCCAATGTGGAATTGCTGTTTGCCGTACCGGCACTGAGCCCGGCTTTGGTGCCGGCCGAAATCCGCCCGCATCTGGGCGCCACCTTCAACATGGATGGCAAGGAAAGCATGCTCTATGGCGGGCTGAGCCTCACCTTCCGGCTGCCCCTATTGCCGGTTTTTGCTGAGGCGAGCCTGGGCGGAGCGCTGCAGAGCGGCTCCATGCTGGCCGAGGGAGTGCCGCAACGCTTTGGCTGCGCGGCTTTGTTGCGCGCCTCGGGCAGCGTGGGTGTCGATGTGCTGCCGGGCGCCTCGCTCATGCTGACGGCCGAGCATTATACCGATGGCGGGATGTGCGGGGACAGCGAGGCTCTGACCAATGTGGGCGTTCGAGCCGGGATACGGTTTTGAGGATGCTACCTTGCAGCACATAAGCACTGTGCCGATCCTGCGCAGTTTCGACGAGGCCAAGGCGCGCGAATTCTATCTCGATTGGCTGGGGTTCAGCGTGGATTGGGAGCATCGCTTCGAGCCCAATCTGCCGCTTTACATGCAGGTCTCACGTGATGGGGTTGTGCTGCATCTTTCCGAGCATCATGGCGATGCAACGCCGGGCAGTCACGTGCGGGTCGAGGTCAGCGGGCTGGCCGCGTTTCATGCCGAGCTGACGGGCAAGCGGTACAAGAATAATCGCCCGGGGCTGGAGTCGCCGCCTTGGGGTGGGCTGGAGATGACGGTGACCGATCCGTGCGGCAACAGGATTACGTTTGCGCAGGGGGAGTGCTAGGGCAGGGCTTTTCACCGAGAACTCCCCCACACGGTGTCATTCCCGCGAAAGCGGGAACCTCCGTTTTCTTTGCTGGCATCGCCAAACAGAGGTTCCCGCTTTCGCGGGAATGACATTGTGGGTGGGGCGATATTGCGAGTGTAGTTTTGCCCTAAGCCGCCTGCCCGGCAGCCCAGCCGGAGGCCCAGGCCCATTGGAAATTATAGCCGCCGAGCCAGCCGGTGACATCGACCACTTCGCCGACGAAGTAGAGGCCGGGCACGGAGCGGGCCGCCATGGTCTTGGCGTCGAGGTCGCGCGTGTCGACGCCGCCTAGCGTCACTTCGGCGGTGCGATAGCCTTCCGAACCGACGGGCTTGAGCGTCCAGTTCTTGAGCTTGGCTTCGATCACGGCCAGCTTCTTGTCCGAGAAATCGCCGAACATGCCGGGCATGTCGAGCTCATCGCCCAGCAATTGCGCGAGCTTTTTGGGCAGCAGATTGCCGATCACCGTCTGTACCTGAACCTTGGGCATTTCCTTGCGGGCGGCGCGCAGCACTTCGCCGGCATCGCGACCGGGCAGCAGGTCGACTTCAATGGCGTCGCCTTCGCGCCAATAGGAGGAAATCTGCAGGATGGCCGGGCCCGACAGGCCCCGATGGGTGAAGAGCAGAGCTTCCTCGAACGCGGTCTTGCCGTGCTTGACCATGGCGTCGGTGGCAATGCCGGCAAGCGGCGTGAGCTTTTCCAGCGCCCCGGTTTCAAAGGTCAGCGGCACGAGGCCCGGGCGCGTCTCGGTGAGACGCAGGCCGAACTGGGTGGCCAGTTGATAGCCAAAGCCGGTAGCACCCATTTTGGGAATGGATTTGCCGCCGGTGGCGACGATCAGGCTTTCGGCTGTGGCTGAGGTATTGGTGAACAGCACTTCAAAACCGGTTTCGGTCTTGCTCACCCGCTCGATTGCCGTCTTGAGCCAGAGCGTCACCCCAGCCAGCCGCATTTCGCCCAGCAGCATGGTGTTGATCTGGGTGGCGGGGCCATCGCAGAACAATTGGCCCAAGGTCTTTTCGTGAAAGGCGATGCCGTAGCGCTGCACCAGGGCGATGAACATGTCGGGCGTGTAGCGCGACAGCGCCGACAGCGCGAAGCGTGGATTGTCGCTCAGGAAGCGATCGCGGCCGCGCTCGATCGTGGCATTGATATTGGTGAAATTGCAGCGCCCGCCGCCCGAAATGCGGATCTTGTCGCCAGCATGGGCGGCGTGATCCACCAGCAGCACCTTGCGGCCGCGCTTGCCCGCTTCGATGGCGGCCATCATACCAGCGGCCCCGGCGCCGAGGACGATCACGTCGTAATGCATTGTTTTGGCCCTTTGGGTTTGGGGCAGTTACAGCCATGGGACATGTGGTGGCAAGCGTTGAGGGCAGGGCCACCATTCTTAAAGGGCCAAAAAAGTGGCCCAAAAACCGAAAGATTGACTCTTTCCTATTTGAGAGTATGACAAGTCCTGCTTGCAACCAAAGCAGTCACAAGATGCGCAGCGCTTTCGCTATGGCCGATTTGCCTACGACCCCGGTGTTCACCGGCGGCGTCGCTGCCCTCATGACCAAAACCACCAAAACCGTCTGAAGCTTTTCCCCGGGTCGTCTCCCGACGGGGAGAGGCTCAAAGCACTGGCCGCGATGCAAGTCATCGCGCGGGGGCGGAAACTGGCAAGGGACTGGAGTTCCAAAAAATGGGTTATCGCGTCGCTGTCGTCGGTGCCACTGGTAATGTGGGCCGGGAAGTTCTCAATATTCTGGCCGAACGCAAGTTCCCCGCCGACGAGGTTATCGCGCTGGCGTCCTCGCGCTCGATCGGGCGGGAAATTTCCTATGGCGACAAGATTTTGAAGGCCAAGAATCTCGAGGACTTCGATTTCACCGGCGTCGATTTCGCCATCATGTCGGCCGGCGGCACCATTTCCAAGGAATGGGCGCAGCGCATCGCCGCCAAGGGCGCCATCGTGATCGATAATTCGAGCTATTGGCGCTATCATTCCGATGTGCCGCTGGTGGTGCCGGAAGTGAACGCCCATGTGCTGGACGCCTTCATGGCCAATCCCAACCGCACCAATATCATCGCTAATCCGAACTGCTCGACGGCCCAGCTGGTCGTGGCGCTCAAGCCCCTGCATGACTTCGCCAAGATCAAGCGCATCGTCGTCTCGACCTATCAGTCGGTGTCCGGCGCGGGCAAGGATGGGGTGGATGAGCTGTGGAACCAGACCAAGGGCATTTTCGTCAACGATAGCGCCACGCCCGGCAAGTTCCCCAAGCAGATCGCCTTCAACGTCATCCCGCATATCGATGTGTTCATGGAAGACGGCTACACCAAGGAAGAGTGGAAGGTGCTGGCCGAAACCAAGAAGATCCTCGATCCCAAGATCAAGGTGACCTGCACCGCCGTGCGCGTGCCGGTGTTTGTCGGGCATTCCGAAGCGGTCAATATCGAATTCGAGAACCCGATTTCGGCTGACGAAGCCCGCGATATCCTGCGCGAAGCGCCGGGCATTTCGGTGCTCGACAAGCGCGAGCCGGGTGGCTACGCGACTCCGGTGGAAGTGGTGGGCGAATATGACACCTATGTCTCCCGCATCCGCGAAGACAACACGATCGAGAATGGCCTCAATATCTGGATCGTGAGCGACAATCTGCGCAAGGGCGCAGCGCTGAATACAATCCAGATCGCCGAAACGCTGATCGAGCGTGGCCTCTTGGCCAAGAAGGCGGCTTAGCGCTATTGCCCTGATTACACTCGGTGTCATCCCGGCGCAGGCCGGGACCCATCCTGAGATATCTTGTCAAACGGGCATTTCAGGATGGGCCCCGGCCTGCGCCGGGGTGACATCGTGGATGTAATTGCCTCTGGGCAAATTCTATAGGTCCAACAAAAATGTCCCCGCGTGACCTCATCCTAGCCCTTGGCGTCGTCATTGTGTGGGGCCTCAATTTCGTCGCCATCAAATGGGGCGTGGACGAAGTCCCGCCCTTTATGATGACAGCCCTGCGTTATCTCGGCTGCGCGCTCCCGGCCGTGTTTTTCATCCGCCGGCCCCAGGTCAGCTGGCGCATGCTGATCCTCTACGGCTTTACCGTGGGCGTGCTGCAATTCAGCTTCCTCTTCACCGCCATGCGGCTGGGCATGCCGGCAGGGCTGGCGAGTCTGGTCATGCAGATGCAGGTGTTTTTCACCATGGCTTTGGCCGTCTTGTTCCTGGGCGAGCGGCCGGGCCTGTTCCAGCTTGGCGGGGCGTTGATCGCCCTCCTGGGACTCGCCACCATCGGGGCCGAGCATCTGGGCGGCGCGGTGCTTATGCCGCTGGTCATGACGCTGGTGGCGGCCATGTTCTGGGCCATGTCCAATATCGTCACCAAGCGCGCCGGCAAGGTCGACATGCTGGGCTTCGTAGTCTGGGGCAGCCTGGTGCCGCCTATCCCCATGTTGGCACTGTCGCTGATCTTCGAAGGGCCGGGCGCCTATGCTTCGCTCCTCGCCATGACACCCCGCGGTATCGGTTCGGTCCTCTTCATCGCCTATGGCTCGACGCTGTTCGGCTATGGGCTATGGGCAGTGTTGCTGGGGCGTTATCCGGCCAGCGTGGTCGCGCCATTCTCGCTGCTGGTGCCGGTGGTGGGCTTTGCGGCCGCCATGATCATTCTGGGTGAAGCGGTCACCGTGCCGGAGATTCTGGGCAGCCTTTTGATCTTTGTCGGGCTGGTGCTCAATGTGCTGGGGCCAAAAGCCCTGGCGCGGTGGCGGTCGGCGGGCGGCGTATAATGCCGATCCGCCATGTCGGGCTGGCGCTGCTGGTCGTGGTCATCTGGGGCTTTAATTTCGTCGTCATCAAGCTCAGCGTCGATGCACTGCCACCCTTGCTGGCGGCGGCGTTGCGCTTCCTGTTCGCGGCCTTTCCGCTGGTGTTCTTCGTCAAGCCGCCCAAGGCGCCGTGGCCCATTGTGGTGGGGTTCGGGCTCAGCTTCGGCTTTGCGCTGTATGCCTTTTTGAACCTGTCCATTGCCTGGGGCATGTCGGCGGGGCTGAGTTCGCTGGTGCTGCAGGTGCAGGCGTTTTTCACCATGGGCCTCGCCTTTTTGCTATTGGGCGAGCGGCCGAGCCGGTTCCAGATCATGGGGGCGGCGGTGGCCTTTGGCGGCATTGCGGTGATCGCCACCGAACGGCTGGGCGCCACTTCGCTCTTGCCGCTGGGCATGACGCTGCTGGCGGCTCTGGCCTGGGGCCTGGCCAATGTGCTGACCAAGAAGGCGGGCAAGATCAATGCCTTGTCCTTCACCGTCTGGGGTGCGCTGGCCGCGCCGCTGCCGCTCTTGGCGCTGTCATTGCTGGTCGAGGGGCCACAAACCGTGCTCACCGCCTTGCGCGGGTTCAGCTGGCAGGATGCGGGGCTGATCGCCTTTCTCGCCTATCCGGCGACGCTGTTGGGCGGGGCGATCTGGAGTTGGCTCTTGGGCCGGCACAAGGCGTCGGTCGTGGCGCCCTTTACCCTCCTGGTGCCGATCACCGGCATGCTGTCGGGCTATCTGGTGCTGGGCGAGGTGATCACCCCGATCGAGATTGGCGGGGCCGGGCTGGTCATTCTGGGCCTTGTCATCACGCTGCTGCGTGGCCGGCCGAGTGAGCCGGCTGTGCGGCTCGACTGACAAAAAGGCCGCCCCGGAGGGCGGCCGATATGCGGTTTTACTGCACCAAAGAATCGGGCGTGTCCACCGGGTCGGCGGGCGCAGCAGGCGCTGCGGGCGCACCCGGATCAGCGGGCACGGCGGCAGGCTGCAGCCCGGCCAGTTCGCTGGCGGAAATGCCGCCGCTGGCATCGATATCGGCGCCGGTGAATTCGGCTTCGGTCAGGTCGGGCCAAACCACCTGCAATTCGCTCAGCGACAGCTCGCCGCTGCCATCGGTGTCGACATCGGTGAAATTGGTGGGGGTCTGCGCCAGGGCGGCGCCGGCCGATAGGCTCAGAATGGCAAAGCCAAGAACAATCTTGCGCATCAATTCTCTCCTAGATGGGTGCCCGTTCTGGCGGGCGGGGGCAAGAGCCAGGGGAAACCAGGCGATGGCCGTATGGTTCCCCCGGGCTAATTTACATTGCGGGCGCTGGAACCGGGGCCGGCGTCGTCGCCGCGGCGAATTCCTCGGCGCTCAGCTCGCCATTGCCATCAGTATCGGCGGCGGCAAATTGCTCGGCGGTGACGCCGGGCATGGCCACCTGCAGCTCGGTCAGCGAGATGCCGCCACTGGCGTCGGTATCCAGGGTCGCGAAATCGGGGGCAACTGCGTCTTGCGCGAAAGCGGCGCCGGACAGGCCCAGAACGACAGCGACGGACAGGATGAGCTTCTTCATGGGGGTTTGAACTCCATGTTGGGGAGACAGCGGCAACGGGTTAGCCCGTGGCCGACGGATCGCACTCCGCGCGGTCCGTGCAACAAAGAGTGATGGGGTAATGTGTCCTGTGCTGGCCGTAAAACCGGCAGCGAGCGGGAGATAATCGGGCAAATTAGAGGCAGTGATTTTACAAAATAACTGCCAGGTATTGCGCCAGATATTGGGCCGACGCCGCGATGAATTGCAAGTTTACTTGCCGGGATAGTCTTGCTCGGCGGGATGAATTTTCACCCACGCCGCATCAGCTTTGAATGCCGGCAAGTCTGCACGATCACACAAGCGTGACAGTGCCGGAACGGAAACTTGATCGCCTCGCTCCCACCAAGTCGAGTGGGCCGAAAAAACTCAAAAATCGGGGCGGATAAAATCGCCGCTCGAGTTCATGATCCAAAGCTCGCCCGTCGAAATATCGAACCAGGCGCCATGTACGGCGATTTTCCCCTCGGCCTCGAGCGCGGCCACATAGGGAAAGGTGCGCAGGTTGCGGATCGAGTTGCGGATCGAAATCCGCTCCAGCGCGGTCTGCCGTTCGGCCGGGGTCATCAGCTCGTTCTGCACGATCTGGTCGGGCAGGCCGCCCAGCATGCTCATCCACTTGCCGATGAAGTCGCCGGAATCGAGCGGCTTGCTGTCGGGGTTGAGCGCCGCCTTGATGCCGCCGCAGCGGCCATGGCCCATTACCACGACATTGGCGATGTTGAGCGCCTTGACAGCAAATTCGATAGCCGCCGAGGTGCCGTGCTGGCCGCCATCGGGCTGATAGGTGGGCACCAGATTGGCCACGTTGCGCAGCACGAACAATTCGCCCGGTCCGGCATCGAAGATCATTTCGGGCGCCGCGCGGCTATCGCAGCAGGCAATGATCATGGTTGTGGGGTTCTGCCCCTCGGCGGCCAGATCGCGGATCCGGTCCTTTTCGCGGGCATAGCGGCCGGCCATGAAATTGGCGTGGCCCTTGAGCAGGTGGTCTGGAAAGCTGTGCATGGCATATCGCTTAGCTCTGTGGCAGAAGAAGATCAACCTGGGGCGCATGGGGCGCCCGCATACCGGGGTTGCAATGCTGATCTACCGCTTTTTATCTGGGGAAGACGATTCCTCGTTTTGCCACAAGGTCACCAAGGCCCTGAGCGAGGGCTGGGAACTGCATGGCTCGCCCACCTATGCCTATGACGCCGTCGCCAAAAAGATGAAGGCCGGCCAGGCCGTCACCCGCGTGGCGAGGGACCAACCCTATGATCCGGACAAGAAGCTTGTCGATTATTGAGGGCTGGATTTAGCGCGGCAAACTGAGAGCCCCGATCCAATCCCCTCCCCCTTGAGGGGAGGGCTAGGGTGGGGGTGCTGCAACCTCAAAATGCACCATGCGCGGGGGAATCTCAGCACCCCCACCCTCAATCCCTCCCCTCAAGGGGGAGGGAGGGGATCGCGGCTTTCCAAGTCATGTCCAACCTCAACTGCCGTCCCGCATCTGTTGCAGCGCCAGCGCCTGCAGCAGCATGATGGTCTTGGCGTCGATGATCTCGCCGGTTCCGATCATCGCCAGAGCCTCGGCAAAGCCGATTTCGAACACTTCGATATCCTCGCCTTCATGTTCCAGCCCGCCCCCGGCATGGAGGGGAGCGCCGGGCGTGTAGCGCGCCAGGAAGCAGGCGCATTTTTCCGTCAATGAGCCTGGGCTCATATAGGCGTTGAACATGAATTGCAGGTCGGCCGGCTCATAGCCGGTTTCCTCGACGGCCTCCCGATGAGCAGCGACAGCGGCACTTTCCCCATCCAGCATGCCGGCGGGCACTTCGATCATCCAGGCGGTATCGCCATTCAGATGCGGCGGCAGGCGGAACTGGCGGGTGAGGATGATCGTGTCGGCTTCGGGCGCATGCAGCAGCACGGCGGCGGCGCTGCCATGGTCATAGACTTCGCGGCGCACCGTCTGGCTTCCGCCGTCACGGCGCGGATGATTGACCTGATAATCGTCGAACCGGCCCCAATTATGGGCCAGCTTGGTGACGCTCTCGATAATGATCTTGTCGCTCAATCGGATGCCCTCTCGATGCTGGCAGAGCTATGCCGCAAATGGCGCGCCAGGGCCAGTCCCGGATCGATGTTCAGGTTCCGATAGGCGAGAGCCCCGATGCAGTTCCCTCCCCCTTGTGGGGAGGGCTAGGGTGGGGGTACTGCGCCCACCAGTTGCTCGATATTGGTGGAGACCTCAGCACCCCCACCCTCAATCCCTCCCCACAAGGGGGAGGGAGGCAGATCGGCGCTCCCGAGCTGATCTCCAACGCCGCACCATCGATAACTTCTAACTCTCACCCAGATGCACCCGGCGCAGCTCCGCCATCTGCGCGTCAATGGCACCGGGTCCGCCCTTGTCGCGCGCCTCGCCGGTAGCGGCGAGCACTGGGTCAACCGGCATATAGCTGCGGCTCCAGCGGCTGATCTGGGCGATGATCGGCAGCAGGTCGATGCCCTTTGCGGTTAGCGAATAGATCGCCTTGAGCTTGTGGCTGGGGTCGCCCGCGCGGGTCACGATGCCGGCCTCCACCAGCATGGCCAGGCGGTCGGACAGGATATTGCTGGATATGGCTTCGTCCGAGGCCAGGAATTCGCGGAAATGGCGTTTGCCGGCAAACATCATGTCGCGAATGATCAGCAGGGTCCATTTGTCGCCGAACACTTCGAGGCCCAGATTGATCGGGCAGCCGGAACGGAAAGAAGTTTGCATCATGGCTTGACTCTAGGTGCTATGGTTGTAAAAAGCAAGTGCTTGCATTTTGCAATCATACGGGAGGAAGCGATGACGACATTCGTGCTGGTACATGGAGCATGGGCGGGTGCTTGGGGTTGGGACAAGGTAGCCGAGCGGCTGCGCGGGGCCGGCCATCGCGTGCATGTGCCGACGCTGAGCGGGCTGGGGGAACGCTCCCATCTGGCGGCCTATCCAATCACGCTGACCGACCATGTGAACGACGTCGTCAACGAGATGATCTGGCACGATCTGACCGAGGTGGTGCTGGTGGGGCATTCCTATGGCGGCATCGTCATCACCGGGGTGGCGGAGCGAGCTGCCGATCGCATTGCCTCAATCGTCTATCTCGACGCCTTCATCCCTGCCGACGGCCAATCCTTCGAGGACTTCTTTGGCGAGAAATTCACCGGCCCGCTGACCCCCGTGCCCGATGGCGGTGAAGATGACTATGCGACCAAGGCCGAAGGGGCCCGGGTTGTTGCCCTCAGCACACCGCAGCCGACCGGCACCTTTACCGAACGGCTCAAGGTCACTGGCGCCTATCTGAACATTGCCCGCAAAACCTATATCCTGGCCACCGGCTGGGACGGCTTCGGCGGTATCGCCGCGCCGCTGCGGAACGATCCGGCCTGGAGCGTGCACGAACTGCCCTGCGGCCACGACGTGCCGTTGCTGCTGCCGGTCGAACTGGCGGAATTGCTGGAACAGGCGTGATGGGGATCATGAAAATTGCCGGGGCTTTATCGGCTCCGGCAATGACAATGCTGCCTGAGACTATTGATAACGATCGTGGCGGCGCAGCCAGTCCATGCCCTCGGTTTCATTGCGGCCCTTGGGCATGAGATCGAGCATGGCATAGGTGCCCATCATTACCTCCACACCGCGGCCGAAGGTGGAATAGGTGCGAAACACCTGCCCGTCCTCGTCCTTGTAAAAGGCCGTGACACCCGGCCATTCCTCGCCGGTTTCCTGCCATTGCCCGAAATTGTAGTCGATATGGCCGCTGGCAACTTCCTCCGGCGTGAAGCTCACCCGGAAATCGTAATTGAACGTGCTGCCAAATGAGGACACCCAGGTGAACTGCCAGCCCATACGCTGGCGATAGCGCTCGATATCGGCCAGTGGGGCGCGCGAGACGGCGACCATGGTGACGTCGTGATTGGCCAGATGCAGGTTCATGCCATCGGTATGGTCGGCCATGAAGGAGCAGCTCGGGCAGCCTTGCGTCCAGCCCGGCGCAAACATGAAATGCTGCAGCAGCAATTGCGAGCGCCCCTCGAATAGCTCGGCCAGGCTGCGCGGACCAGCCAATGTGTCGAACACATAGTCCTGGTTTATGCGCTCCCAGGGCAGAGCCAGCCGCTCCCGCGCGAGCCTGTCGCGTAAATGGGTCAGCTCCTTCTCGGCCTTGAGAAAGTCCTTGCGGGCGGCGAGCCAGGCATCGTGTGAAACAACCATGTGGTGCATCGTCAATCTCCTTGGGTTTGGGAAAGGTCTATGTCGCGGCGCTGGGCAAAGAGCAGCTTGAGCCAGGGCGACAGGTGAAAGACGCCCATCAGCAGATACATCAGGGCCATGTCATGGATCGGCAGCATGGCGGCGCCCGAGCAGATCGCCATGCCCGACGCATCAAGGGCGGAGATACCAGCCATGATCCCGAAGACCGGGGCGGCCGCATAGGCGAGCAGGGCAATTGCCTCGGCCGCCGGCGAACCCATCGTGCGTGTTGCTGTCTGTGTCATCCTGCGCTCCTCCGTCGCCTTCGCCAGTCCGGCGGTGGTGATGAGCAGAGGCTAAGTCGGGCACAGCATCCGGCGTGAGTTACAATCGTGGCGGGATTTTTTCGCCCGCGCTTGGCCGCCCAAGGCCTGATAGTTGCCCCGAACAGCTTTTCTGGCCCAACAGCGCACCCCCCAATTCCGTCGCCCTCCGAACACTTCGGGCGATATACGAACAAAGTGCGCAATGCGCCAAAAGTTGACCTTTGGGGGGCTTTGAATTGTCATGCGGGGAGGCTAGAAGTCTTGAACCATTCCAAACTACAGCGGTCCCTCCCGCGCGTTCAGGACGGCTTCAGGAAGACTCCATGACGGTTCGCTCCCGCCCCACTTCTCCGCATCTGCAAATCTATCGCTGGACCATCACCATGGCCATGTCGATCGCGCATCGCGCGACGGGCATTGCCAATTATGTGGGCTCGGCCCTGCTGGTGCTGTGGCTGGCCGCCGCCGCCATCGGGCCCGAACCGCTCAATGTGGTCAATGCCGTCTATGGCAGCTGGTTCGGCCAATTGGTGCTGTTTGGCTATTCCTGGTCGCTGTTCCACCACATGCTGGGCGGCCTGCGCCACTTCGTCTGGGATTTCATCGAGATGATGGAGCCGGGCCAGCGCGAAGCCATCGCCTGGGCCAATCTGGTGGCCTCCATCGTGCTGACGCTGCTGGTCTGGACCGTTTTTGTGTGGGTGCATTGATGCGTGAACAAGTGATCACCAGGGACATCATCGCCGATCCCAAGACCAAATATGGCGACGCCAAAGCCTCGACCCGCCATTTCATCACCCAGCGGGTGACCGGCGCGATCAATGTGCTGTTCATCGGCTTGCTGGTGTTCATCGTGGTGCGCCTGGCCGGGCAGGATCGGGCCGACATGGTAGCCGTGATCGGCAATGGCTTTGTCGGCATTCCCTTTGCCGTGCTGCTGGCCGTGGTCACCGTGCATATGCGCAATGGCATGCGCGATACGCTGGAAGATTATCTGGCGGGTGCCACCTATCGGCTGGCCATGCTGCTCAATACGCTGTTCTGCCTCGCCGTGGGTCTGATCGGCGTGATTTCCATTCTCAAGCTCGTCTTCTGGGGTTAGTGCCTGATGGCTTCCACTTATGAACTCATCGACCACGAATTCGACGTGGTCGTGGTGGGCGCCGGCGGCGCAGGTCTCCGCGCGACCCTGGGCATGGCCGAGCAGGGCTTCAACACCGCCTGCATCACCAAGGTCTTCCCCACGCGCAGCCATACCGTGGCGGCGCAGGGCGGCATTGCGGCCTCGCTGCAGAATATGGGCCCCGATAGCTGGCAATGGCACATGTACGACACCGTCAAGGGGTCGGACTGGCTGGGCGACAATGACGCCATGGAATATCTGGCGCGCGAAGCCCCGGCCGCCATTTATGAGCTTGAGCATTACGGCGTGCCGTTCAGTCGCACCGAACAGGGCAAGATCTATCAGCGCCCGTTTGGCGGCCATATGACGGAATTCGGCGATGGCCCGCCGGTGCAGCGCACCTGCGCCGCTGCCGACCGTACCGGCCACGCGATCCTGCACACGCTTTACGGGCAGAGCCTGCGCAACAATGCGCAATTCTATATCGAATATTTCGCGCTCGATCTGATCATGGGCAAGAATGGGGAATGCCAGGGCGTGATCGCCTGGAAGCTCGATGATGGCACGCTGCATCGCTTCCGCGCCAAGCTGGTCGTGCTGGCCACCGGCGGCTATGGCCGCTCCTATTTCTCGGCCACCTCGGCCCATACCTGCACCGGCGACGGCAATGGCATGGTGGCGCGGGCCGGCCTGCCGCTGCAGGATATGGAATTCGTGCAATTCCACCCCACCGGCATCTATGGCGCGGGCGTGCTGATCACCGAAGGCGCGCGCGGCGAGGGCGGGTATCTCACCAATTCGGAAGGCGAGCGCTTCATGGAGCGCTATGCCCCCAATGCGAAAGACCTGGCCTCACGCGACGTCGTGAGCCGCTGCATGACGCTCGAAATCCGCGAGGGCCGCGGCGTGGGTCCGAACAAGGACCATATTTATCTCCACCTCGATCATCTCGATCCCAAGGTGCTGCATGAGCGGCTGCCGGGCATCACCGAGAGTGCAAAGATCTTTGCCGGTGTTGATCTGACCCGCGAGCCGATCCCGGTTCTGCCCACCGTGCACTATAATATGGGCGGCATTCCCGCGAACTATCATGGCGAAGTGCTCGACCCCACGCCGGAAAACCCCAATCGCATCGTGCCCGGCCTGATGGCCGTGGGCGAAGCCGCCTGCGCCTCGGTGCACGGCGCCAACCGGCTGGGTTCCAATTCCCTCACCGATCTTGTGGTGTTCGGCCGCGCCGCCGCCATTCGCGCCGGCAAGGTGATCGATAAGGCGAGCCCCGTGCCCGCCCTCAACGCGGCCGAAGACGCCAAAATCCTCGCCCGCTTCGATCGCCTGCGCCACGCCAATGGCAGCCAATCGACCGCCAAGCTGCGTGACGAAATGCAGCGCACCATGCAGGCCGATGCGGCGGTGTTCCGCACCGATGAATCCCTCAAGAACGGCGTTGCGGCGATGAGCGAAATCTATGCGCGCCTGCCCGATGTCAGGGTTACCGACCGCTCGCTGATCTGGAATTCGGACCTGGTGGAAACGCTGGAGCTGGAAAACCTGATGACCTGCGCCATCGCCACGGTGGTCTCCGCCGAAGCCCGCCACGAAAGCCGCGGCGCCCACGCGCATGAGGATTTCCCCAATCGCGACGACGTGGAATGGCGCAAGCACACGCTGGCCAAGGTCAATGTCGATACCGGCGCGGTCGAGCTCAGCTATCGCCCCGTGATCCTCGATCCGCTGACCCCCGAAAGCGAAGGCGGCATCGACCTCAAGAAGATCGCGCCCAAGGCACGCGTTTATTGATGCGCGCGCCGGGTCTGGTTATCGCGATGGTTCTGGCTGCGGCGGCGCCGGCTTTTGCTGCGGCGCCTACAGCCGAGCAGAAGGCGGAGTTCTATCGGGTCTGCATGGGTATCGCGAGCAACGAGACCCTGTGCTCCTGCAAGGCCGATGCGGCCATGACGCTGATCGATGAGCGCTTCATGGGCGTGGTGATCAAATCCATGCAGGGCGGCTCGACCGCACAGGCCGATGCCGTGCCCTACAACACTTATGTCGCCAAATCGAACCAGATCTGTAAGCCGAATTATTGAACTGACTATCGCGCCGGGTTGAGCGGCGTCGTGTTGAGAAGGAAGAGCGACCCATGGTCGAATTGATGCTCCCCAAGGCCGACCGGCCTCAGAAGGGCAAGACCTGGCCCAAGCCCGAGGGCGCCAAGCGCCTGCGCGAATATCACATCTATCGCTACGACCCCGACCAGAATGCCAATCCGCGCATCGATACCTATTTCGTCAATCTGGACGATTGCGGCCCGATGATCCTGGATGGCTTGCTCTGGATCAAGAACAAGGTCGATCCCACGCTGACGCTGCGCCGAAGCTGCCGCGAAGGCATTTGCGGCTCGTGCTCAATGAACATTAACGGGCTCAATACCCTGGCCTGCACCAAGGGCATGGATGATTCCAAGGGCCCCATCAAGATCTACCCGCTGCCGCATATGCCGGTGGTCAAGGATCTGGTGCCGGATCTCAGCAATTTCTATGCCCAGCACCGCGCCATCGAGCCCTGGCTCAAGACCACGTCGCCCACTCCGACCAAGGAATGGACACAGTCCGTACCCGAGCGCGCCAAGCTCGACGGGCTTTACGAATGTATCCTGTGCGCCTGCTGCTCGACCTCCTGCCCGTCCTATTGGTGGAATGGCGAAAAATATCTGGGGCCGGCCGCCTTGCTGCAGGCCTATCGCTGGCTGATCGACAGCCGCGACGAGAGCACGCAGGAACGGCTCGACGACCTCGAAGACCCGTTCAAGCTCTATCGCTGCCACACCATCATGAACTGCGCCAAGGTCTGCCCCAAGGGCCTCAACCCGGCCAAGGCCATTGCCGAGATCAAGAAGATGATGGTGGAACGCAAGGTCGCCGCGTAATTTTGGTTTTTTAGTCTTTGAAGAAGCCCGCGGGTCAGGCCCGCGGGCTTTTTGTTTGGTGGGTCCTTAGACTCCAGTGTTTGCGCCAAAGCCTATTGTGACGAGGGGAGCGTTCATCTTCAACACACGTCACCCACGGTGTCATTCCGGCGCAGGCCGGAATCCATGCTGAAGGTCATCCCGGCCCTGGATGCAAATGAGACGCCGCGGACCCGAATCCCGGCCCGTGCCGGGATGGCGCCCTGGATGGAAGCGGCTTTGTCTGAATCATCCCAACCCACCGCATCTCCCGGGGGAGAACGGTGATGGGGCGCGTTCTTCCAAGACCCACAAAGGGCTTTGGGAATGAAGCGAAGCCCCGATGCAGAACACCAAAACAAAAACGGCGGAGCTTTGCCCCGCCGCCTGAGATCAAATCTAAAAAACCTAGATGCCGTCGTCTTCCCTCAGCACGATCAAGCCAGCCTCAAACGCCGTCTTGCAGTCGTCGGCGTCGTGCTCGAGGTCGCTGTCGAGCAGGGTGATGGCAGCGCCGGGGCCTTCAAAGCGCGGATCGTCGCACTGATCGTCATTGGCGTAGCTCGACGTGTTGTCGCCAAACTCGATTTCCGAGCTGTCATAGGGTGCGCCAGCAGCGTAGCTGGGCTGGTAGACTTGGCGGATCTGCACCTTGCCGGCCGCTTCCAGCGCCTTGCAATCGGTGGCGTCGGCCATCTGGTCTTCGTAGAGCTGCTTCTTGTTGGTGCCTTCGCCGACAAAGCGCGGATCGTCGCATTCCCCGTCATTGGCCCATTTGGAGGTGTCGCTGCCATAGTCGAACTCGGTGGAAGCCGGGCTCGCGCTGGTGGCGGCGGTGCCATCGGGATCGAAGCTCACCGTCCCCGCGGCATAGGCGGCCTTGCAGTCGGTAGCGTCGTGGCCGATGTCGTCGTCCAGCATTTCCGAAGCCGCGCCGGTGCCCGAGAAGCGGGGGTCATCGCATTCCTCGTCCTTGGCCCATTCGCTGGTGTCGTCGCCAAAGTCGATCTCGGAAATATCGACCTTGGTGGCGCTGCTGCCGGCAGTATCGCCATTGAAGGTCACGGTGCCAGCGTCATAGGCAGTCTTGCAATCGGTGGCATCCTTGCGGATATCGGCATCGAGCAGTTCGACGGCGCTGCCGGTGCCGGAAAAGCGGGGATCATCGCATTCCCCGTCATTGGCCCATTCGCTGGAATCATCGCCGAAATCGATCTCGGCAGCTGTGGCAGGCGTGTCGGTACCGGTGGCTGGCGTGTCGGTGGTGGTGGCATTGGCGTTGGAATTATCGTCAGCCAGGCTCACCGTGCCGGCTTCATAGGCCGCCTTGCAATCGGTAGCATCCTTGCGGATATCGGCGTCGAGCAATTCCTCGGCGCTGCCTTCGCCCTTGAAGCGGGGGTCGTCGCATTCGCCGTCATTGGCCCATTCGCTGCTGTCGTCGCCAAAGTCGATGGCATCAATCGGGCTGGCAATGGTTATATCGGCCGGGGTACTGCCCGCTTCGACCAGCGTCACGGTGCCGGCGGCAAAGGCGGCGCGGCAATCGGTGGCGTCCTTGCGGATATCGGCATCGACCAGTTCGGCGGCGCTGCCGGTGCCGGAGAATCGCGGATCATCGCATTCCCCGTCATTGGCCCATTCGCTCGAATCATCGCCGAAATCGATGTCGCCAGCCGCATTCGTCGTGAGGGTGCTGGGGCCGGTCTTGTTGTCGAGCTTCTGGGCAAAGGCTGGTGCGGCAAGCCCTGCAGCCAGAATCAGCCCCAATGTGGTCGCGCCCAGCAACCGCTTGTAAGTTTGCATCGGTGTCCCTTTCCGAAGGTATGGCCGCCAGTGGTGGCTGCACAATATAGCGGCTTTGCGGCAGCCGACAGCGTTTTAGTCCCGCCGATTGCGCGCGCGGCGTTCAGCTCTTGTGAACAATACCGAGCCGAGCAACACCAGAGCCGTGCCCAGGGCATGGAAAATGGTGAAGGGTTCGGACAGCACGATGACGGCGATGATGATGGTGACGATCGGCCCGAAAGCGCCGGTCGAGGAGGTGGCGCGCGCCCCGATGCGGGCCATGCCGGCATTCATCAGGAATGAAGGCAGCACGGTGCCCAGCACGCCCAGAGCCAGGCCATAGGTCCAGATTTGCGGCGACAGCGTCAGATAGCTCTGTGGCCCGGCGATGATCAGGTTTTGCCCGATGGCGCAAAGCGCGGCGGTGGACATGGCGATGCAGGTGAAGAGGCCCGAGCCCAGCTTGAGCATCTGCCGTTTGGCCAGGTGCTGGTAGAGCGCAAAGGTAATGGCCGAGCCCAGCACCAGGAGCGTGCCGGTCACCAGCCCATCCGGGTTCAGCGCGAGATTCCAGCCGAAGATCACCAGCAGCCCGGCATAAGAGACCAGCATGGCCGGCACCACGCCCCAGACCATGCGGTCGCCGAAGAACCAGACGCCGAACAGCAGTACGAAAAAGGGATAGGTGAACAGCACCAGCCGCTCATATTGGGCGGTCAGGTAATTCAGCCCTAAAAAGTCGAGATAGCTCGAGACATAATAGCCCAGAATGCCCACGGCCATGCTGGTCAGCACCACGGGCCAGCTGAGCGAAGCCCGCAAGTTCTCCTCGCGCCGCAGCAGACCCACCATAATGACCAGGTATACCGGCAGCGCCACGATCATGCGCAGGCTGAGCAGCATTTCGGTCGTGGTGCCCTGGGCATAGGCGAGCTTGATGAAAATGCCCTTGGTGGCAAACAGCACGGCGCCGGCCACGGCAAAGGCATAGCCCAAGGGGTCATTGGCGGATGGGGCAGATGAAGAGGCAACGGACATGGGAGGCGGTTCCAAAAAGACCCGCCTCAAGCAATACCGGAGCCTGAAAGGCGGGCCGGTGCGACGAAGGGCTGGATGTCAGCGCTCGTTCCGGACCCCAGGGGAGCCAGAAAGCCAAAGACCAAGCAGAATAATGGTGGCGGACGAGTGCATGAGCCGTTTGGTAGCGCTGCCTGTTACGGCTGGCAAGGCGGGTTTTCCGATAACCGTTCGGCACCAAATGCTATGCCGATGCCAACAGTCCGTGCACCAATTACCCCCTGGGGTGCGCCTTGCGATAGCTCTCGAGCAGGCGGTCCGTGTCGACCGCGGTATAGATCTGGGTGGAGGACAGACTGGCATGGCCCAGCAGTTCCTGAATGGCCCGCAAATCGCCGCCTCGACCCAATAAGTGTGTGGCAAAAGAATGCCTTAGCGCATGCGGCGTCGCCGAAGGCGGCAGGCCCAGGGCACTGCGGAGCTTGGCCACGCGCAGTTGGATCAGCCGCGGCGACAGCACGCCGCCCTTGACCCCCCGGAACAACGGCTCCTCCGGCCAGGATTTGAACGGACAAAGCTCAAGATAGAGCTCAATCGACTTCCGCACCGCCTCGATCAGCGGCACCATGCGAATCTTTCCCCCCTTGCCGGTGACCCGCAAAGTCTGCGATTCGAGGTCGGACCGGGTCAGCGCCAGGGCCTCGGCAATACGCAGCCCTGCGCCATAGCACAGCGAGAGCACCGCCATGTCCCGCGCCGCGACCCAGGGGCGCTCTTCCATCTCCTCGGTGGTGGTAATGGTGCGCCGCGCCTCGATCACAGTCAGCGCCTTGGGCAGGGATTTGGGCTGTTTGGGGGTACGAATGACATTGAGTGCTTCGGTGGCCAGCACGCCTTCGCGTTCGAGAAAACGGAAGAAGGATTTGAGCGCCGACAGCACCCGGGCCAGGGACCGCGAGCCCAGGCTTTCATTGCGCCGTTGCGCCATGAAGGCGCGGATATCGGCGCCACGCAAGTCCTTGAGAGTGCTCAGGGTTACCGGGCCGCCGGCATGGCCGGCGAGGAATTGCAGGAATTGGTCGAGGTCGCGGCTATAGGCCTCAAGCGTGTTTTCGGCGAGGCGGCGAACCGACCCCAGCTCGCGCTGCCAGGCGGCGATCTGGGCGCGCATGAACTCGTCGGTGGCAAAGGCAGAATCGACCATGCCGGGAGTTTAGCGCGTGGCGGTTAGAAAATTGTAGCCAAGGAAAAGGGGCGGATGAGGGGGCCTTTTGGGAGGCCTGCATGGGACGGCTCCCCTCATCCGAGGGCTGTCATCACCGGCAACGCGGTGTGAAATCGGGACGCTGGCTGGGCGGGATGCCGAGGTCATTGTAGAGATGGCCCGGCAATTCCTGCACCCGCTTCTGGCGCTGCAATGCCGATAGCAGCAGCTGATAAAGGCTGGCGCGCTTGGCGATGGTGACGATGTCCTCCGATAGGGGCACCCGATCGATCATCTGGGTCATGATATCCTCCTGTGCTTGGGAAGACAGAATGCGCCCGCCCCCTGACAGGGCCTGTCAGCAGTCCAAAGCTGGCAGCAGAATCACTTGCACCGGGATCGCTGGGATGCGAACAGAACAAGCACAAATGGAGATACGTCCAGACATCGTCGCCGTCATGGTGGGGGTGGCCGTCGAGGGCCCCTATAGCTATCGCGTGCCCGCTCATATGAGCGTCACGCGCGGCTCGATCGTGGCCGTGCCGCTGGGGCCGCGGCTGACGCTGGGCGTGGTCTGGGGGCCGCCCAAGGATATGGTGGCGCATAATCGGCTCCGCGATATCGCCATGGTCTATGACGTACCTCCGCTCAGCGAGGAATTGCTCAAGCTGGTCGAATGGGTGGCGCGCTATACATTGGCCGCGCCCGGCCAGGTGCTGCGCGCCGTGCTGCGATCCACCGAAGCGCTGGATGCGCCCAAGCCAATTGTCGCCTTCCGCCGCACCGGGCTTGAGCCGGAAAAACTGACGCCGGCGCGGTTGCGCGTGCTCGATGCCTTGATGGACGATATGGCCTGGCCCAAGGCCGCGCTGGTTGGCGCGACGGGTGTTTCGCCCTCGGTGATCGAGGGGCTGGAGCGGGCCGGCGCCATTGAACGCCTGGAAATGGCGGCGCCGCCCATCGTTTTACCACCCGACCCCGATGGCGCGGCGATTACGCTCAACCTCGAGCAGCAGGCGGCGCTGGAGCAGATCGTGGCGCTCGATGCCAATGCCTTTGGCGTGGCTTTGCTCGATGGCGTGACGGGCGGCGGCAAGACGGAAGTGTTCTTCGAGGCGGTAGCCGACACGCTACGGGCCGGGCGGCAGGCACTGATTCTGCTGCCCGAAATTGCGCTCACTCATACCTTCCTCGATCGCTTCACCAAGCGCTTCGGCACGCGGCCGGCTGAGTGGCATTCGGACATGACGCCGGTGCAGCGGGCCAAGGTGTGGCGCGGCGTGCTCGATGGCAGTGTACGGGCGGTGGTGGGCGCGCGTTCGGCGCTGTTCCTGCCGTTTCGCGAGCTAGGCATGCTGGTGCTCGATGAGGAGCATGATGGGGCCTATAAGCAATCGGACGGGGTCAATTACCATGCCCGCGACATGGCCATTGTGCGGGCGCATCTGGCCAACGCACGGGTGGTGCTGAGCTCGGCCACGCCATCGGTCGAGACGCGCAACAATGCCAATGTTGGCCGCTATGCCCATGTGCTGCTGACCTCGCGCTTTGCCGAGGCTTCCATGCCCAATATCACGGCGATCGACATGCGGATCGACGGGCCGGAAAAAGGGGCAGTGGATCGCGCCTATGCTGGCGCGCGAAGTGTTTGCGGCGCTCGACCGGGGCGAGCAGGCATTGTTGTTCCTTAACCGCCGCGGCTATGCCCCGCTGACCCTGTGCCGCGCCTGCGGGCATCAATATCAATGTCCCGATTGCTCGGCCTGGATGGTGGAGCACCGTTTCCGCGGCGTGTTGATGTGCCACCATTGCGGACATGAAACGCGCACGCCCAAGACCTGTAGCGCCTGCGGCGAAGAAGATACGCTGATTGCCGTGGGGCCGGGGATCGAGCGGGTGGCCGAGGAGGCGGCGGCCCGGTTCCCCGATGCGCGGCGGGTGATTCTCTCCTCGGACATGGGCTCCAATGCGCAATTGCGCGAGCGCTTCAGCGAGATCGAGCGGGGAGAATATGATCTGATCATCGGCACCCAGTTGGTCTCCAAGGGCCATCATTTTGAGAAGCTCTCGGTGGTCGGCGTGCTCGATGCCGATCTGGGGCTGGCGCATGGCGATCCGCGCGCGGCGGAGCGGACCTATCAGATTTTGACCCAGGTGGCCGGGCGGGCCGGGCGTGCCTCCAAGACGGGCAAGGCGTTCCTGCAAACCTATCACCCCGATCATCCGGTGATGCGGGCCATGGTGACGGGCGACCGCGAGGCGTTTTATGCCCATGAACTGATGGCGCGCGAGGCTGGTGGCCTGCCGCCATTCGGGCGCCTGGCGGCGCTGATCGTCTCGGCCAATGAGCATGATACGGCGATGGGCTTCGCCAAGCGGCTCCTATCGGCTGCCCCAATGGCCGAAGGGGTAAAACTCTTCGGCCCGGCCGACGCCCCGGTTGCCATCATCCGCGGCCGCCACCGCGTGCGGCTATTGGCCCAGTCCGGCAAGGATTTCGATCTCTCCGGCTATGTCCGCTTCTGGCTCAGCTCAGCTGAAAAGGTCACCGGCAATCTGCGGGTCCAGGTGGATATCGACCCGATGAGCTTTATGTAATTTTTGTATATACGAAAATTGACGAAACGCGTTCAGACGACTACATTGAGGGGGCTCGATGGATTTCGAATGGGACGATACCAAGAACGCGACGAACAAGGTCAAGCATGGGGTGGGCTTCGAGATCGCCAGAGCGTTTGTGTGGGACGAAGCGATAATCGAGACCGACAGCCGCAGAGATTATGGTGAGGAGCGGTTCATCGCTCGCTGCCCTGCCTCGGATGGTTTGCGGTACCATATTGCTTTCACCATGCGCGGCGACACAGTGCGCCTCATCACGATGAGGCGGTTCAGCAGAAAGGACTATCTACGCTATGGTCGATGATCCGAAGTCCAATAACAGATTGCCAGACGACGACAGCTTCTATGGTGTTCCTGATGAGGATACCCCCGAGCTGACCGAAGAGGCTATGCGGCGGTCCGTCCCCGCAAAACAGTTCTTTGCTGAGCGCGGTCTGCCCATGCCTGGCCGCCCGAAATCCGAAGCCCCCAAGGTTTCGGTCAGCCTGCGGCTGGACCCTGATGTGGTGGATGGCTTCAAGGCCGGTGGGCCGGGCTGGCAGACGCGGATGAATGCGGTTTTGGCACAGAGTCTGAAGGATCAGAAGAAGTCGGCTTAGGTTTTAGGGACACGGTCGCGGTAGTCTTGCCGTGGAATGTTGTACCCTGCGACATTTTCGCCGCCTTTGAATCGCGCCGCCAAGCCTTGCGTGGCGCTTGGGCCTTGTGCTAGAGCCAGCGCGACCTTAAAGGGGTCTCCGGACGGCTCCTTTTCCAGATAAGAACAAGCGTCAACGACCGCCCGGTTTCTCGACATGAAATGGGGCGGATCGTCAGGCAGGCAACCAAGAGGGTGATGCGGCATTGGCAGCGCAGAATTCAGTGCTTACCCAGATCGCGCGGCCATATGCGTCGGCGTTGTTCGATCTCGCCCAGAGCGAGAACCAATTGGCATCCGTTGAGACATCCCTGTCCGACGTTTCCCGCCTGATCGGGGAAAGCCAGGATTTTTCCCGTTTCCTGCGCTCGCCGGTGATAACCGCCGATACCAAGGCGCATGCGCTTGACGCATTGCTGGCCAAGGCCAAGACCAGCGACCTGATCGCCAATTTCCTGCGCCTTGTGGCCAAGAATGGCCGGCTGTTCGCGCTCGATGCCATCATTGCTGGCTTCCGCGAGCTGGCGGCCGCGGCGCGTGGCGAAGTGTCTGCCGATGTGACCTCGGCTGCGCCGCTCACCGCCGAACAGGTGAAATCGCTGGCCGCAACGCTCAAGGCCAGGATCGGCAAGACCGTTACGCTCAACCAGTTCGTCGATACCTCGCTGATCGGGGGCCTTCAGGTGAAGGTCGGATCGCAGATGATCGACTCTTCGCTCAAGACGAAATTGACCGCGATGAAGATCGCCATGAAAGAGGTCGGATAAATGGACATCAAAGCCGCGGAAATCTCTGCGATCCTCAAGGACCAGATCAAGAATTTCGGCCAGGAAGCCCAGGTTTCCGAAGTCGGTCAGGTGCTCTCCGTCGGTGACGGTATTGCCCGCGTGTATGGTCTGGACAATGTGCAGGCCGGTGAGCTCGTCGAGTTCCCGGGCGGCGTCAAGGGCATGGCACTCAATCTCGAAACCGACAATGTCGGCGTCGTGATCTTCGGCAATGACCGCGCCATCAAGGAAGGCGATGTCGTCAAGCGGACCGGCTCGATCGTTGATACCCCCGTCGGCATGGGCCTGCTTGGCCGCGTCGTCGATGGCCTGGGCAATCCGATCGATGGCAAGGGCCCGATCGAATATACCGAACGCCGCCGCGTTGACGTCAAGGCTCCCGGCATTCTGCCGCGCAAGTCGGTGCATGAGCCGATGTCGACCGGCCTCAAGGCCATCGACGCGCTGATCCCGATCGGCCGTGGCCAGCGCGAGCTGATCATTGGCGACCGTCAGACCGGCAAGTCGGCCATCATTCTGGACACGTTCCTGAACCAGAAGCCGGCGCACGATGCCAATGCTTCGAACACCGACAAGCTTTATTGCATCTATGTCGCTGTCGGGCAGAAGCGGTCCACCGTTGCCCAGTTCGTCAAGCAGCTCGAGGAATCGGGCGCGCTGCCCTATTCGATCGTGATTGCCGCGACGGCGTCCGATCCGGCGCCGCTGCAGTACATTGCTCCGTTTACCGGCTGCGCCATCGGCGAGTTCTTCCGCGACAATGGCATGCATGCCGTGATCGCCTATGACGATCTGACCAAGCAGGCTGTTGCCTACCGTCAGATGTCGCTGCTGCTGCGCCGTCCGCCGGGCCGCGAAGCTTACCCGGGCGACGTGTTCTATCTGCACTCGCGCCTGCTCGAACGCGCCGCCAAGATGAACGAAGCCCATGGCTCGGGTTCGTTGACCGCGCTGCCCGTGATCGAGACCCAGGCCAATGACGTGTCGGCCTATATCCCGACCAATGTGATCTCGATCACCGATGGCCAGATTTTCCTTGAAACCAATTTGTTCTTCCAGGGTATCCGCCCTGCCGTGAACGTGGGTCTGTCGGTGAGCCGCGTGGGCTCGTCCGCTCAGGTCAAGGCGATGAAGCAGGTTGCCGGCTCGCTCAAGGGTGAGCTGTCGCAGTATCGCGAAATGGCCGCCTTTGCCCAGTTCGGTTCGGACCTCGACGCCTCGACGCAGCGCCTGCTGAACCGTGGTGCGCGCCTGACCGAGCTGCTCAAGCAGCCCCAGTTCTCCCCGCTCAAGACGGAAGAACAGGTTGCGGTGATCTTTGCTGGCGCCAATGGGTATCTCGACAGCATTCCGGTCAACAAGGTTGCCGATTTCGAGAAGACCGTGCTGAGCGCCCTGCGCGGCAAGCATGCCGCCATTCTCACCACGATCGCGACCGAGAAGGCGCTGAGCGACGACACCCGTGCCAAGCTCAAGTCGGCTCTCGACGAGATCAAGAAGACCTACGCGGCTTAATAACGTTGTCTGGCGCGTGACCGGTTCGCCGGTCGCGCTTCAAGGCCCAAGGAGACGATAGGCAGATGCCGTCGCTAAAGGACCTCAAGAACCGGATCGATTCGGTCAAATCGACGCAAAAGATCACCAAGGCCATGCAGATGGTCGCGGCGGCTAAGCTGCGCCGTGCCCAGGATGCCGCGGAGGCCGCGCGTCCCTATGCCGAGCGCATGGGCAAGGTGCTGGCGAGCCTGGCATCGGTCTATGAAGGTCAGTCAGGCGCTCCAGTGCTACTGGCCGGCACGGGCAAGGACCAGGTCCATTTGCTGGTGGTGGCGACCGGCGAGCGCGGGCTGGCGGGTGGCTTCAATTCGTCCATCGCCCGTCTGGCGCGCGACCACGCCGCCAAGCTGCTCAGCCAAGGCAAAACGGTCAAGATCCTGACCGTTGGCCGCAAGGGCAATGATATTCTCAAGCGGCAATATCCCAATCTCATCATCGAGACGGTCAGCTTCCGCGAGATCAAGACGATCGGCTTCGCTCAGGCGGCGCTGATCTCGGAAAAGGTGCAGGCCCTGTTCGCGGCCGGCGAGTTCGACGTGGCGACGCTGTTCTTTGCCAAGTTTAACTCGGTGATCAGCCAGGTGCCGACGGCGCTGCAGATCATCCCGGCAAAAATCGAAAAGGCCGAGGGGGAAGGTGCAAGTGCTGCCTCCACCGTGCCCTATGAATACGAGCCGAGCGAAGAAGCCATCGTTGAAGACCTGCTACCGCGCAATATCAGCGTGCAGATCTTCCGCGCTTTGCTCGAAAATGGCGCCTCGTTCTATGGCGCGCAGATGTCCGCCATGGACAATGCGACGCGGAACGCTGGCGAAATGATCGGCAAGCTGCAGCTGAGCTATAACCGCCAGCGCCAGGCCCAGATCACCAAAGAACTCATCGAAATCATTTCGGGCGCGGAAGCGCTCTAAGCACCCTAGCGAAGGACGAAGCAAATGGCAGAGAAAAAGGCCGGCCGCGTATCGCAGATCATCGGCGCCGTCGTGGACGTCACGTTCGACGGTCATTTGCCCGCGATTCTGAACGCACTCGAAACCACCAACAACGGCCAGCGTCTGGTTCTGGAAGTGGCGCAGCACCTGGGCGAAAACGCCGTGCGCACCATTGCCATGGATACGACCGAAGGTCTGGTGCGTGGCGCTGAAGTGATCGACACCGGCACCGCCATCTCGGTTCCGGTTGGCGAAGCCACCCTGGGCCGCATCATGAACGTCATCGGCGAGCCGATCGACGAAGCCGGTCCGATCTCGGGCGAAGCCAGGCGCGAAATCCACCAGGAGGCTCCCTCCTTTGCCGAGCAGAACCCTGAGTCTCAGGTTTTGGTCACCGGCATCAAGGTCGTGGACCTGATCGCTCCCTATGCACGCGGCGGCAAGATCGGCCTGATGGGCGGCGCCGGCGTGGGCAAGACCGTGCTGATCCAGGAACTGATCAACAACGTCGCCAAGGCGCATGGTGGTTATTCGGTGTTTGCCGGTGTTGGCGAGCGCACGCGTGAAGGCAATGACCTTTACTACGAAATGATCGAATCGGGCGTGAACAAGGACCCGCATGAAAACGGTGGTTCGGCCGCCGGTTCCAAGTGCGCCCTCGTGTTCGGCCAGATGAACGAGCCCCCCGGGGCGCGTGCCCGCGTGGCGCTGACGGGCCTCACCATTGCCGAGCAGTTCCGTGACCAGGGCCAGGACGTGCTGTTCTTCGTGGACAATATTTTCCGCTTTACCCAGGCTGGCGCCGAAATGTCGGCTCTGCTGGGCCGCATTCCGTCCGCCGTGGGTTATCAGCCGACGCTGGCCACCGATATGGGCCAGATGCAGGAACGCATCACCACCACGAACAAGGGTTCGATCACTTCGGTGCAGGCCGTGTACGTGCCCGCCGACGATTTGACCGATCCGGCACCGGCAACCTCGTTCGCCCACTTCGACGCGACCACCGTTCTCAACCGCGCCATCTCGGAAAAGGGTATCTACCCGGCCGTGGATCCGCTGGCGTCGAACTCGCGTATCCTCGACCCCAACGTGGTCGGCGAAGAGCATTACTTCATCGCCCGCCGGGTGCAGGAAGTGCTGCAGAAGTACAAGGCGCTGCAGGACATCATCGCCATCCTGGGCATGGACGAGCTCAGCGAAGAAGACAAGCTGACCGTGGCCCGCGCCCGCAAGATCGAGCGCTTCATGAGCCAGCCCTTCGACGTGGCCGAAGCCTTTACCGGTTCGCCGGGCGTGTTCGTGCAGCTCGAAGACACCATCAAGGGCTTCAAGGGCCTGGTCGATGGTGAATATGATCACCTGCCGGAAGCTGCCTTCTACATGGTTGGCACCATCGAAGATGCCGTCAAGAAGGCGCAGAAGCTGGCCGCACAGGCTGCTTGATTTTTGCCACTTGGGCTTCGTCGTTCGCGGCGGGCCCGCTGCCCAGGCCCAGTGATGGGTTCGCTCCGCTAAGGGACCAAAAAAATGGCTGAAGGCCTCAAGATCGAGATCGTGTCGCCCGAGCGGCTGGTGCTGTCGGAAGTCGTGACCTCGGTCACCGTTCCGGGCACGGAAGGCTATTTCACCGTGATGAGCGATCATGCCCCGTTCATGACCACGCTGCGTCTCGGCTTCATCACCGTGACCGAGACCAATGGCACGTCCAAGGTGTATTTCGTGCGCGGCGGTTTTGCCGACGTGTCCACCGAAGGCCTGACGATCCTGGCCGAAGAGGCCTCTCCGTTCCATGAATTCGACAAGGGCGACCTGCAGGCCGAAATTCGGGCTGCCGAGGAAGAACTCGCCCGCGCCCAGACGCCGGCTGACAAGTCCTATGCGCAGGTCCTGGTCAATGGCCTGCTGAACCTGGCCATCGAAGCCGGCCAGATCAACGGTACGCATATTCATTAAGCCGCGTCTGCCGGGCCTCCGGCGGTTACTGCGATAGAGTGCTCGCGCAATTCTCGGCAGCCGTCTCCCCCTGGAGGCGGCTGTTTTGTTTTGCCGGTCAAGTTTAGCTGCTCTTGCTCAAAATATAGGCAAGTCTTTGATAGCATTGAGAATTATGCATATTTAAACGTGCGATTAATAAACTGCCGCCACTCTGCTGTCGAAGCGGCATTCCGGCCGGGCTGGAACGCTGATATTTGGGGGTATTTCATGGGCGCTGCTCTGGGTCATCTGCGACTGACATTTGCCATTGCCGCCATGGCGATCGGCTCGATTGCCATCGCCGTGCTGGCAGTTCTGGTGGGATTGTTCATCAGCCTCTCCAATTCGGCCAGCGAGGATGCGGCCAAGGAAGTCGCCAGCGCCGCCCGGATCAGCGCGGAGATCTTGCAGGTCAATCTGCCGAGCCTCGAAGTGGTGGCGGATGAGACGGGCAATGTGACGGGTCTCGTGATGCGATCCATGCCGCGGTTCCGCACCAATGACGTCATCGACACTATCGCCCGCGTGACGGGACAAGATGTGTCGATCTATGTGTACAACACGGAAGTCAGCCCTGATTTCGTGACCGGCACGACAAGCCTTGTGCAGGGCAGTGGCGAGCGGCTGGATACACCCATCGTCGCCGGAACGCCGCTGTTTGCCTCGCTGCTGGCCAACCAGGCCGTCCACAGCGAAGTCATCATCGAAGGCACAGGCTATTTCCTGCTGCATCAGCCGATCACCATGGCCGATGGCACGGTGATCGGGGCGCTGATGGTGGCGGTCGATCGCGCGCCGATCGAGGCGGTGGTGGGGCGTTCGCTGACTATGCTAGTGGCGGTTGGTGGGGCCGTGCTGCTGGTGATTGGGGTGCTGGCGCTGCTGCTGTCGCGACTGTTGACCCGGCCCATTCCGCGGCTGTCGGCGGTGATGAATGCCATTGCCGCCGGCGCGCTCGATGCCGAAGTGCCTTATACCGAGCGACGCAATGAAATCGGCGCCATGGCCAAGGCGGTGGAGGTGTTCCGCCGCAATGGGCAGCGGGTTGCCGAACTGGGCGCCGAAACGGGCCGGCATCTGGCGGAAGCGGCCGACCACACCGGCCAGCTCAACGCGATTTCCATGTCGCAAATGGTGGCGGAATTTTCGCTTGAGGGTGAGATTCTGGCGGCCAACCAGAATTTTCTCGATCTGGTGGGGTATCAGCGCGACGAGGTGCTAGGGCAGCCCAATGCGCTGTTCCTGTTTGGCGTTGATCCTGCGTCGATGGCTTATCGGCAATTCTGGCTCGATCTTGCCGCCGGACAGTTCAAGGCGGGCGAATATCGTCGCCGTACCCGCGATGGCCACGAAGTTTGGATTCAAAGCACGTTCAGCCCCATCGTTGGGGTCGATGGCGTGCCCTACAAGATCGTGCAGTTCGCTACCGATGTGACCGCGCGCAAGCAGGCTGTCGCGGCTGTGGGGGCGGGGCTGGCGCAATTGGCGGAGGGCGACCTGACGGCCAGCATCGATGTGCCGTTCGAGCCGCAATTCGAAGATCTGCGTCATGCGCTCAATGGCACGGTGTCGCGCTTTGCCGAGGTGGTGGGGCAATTGCAGCAGACTTCGCGGGCCTTGCGGTTGGCGACGGGGGAAATCCTGTCGGGCGCCAATGACCTGTCCGAACGCACGACGCGGCAGGCCGCAACCATCGAGCAGACCGCGGCGGCCATGGAGGCCCTGGCGGGCACGGTGGCGGGCAATGCCAGCATGGCACGCGATGCGGCGGGCAAGGCTCGCGCTGTGGCGCTGACGGCGGCCGAAAGCGGCACGGTGATGAGCAATGCCAATGCGGCCATGGAGCGGATCACTCAATCCTCGGCCAAGATTTCCAACATTATCGGCATGATCGATGACATTGCCTTCCAAACCAATCTGCTGGCGCTGAACGCCTCGGTCGAGGCTGCACGGGCTGGTGAGGCCGGGCGTGGCTTTGCCGTGGTGGCGGTCGAAGTGCGGCGGCTGGCGCAGTCGGCGGCCGGGGCCTCGGCCGAGGTCAAAGCATTGGTCGAGCAATCGGCCAATGAGGTTCGCGGCGGCTCGGGGCTGGTCTCGGACGCGGCGAGCCGGTTGCAGATGATGCTGGATGCGGTGCGGGCCAACAGCGAATTGGTCGAGGCCATCGCGCAGGCCAGTGGTGAACAGGCGTCGTCCATCGATGAGGTGTCGACGGCTGTCCGCACGCTTGACGAAATGACGCAGCACAATGCGGCGCTGGTCGAGGAGATCAACGCGGCGATCGAGCAGACCGAGGCACAGGCGCAGAGTCTGGATGGCCTGGTGGATGTGTTCGTGCTGAGCAAGCCGGCGGCCGAACAGGGCAGCCGGCGCGCGGCCTAGGCCAGAGCCGCGCCGACGAGTGCCTTGGCGTGCAGGTCCGTGGTGTCGAATGTCGGTAGCGGGCTGACGGAATCATCGACCAGCATGCCGATTTCGGTGCAGCCCAGGATCACGGCTTCAGCGCCACGGGCGGCGAGGCGTTCGATGGCGGTGATATAGATGCGACGGGATTCCTCGCGCACGATGCCCCGGCACAGCTCTTCGTAGATGATGCCGTTGAGGTTGGTGCGGTCGACTTCGGGGATCAGCGACGTGATGCCGCGGTCAGTCAGGCGATCGCGGTAAAAACCCATTTCCATGGTGAAGCGGGTGCCCAGCAGGCCCACCGTCGTGAAGCCATCGGCCAGGAGGGCATCGCTGGTGGGGTCGGCGATGTGGATGAAGGGCACGGACAGATCCGCTGTGATCGCTGAAGCCACCACATGCATGGTGTTGGTCGCCAGCCCGATGATTTCGGCACCGGCGCGTTCCAGCCCCTTGGCGATTTCGGACAATTGGCGGCCCGCGCCGTCCCAGTCGCCGGCCGATTGCATTTCGGCAATGGGGGCGAAATCCACCGAATGCACGATCAGCGGCGCGGAATGGAGACCACCGAGCCGGGTGGCGGTCTCCTGGTTGAGCACACGATAATAGTGGGAGGTGGATTCCCAGCTCATGCCGCCGATCAGGCCGATGGTTTTCATGGCGCCAGTCTATGCGTGGGTGAAGCGCTGGGGAATATCGGCAAAGGCTTCGACGACCTTGTCATAGGCGTCCTTCTTGAAGGGCACGATCAGGCTTGGCGTGCGGGTCAGTTTTTCCCAGCGCCAGGCGTCGAACTCGGCCGGGTATTTGCCACCGCCGGGCGTTTCGACATCGATTTCGCTATCCTGGCCGGTAAAGGCGAAAGCAAACCAGCGCTGGCGCTGGCCGCGATACTTGCCCTTGAGGGCAATGCCCAGCGCATCGTCGGGCAGATCGTAATAAATCCATTCGGGCGCCTCGGCGAGCAGGCTTACGGCAGTGATATTGGTTTCCTCGTGTAGCTCGCGCAGGGCGGCGCGCAGCGGGTCCTCGCCCTTGTCGATGCCGCCCTGCGGCATTTGCCAGGGGGCGCCGCGTTCGGCAGAATCCTCGGGATCGTCCTCAGGCTTGCGGCGGCCGATGAAGACATTGCCCTCATGATTGAAAACAGCGACGCCGACGCAGTCGCGATAGGGCATGGCTTGGCGGTCTAGGGCCTTGGTCATCACATTTTACTCTGCTTGTTTCATCAGGGCGCTGGCGGGCACCAGCACGAGCCCCTTGCTTTCCAGGGCGGCCGCCCATTCGGCGACCGCCGCTACCGATATGGGCAGGGCGCTGACAATACCAATTGCGTGACCGTTCTCCACCGCCTTGGCCTCAAGGCTGGTAAGCGCTGCGAGAATGGATTGCTGGGAGGGATTGGCGTCGATCATCGCATCGACGCGCGAAAACGGCACCTTGTTGCCCGCCGCCAGCTGCGGGGCGACCGAACGATTGGATGAGCCATCATCGATATAGCCCAGTCCGCGGGCGCCAAGCTCTTCCATGATGGGCGAGAAATCGGCCGCAGAGGCGGTGAAGCGGGCGCCCATATTGTTGATCACTCCGGCATAGCCGCCAAAGCGGGCCATGAGCCAGAACAGTTTGTCGAGATTGGCGCGCGGGGTCTCCCCGGTCAGCAGCGTCTGCGGGCCGGGATCGTTTTGCGGGTAATCGAAGGGCTCGAGCGGAATTTCGAGCAGGATTTCGTGGCCGCTGCTGCGGGCGGCTGCCACACTATTGTTCAGCGTCTTGCCATAGGGAGCGAAAGCCAGGGTGACATCGGGCGGCAGGCGTTCGATGGCGTCGAGCGAGCCTTGCTCGTTAATGCCCAGCCCGCTGACGATGATGGCCACCTCGGGCAGGCCCGTGGGCGCCGTGTTGGGCCGCGAATAGGTGGCAAAGGGCGTGCGGCCGTCGCTGGCAATACGCGGAATGGGACCGTTGGCGGTTTCTTCGCTGAGATCGGGCAGGACGCCGAAAGCGTCAGGCTGGCTTGCACTGGCGGGCACATCGACACCGGTCGTGGGGATGGTGCTGCCGGCGGGATATTGCTGGGGATCGGCGGTGATGGTGGCCGGGCCGGTGGCTACCGCATTGGCCACTTGATTGGAATTGCGGGTCGAGGTGATGGCGACTTCCTGGCTGGGGCGGCCGCCATTGGGATCATTGGCGAGGGTCAGGCGCAGCACGAAGCCGATGCCGATCAGCGCGATAATGGCTAACAGCACCCGCGCCACAGGAAAGCCGCGACCAGTTTCCCCAGGCTTACGCTTGCGGCCGGTCAGCGGCGTGCTGAGATCATTGGCCATCGAAAAAGTCCCGCTTGAAAAGCCATGGGGCGGGACGGCGAATCAGCCGTCCCGCCCCACAATGTCATAGCATGGAAGCCAGGCTCATTCCGCCTTGGGCGGATAGGCCGCGTTGGTTTCCTCGCCATCGATCAGGCGAATGGCATATTGCAGTTGGGCGTCGTCCGCCTTCTCGGCCGGCACATAGACCGACGAGCCGACAGTGGTTTCTTCCTGGCCCTCGACCGTGATGTGCCCGGCCAGCCCGGCTTCACCGATGATCTCGTCACGGCCCTGCAATTCGGCCGGGACGGTCTGCTTGATCTCGATATCGGGGGTGATGCCCAGCGCCTGAATGGAGCGGTTGTTCGGCGTGTAATAGCGCGCGGTGGTCAGGCGCATGGCGCCGTCGGGGCCGAGCGAAATGATCGACTGGACCGAGCCCTTGCCGAAGGAGCGCGTGCCCACCACGGTGGCGCGCTTATGGTCCTGCAGGGCGCCCGCGACGATTTCGGAGGCCGAAGCGGAGCCGCCATTGATCAGCACGACCAGCGGCACATCGGCCAGCTGCGCATCGAGCGCATCGGGCTGAGCGTCATAGCGGGCACTTTCCTCGGGCACACGGCCACGGGTCAGCACGACCGCGCCCTGCTTGAGGAAGGCATCGGCGACGTAGACCGACTGATCGACCAGACCACCCGGATTGTTGCGCAGATCAAGGATGATGCCCTTGGGCGGCACGTCCTTGCGTTCGGCATAGATGTCCTTGATGGCCTGCTGGATGCCGACAAAGGCCTGTTCGGAGAAGCGCGACAGCCGCAGCACGGCAACATCGCCCTCGCCTTCGGCTGCCCCGCCTTCCATGGACCAGCGCACGGCGCGCATGGCGATGGTGGCGCGGGTCAGCTCGAATTCCAGCGGATCGGGCACGCCTTCGCGGGCAATGGTGATCTTGACCGAGGTGCCCAGCGGGCCGCGCATCTTGGCGACGGCGTCGTCGAGCACCATGCCCTGGACCGAGACGCCGTCAATGGCAACGATCAGGTCATTGGCGAGGATACCGGCCTTGGCGGCGGGGGTATCGTCGATCGGGGAGACGACCTTGACGATGCCGTCTTCCATGGTGACTTCGATGCCCAGGCCGCCGAATTCGCCCGAGGTGTCCTCGCGCATTTCGTCGTAATCGGCGGGCGGCAGATAGCCCGAATGGGGATCGAGCGAGGTCAGCATGCCCTGGATGGCGGCGCGGATCAGCTCCTGCTCATCGGGGGCATCGACATACTCGGCGCGGATGCGGTCGAAGATTTCTCCGAACAGATTGAGATCGGCATAGACCTCAAGCGGATCGCGCGGCTTTTCGGCCTTTTCCTCGGGCGTGGGTTCGGGCTGTTCGCCACCCGGGGCCGGATCGGCCGGTGCCTGGTCGGGAGCCTGCTCGGCGGGAACCGGAGCTTCCTCGGCGGGGGCCGGGGCGGTTTCCTGCGCGAACAGGGTCGATGCAGGCAGCAGCAGCGCCAAAGTCAAGGCAGCGGCGCGGATGGTCGGAAAGCGCATGAGGGTTCTATCCACTCTGTGTCGGGGTCGCCCACCATCCGGTCGGATCGAGGGGCTCGTTGTTTTGTCGCAGTTCAATATAAAGGGTCGGCTGGGAGTTGCCAGCATTGGTGGTTACGGTACGCCCAATTGTGCGTGATCCCATTGTGCCAAGGGGTTCCCCCATCAGCACGAACTGGCCGATATCGACGCTGACCGCATCGAGCCCCGCCAGGAGCGTCGTATAGTTCTGCCCGGTATTGAGAATGATGATTTGGCCGTAATTGAGGTAGGGGCCTTTATATAGCACCCAGCCATCGGCCGGAGCCACCACCTGCGCCTCGGCACGAGTGACTACCGAGATGCCGTGCGAAATGCCGCCAAAGCCGTCGCCAGCGCCGTAATCGACCACATTGACGCCATTCGCCGGCATGGTGAGATAGCCCTTGGCATTGGCAAAGGGCATAGCGGGCTCGGTGCGGGCACTATTGGCCAAGGCCACCCGGATCTGCTCGGGCGTCATGGTGACGGCGTTGGGATCGGTAGGCGCAGATGGCGTCTGCACCGCATTGGCGCGGGCGGAGAGGCTATCGATCAGGTCCTTGAGCGTGGTGGCGCGGGCGGCGAGGGCCACGGCTTCGGCTTCCTGGGCGGCCAATTCGCTCGAGCGGACATCGATGCCCTGCTTGCGGGCAGCGATCAGCGTGGCGATGCGGAGCTGTTCTTCCTCAAGCACGGAGAAATTGGCCTTGAGGGTGGCTTCCTCGGCCAGGGCAGATGCTTTGATGTCGTTGAGTTGCTTGAGATCAGCGGTGACGGCGTCGGCCTTGGCGCGCAATTGCGGCACGATGGCCGAGATCAGGATGGCGCTACGGGCTGAACCCAGAGCATCGTCAGGGTCGACGATCAGCGCGGGGGGCGGATTGAGCGAAATGCGTTCGAGGGCGGCCAGCACATTGGCGATCTCGGCATTGGAGCCGTCGAGCCGGCCGCGCACTTCGAGCTCAGAGACGATGAGGCTCGAGAGCCGTTCCTCGATATCGGCGACCTCAATCTCAGCGAGCTTGACGCGCTGGGCGGCGGCGATGAGGGCGGCGTTCTGTTTGGTGCGGTCGCCTTCCATCTCGGCAATTTCGGCCTTGAGCGCATCGACGCGTTCCTGGCTAAGCGCGATCGAGGCTTCTACGGCCTTGAGATCGGTTTGCGCGGCGGCGGGGTCTGGATCGGCAGCGGGCGCAAGCGGAGGGCCAGCCGGGTTTGCTGGCTCAGCCGTTGCCGAGGGGACAGCAGGGGCTTCGGCCGGGGCGGGAGGCGGTGTCTGGGTCTGGGCGAGCAGGGGCCGCGAGGGCATCGCCGCCAGCACGAGTGCTGCCAGCGCCCATGCCGGTTTGTTGCCCATCCTCTTGCCTGGCAGCTTTGCCATGACATCTCCAGCAGCGGCGCCAGGCGCCCGAATCAATCGGGGCACCATAGCAAAGCCCCGGAAAACCAGAGGTTAACTCTGCTTAACCATGTCGTGATTTTGCGCGGGAAGTCAGATCGCGCTGGTGATGTCGGTCTGGCTGAAATCATTGCCGACAAACAGGAGTGGGCAATTGCGTTGCTTGGCCAGGGCATAGGCAAAGCAATCGCCGAAATTGAGCCCGGCAGGGTGGATGCCCTTGCCCCAGGTCCCGTAGATTTTGCCCATTTGCCGGGCTGTTGCGGCATCAACGGAGACGATTTCGAAATCCATCTGGTCGAAAAGGGCCTCCATTTTCGGCAGGATGCCGCGACCGGTTGCGACGATCAGAGCTTCCGACATGGTGGAAGCGGAGATGGCCAGGATGGTCGCATTTTCGAGTGCGGCCATGCAGGCGGGGGCGGTGGGCTCGTTGTTGATGATGGCCATCAAGGCTGAAGTATCGACGACGATCACTTGGGCAGACCATGCTCGTCATAGAGGAAGTCCTGGCTATGGGCGGCATCCGTGCCGTCGCCATCGCTAGTCTTTCCAATGCCGAGAAAGGGTTGCAGCACAGCGCGGCGCTGCTCCGGTGTCAGCCTCGCCGGAGCAATGGGCACCAGGCGCGCAACGGGGTGACCATGCCGGGTAAGCACGACTTCGCTGCCGGCTTCCGCCTGGCGGACGAGGTCGGTCAATTGGCTCTTGGCGTCGGTAACGGAAATTTCCATGTCACACCTCCATCGCTAAAATAGACCATCCAATGGTCCATTTCAATCGCCGCGGTGGTAGGGGTGGCCGGAGAGGATGGTGGTGGTGCGATAGAGCTGTTCGGCCAGCATGATGCGGACCAGTTGGTGCGGCCAGGTGAGGGGGAAAAGCTCAGGACGAGATCGGCTGCTGCGACGAAGGCCGGATCGAGCCCATCGGCGCCGCCGATGATGAAACTGGCGGCGGAGCGGCCATCATCGCGCCAGCGGCCGATTTGGTTGGCGAAGGCTTCCGAGCCAATGGCTTTGCCGCGTTCGTCGAGCGCCACCACAATGCCGTCGGGCAGGGCGGCGCGCAGGGCCTTGGCCTCGTCGGCCTTGCGGCTGGCCGACGAGCCGGCGCGGGATTCGGTCAGCTCGATAACATCGAAACCGGTCAAGGCCAGCGGCTTGCCGCCGCCGATGGCGCGATCAAGATAGCGCGCCACCATTTCCCGTTCGGGCCCGGCCTTCATTCGGCCGACAGCCGCGATTGTTACCCGCATGCCAGACGCTTAGTGGGCGTCGGCAGCGAAGTCGGCCTGCCACATCTTTTCGATGTTGTAGAACTCGCGCACTTCGGGGCGGAAGATGTGGACGATGACATCGCCGGCATCGACCAGAACCCAATCGCAATGGGGCAGGCCCTCAATGCGCGGTTTGCCATGGCCCGCATCGCGCAGGGCGTTGACCAACTGGTCGGCCACGGCGCCGACATGGCGCTGCGAACGGCCGGAGGCAACCACCATGTGGTCGGCCAGCGAGGATTTGCCGGTAATGTCGACGGCAACGATTTCCTCGGCCTTGGCATCGTCAAGGCATTCAAGGATGACATCGATCATCGGGCGTTCCGGGGCGGAATGGGGGGCCTCGGCGTGAGCAGAGGTGTTCTCGGGCAGCGCGGCCATCAGCAATGGCCTTCCGCCCATGCTCGTGCATGGGTCATGCGTGGGGTCAGCATCCTTGGTTGTTGATCGGAATGTGCAGGCGTCTTTGCAAACGGCAAGCAATCAGTTCCTTGATTGGTGAGTTTAATCACACTTTGCCAATATGCGCTTTTAGCGCGGTTTTCGCAAGGTAGGCCGCTCACTTTGCAGTTTCACGACGGCGCCGTGCTCGTATTGCCGAAGAAGACAGGGGTGATTGGCGGCCGTGGAGATAGACCCAGGCCGGGGACGGCAGGTTGGCGAGGCGGCTGGCGTCCTCTTCGTCGACCCGGTAGCGGCTCAGGGCGATGCCGGCTCGGGAGGCAGGGGCGAGGCGGGAGGAGCCGGGGCGGACATAGACGGCCAGGGGGACCATGGCGGCGATGTCGCGCCAGCGTTCCCAGCGGTGGAAGTCGACCAGGTTGTCGGCGCCCATGATCCAGACGAAGCGGCGGTCGGGCATGGCCTTGGTGAGGAAGCGGATGGTCTGCCAGGAATAGGTGAAGCCATAGGCCGCTTCAAAGCCGGTGACGCGGACGCGGGGGTCGGTGAGGAGCGCCCGCGCGGCGGTAACGCGACCGGCCAGAGGCGCGAGTTCGGCGTGGTTTTTCAGCGGGTTACCCGGCGTCACCATGACCCAAACGGCGTCGAGTTGCAGGCGGCGCAGGGTCTCTTCGATGACCAGTTGATGGCCCTCGTGAATGGGGTTGAAGCTGCCACCGAACAGGCCGATGCGCATGCCCGCCGCAGAGGGAGGCAGTTCGGTAATGCCGGAAATACGGAGCGGAGCGCGGAGGGTCAAAAGGGGCTAAGGCCTCGTCTGACCGTTGCCGCGGACGCGATATTTGAAGCTGGTGAGCTGTTCGACGCCGACTGGGCCGCGGGCGTGCATTTTGCCGGTGGCGATGCCGATTTCGCCGCCGAAACCGAATTCGCCGCCATCGGCGAATTGGGTCGAGGCGTTGTGCAGAAGGATGGCGCTGTCGATCTCGTTGAAGAATTTCTCAACGGCTGCAAGGTCTTCGGCGATGATGGCTTCGGTGTGGTGGCTCGAATAGTTTTCGATGTGGGCGATCGCCTCATCGACGCTATCGACCACCTTTACCGAGATAATGGCGTCCTCATATTCGGTGCGCCAATCCGCTTCAGTGGCCGTTTTGGTTAACGGACTGTTAGCATTGACGATAGCATCGCCGCGTATTTCGCAGCCTTTTGCCATCAGGGCGTCAAGGATGGGATTGAGATGGGTAGCGACCACGTCGCGATGCACGAGCAGGGTCTCGGCGGCGCCGCAAACGCCGGTGCGACGCATCTTGGCATTGAGGGTGACGCTCACCGCTTTTTCGAGATCGGCCGACTTGTCGATGTAGACATGCACGATGCCTTCGAGATGGGCGAAGACCGGCACGCGGGCTTCGTCCTGTACGCGGGCAACCAGGGTCTTGCCGCCACGGGGCACGATGACGTCGATATTGCCATCCAGCCCCTTGAGCATTTCGCCCACGGCGGCGCGGTCGGTGGTGGGGACGAGCTGGATGCATTCGACGGGGAGACCCGCCAGATGCAGGCCATCGAGCATGCAATCGACGATAGCGCGGCTGGAATGGAAGCTGTCGCTGCCGCCGCGCAGGATGACAGCATTGCCCGATTTGATGCAGAGCGCGCCGGCATCGGCGGTGACATTGGGGCGCGATTCAAAGATCACACCAATGACGCCGAGCGGGGTGCGGACGCGCTCGATATGCAGGCCATTGGGCCGGTCCCATTCGGCAATGGTAGCGCCGACGGGATCGGGCAGTTCGGCAATGGTTTTGACCGCGTCGATAATGCCGTCAATGCGGGCGTCGTTGAGTTCGAGCCGGTCGAGAAAGGCCTTGGAAATGCCCTTGGTGCGGGCGGCATCCATGTCCTTGGCATTAGCGGCAAGGATTGCCTTGCGATGGGCATTGATGGCGCCGGCGGCGGTCAGCAGCGCGGTGCGTTTCTGCTCGGGCGTGGCCAATGCGAGCTGGCGGGCGGTCATGCGGGCATTGCGGCCCAGCTCGGCCATGATCTCGTTCAGCGATTTGCCGGCTTCAAGCGCGCTCACTGCTCGTCTCCTCTTGGCTGCCTACCAGCACGAGATTGTCGCGATGCACAAGGGCGGCGCGATTGCCGGCGCCCAGAATTTCGACCACGGCATCGCTGCGTTTGCCCATGACAAGGCGGGCTTCGTCACTGTCGAGACCGGCAAGGCCCCGGGCGATTTCCGTGCCGTCGGGATTGGTCACGGCGATGGTGTCGCCGCGCTCGAAATCGCCGGAAACCTTGGTGACGCCGATGGGCAGCAGGGATTTGCCGGTCAGCAGGGCTTTGGCCGCGCCAGCATCGACCTGGAGCGTGCCTGCGACGGCCAGCGTGCCCATGATCCAGCGCTTGCGGGCCTGCGCCCGGCTGCGGGCGGGATGGAACAGGGTATGGCGGGCGCCTTCGGTCAGGGCCTTGAGCGGATGGGCTTCGGTGCCCTTGGCGATGATCATGGCCGTGCCGGCATGGGTCGCGATCTTGCCAGCCTCGACCTTGGTGGTCATGCCGCCGCGCGAGAGATGGCTTGCCGCGCCCCCGGCCATGGCTTCGATACTGGGGGTGATGGCGGGGACTTCGGACAGGTGAATGGCCGAAGGGTCCTTGGCGGGCGGGGCGGTATAGAGCCCATCGATATCGGAGAGCAGGATGAGGCAATCGGCCTCGATCATGGTGGCGACGCGGGCCGAGAGACGATCATTGTCGCCATAGCGGATCTCGGCGGTGGCGACGCTGTCATTCTCATTGATGATCGGCACGGCGCCCAGACCCAAAAGGGTGGCAATCGTGGTGCGGGCATTGAGATAGTAGCGCCGCTCCTCGGTGATATTGGGGGTGATCAGGATCTGCCCGGTGACGATGCCGTGGCGGCCCAGCGCCTCGGCCCAGGCTTGGCTGAGGGCAATCTGGCCGGCGCTGGCGGCGGCCTGGCTTTGTTCGAGCGTCAGGGTCAGTGCGTCGAGGCCCAAGCGGCCCCGGCCCAGCGCAATGGCGCCGGAGGAGACGATGACGACTTCGCTTCCCTGGGCCTTGAGGGCCGCAATATCGGCGGCCAGATCGGCGAGCCAGGCGGCACGAAGCCTGCCCTGCTTGTCGACAAGCAGGGCCGAGCCGATCTTGATGGTCAGGCGCTTATAGGGCGCTAGGGCGTTCATTTCGCAACAAACTCGATCTGCTTACGTCTCCCGTTGGGGGAGAGGGAGCCTCTTCTAGATGCGACGTGGAGGGAAGGCCCCCTTACCCGGCGCTGCGCGCCGACCTCTCCCCAAAGGGAGAGGTGAAGAGGGCCTGCCCAATGAGCATTACGGAACCCAATTGGGTTCGATCTTGCGGCGGGCGGCTTCGACCTTGGCGGCTTTTTCGGCGTCGAGAACCCCGACAATATCGTAGAGGACCTGATCGACACCCTTGCCGGTGACGCCCGAGACCAGCAGCACATCGGCCTTGCTGGCCTTTTTCAGAACCTTCACCTTTTCCTTGAGCTCGTCAGGATCGATGGCATCGATCTTGTTGAGCACAACCAGTTCGGGCTTTTCGCCCAGGCGCTCGTCATAGGCGGTCAGCTCGCCGCGAATGGTCTTGTAGGCGCCCTTGATATCGTCCTGGGTGCCATCGATGAGATGGATCAGCACACCGCAGCGCTCGACATGGCCCAGGAACCGGTCGCCAATGCCGGCGCCTTCGCTGGCGCCCTCGATCAGGCCGGGCAGGTCGGCCAACACGAAATCGCGCTCGCCGATCGAAACCACGCCCAGATTGGGATGGAGTGTGGTGAAGGGATAGCCGGCAATCTTGGGCTTGGCGGCCGAAACGGCGGCGAGGAATGTCGATTTGCCGGCATTGGGCAGGCCGACCAGACCCGCGTCAGCGATCAGCTTGAGGCGCAGCCAGATCCATTTTTCGACGCCCACCTGGCCTGGATTGGCATGGCGGGGGGCCTGATTGGAGCTGGTCTTGAAATGGGCATTGCCGAAGCCGCCATTGCCGCCCGAAAGCAGCACGATGCGCTGGCCGACTTCGGTCAGATCGGCAATCAGAGTCTCATTGTCGTCTTCAAAGACCTGGGTGCCGACGGGAACGCGCAGAATGGTATGTTCGCCATCGGCGCCGGTGCGGTTCTTGCCCATGCCATGGGTGCCGGTGCTGGCCTTGAAATGCTGCTGATAGCGATAGTCGATCAGGGTATTGAGCCCATCGACGCATTCGACCACGACGTCGCCGCCGCGTCCGCCATTGCCGCCATTGGGGCCGCCGAATTCGACAAACTTTTCGCGCAGGAACGACACGGAGCCGGCCCCGCCATCGCCGGAGCGCACAAAGATCTTGGCCTGATCGAGGAATTTCATGGTGTACGGGCCTTCCAGACGCTCTGCGTCAATTCTGTGTCGATATGCTCTACCTCGGCGCCGCGCGCAAGGCAGAGCAGGCTTGAGCGGCCGGTTTCGGTAAATCCAAGCTTGTGCTGGACTGCCAAAGAGGCCGCATTGAAATAGAAAACGCCCGAATAAATCACGGGTGCATTGGTGGTGGCGAAAAACCAGTCGAGACTGGCTGTTGCCGCTTCGGTCATGATGCCGCGGTTCCAGAAGGGCCGGCCCAGCCAATAGCCAAATATAGGTCCCTTGGGGCCGCGATGAAACCCGACATGGCCGGCAAAACCTTCGCCAGGCAATTCGATGGTGAAATTGGTTTCCCCGACCGGCAGATTGGGCGTGCGGGTGCGCAGCCAGGCCCTGGCATCGGACAGGCGATAGGGAAAGGGCACGCGCGCCAGATTGCCTGCCACGTCGAAATCGTTGAGATAGCGCGCAATATCTTCGGCGTCGCCCATTTCGGGTTGGCGCAGCACGAAGCGCGATGAATAAAGCCGCGGAATCATGGCGCCCTCCAGGCCATGATCAGCAGGGGCTTGCCGCGATGGCGCTCGACCACGCTATGGGTGTGCTCGACGATGGTGAAGCCGGCTTTTTGCAGCACGCGGATCGAGGCGGCATTGCTCTCCAACACTCGTGCATTGATCTCGGCAATGCCTGACGCGCTCGCGGCCTGCACAAGACCGGTCGCTGCCTCAGGGGCATAGCCCTTGCCCCAATAGGGTTGGCCCAGCCAATAACCCAGCTCCGGCGCTTTACCTTGGGCGAATTTGAGGCTGACCACGCCCATCAGGCGGTCATCACCATTGGCAATGGCATAGGCGCGCGGCGTATCGGCATCCCCGATCGTGGCGAGGAAAGCGCGGCCGTCATCCTCGGAATAGGGAAAGGGCATGACGGCGGTCGGCTCGACGACCTGCCAATTATTGGCCAGCGCCACCAGATCGGCGAGATCGGTGATGGCCGGGGCGCGCAAAGTCAGCCGCTCGGTGCGGATGAGGTCGGGCAGGGCGCTGCGCATTGCGGTCATGACGCAAACTCCAACTCAACCAGGGCCATGCGCTCGCCCTTGAGCGTGCCGTCGGAGTCGAGACCTTCCCCGGTTTGGACAAAGCCGGCTTTCGCCAGGACCCTGCGTGAGCCGGCATTGTCGAGCAGAGCGCGTGAGCGCAAGGCGGGCACCAGACCCGTCGCCTTGGCCGCGGCCACAACGGCAAGGGCGGCTTCGGTGGCATAGCCTTGCCCCCAGAATGGTTCACCCAGCCAATAGCCAAGCTCGGGCAATCTGTCGGGCAGCAGATGCAGGCCAATCGTGCCGATATAGGCGCCCTCGCGCAGGATGGACCAGGCGAATTCTTCGGGGCCGCGGGCAATGGTCTCGACGAAAAAGCGGCCATGGCTTTCGTCATAGGGATGGGGCAGGCGCGATAGAACCTGATAGATGCGCTCGTTGTTGGCCAGCACGGCCATTTCGGGCACATGGGCCAGGACGGGCGTAGTCAGCAACAGACGATCGGTTGCGATCGTTGCGGGCAAAGCCTGCTTAAACTTGTCCATCATCGCTTCCCCCCAGTCCAGGCCTGCCGTGTCAGCTGTGTTACCACGTGATCCACATCGCGCTGCAGGGTCTGGGAAAATCGTGGTTCGGTGCCGGTGGGCACAAAGCCCAGCTTTTTCTGCACGCTGAGTGAGGCAGCATTGTTGTGATGGGCGCTGGAGGTGACGGCCTGCGCGTCGGTGCCGGCAAAGTGCCAGTCGAGCAGGGCTCGCGCGGCTTCGGTGCCATAGCCGCGATTCCAATGCGGGCGGGCAATCCAGAAGCCGAGTTCGCCGACCAGCGAGACGCAGCCGATCAGGCCCTTGCCGGGCAATTCGATGATCAGCGTGGAGCGCTCGGGGGTGGCCGGTTCGGTCCGGCGCAGCCAATCGATCGCCATGCCCAAAGTATAGGGATAGGGCACGGGGGTGAGGAAGCGGGCCACGTCATATTCGCCCACGCCCAGGGCATAGCAGGGCGCATCGGCAAGACTTGGCTCGCGCAGGATCAACCGTTCGGTTGCAATGGGCGTCATCTCGCACCGTCCCGACACAAGAGGCCAATGCCACGGGCAGCTTTGCGGGCTCGTACGGCGACGGAAACGGCTTGGGTGCGGGTGGCGTGCATTTTGGTGCTCTCTGATGGAAACGAAAAGGGGAACCGGCGCACCGGTTCCCCTTGAAACTTCGCTCGTCAGGAACACGAGCCGGGGAACTGGTCACCGGCTGGGTTCACAAGACCTGCCGGATTATTCGGCGGCCTCTGCCGGCTCGACGGAGACGAAAACTTGCGATTTCGCACGGGTGCGGAACGCAACCTTGCCGTCGACCAGTGCATAGATGGTGTGGTCCTTGCCCAGGCCAACGCCGGTGCCGGGATGCCACTTGGTGCCGCGCTGACGGATCAGGATGTTGCCAGCGATCACGTCTTCGCCGCCAAACTTCTTGACGCCAAGACGACGGCCAGCGGTATCACGACCGTTGCGGGATGAACCGCCTGCTTTTTTGTGTGCCATGGTGAGGTATCCTTACTTCGTCTTGTCTTCGGCCTTGTCGGCCACGGCTTCCTGGTCGATCTTGGCGCGCGGGGGCTTGCCGGCAACCAGATCCTTGGCCTGGGCAACCCATTCGTCGCGCTCGATGCGGCCGTGGAATTCCAGCTCTTCGTCGAACTTGGCGACGTCGGCCTTCTTCCAGGCAGCGATCTGGGTGAGGCTGGTGATGCCAGCGGCATTCAGCTTCTTTTCCAGCGCGGGGCCCACGCCACCAATCAGCTTGATGTCGTCGGTGAAATCGGCGGCAGGCTTGGCTGCCTTCTTGGCGGCCGGTGCCTTGGCTTCGGCTTCAGCCTTGGGAGCCGCGGCCTTGGGGGCTGCAATCTTGGCGGCGGCCTTGACCGGCTTTTCGGCAGCGACGCTATCGGTCTTGGCAGCGACACCGGCAGCCTTGATGGTCGGCTTGGCGCCGCCGGTCAGGATTTCGGTGATGCGCACGGTCGAGAGCAGCTGGCGGTGGCCATTGCGGCGGCGGTAATTGTGGCGACGGTTCTTCTTGAAGATGATGACCGTCTTCTGCTTGCGGGTTTCAAGCAGTTCGGCAGCGACAAGCGCGCCTTCGATCAGGGGAGCACCGACTTGCCCATCAATCATCAGGACCTGGTCGAAGGTCACGATGGTGCCGGCTTCGGCGTCGAGCTTTTCAATCTTGAGAACGTCGTTGGCGGCAACCTTGTACTGCTTGCCACCGGTTTTGATCACGGCAAAAGTCATTATTCAACCAGGAGCGTCAAACGCCTGGTCCCTTTCTGTCGCGCTTTGCGGCGCCGCAGGGAAAGCCTTGTCCTGCGGACTTCAAACTGGGCCGGCAGTAAAACCGGCAGGCAGCCTCAAGCAGCGTTTTTCAATAAAGAGAGGCGCGCCAGACGAGCCGGCACGCATTCCGGGGGCGCTTATCGGGGCAAAAGCCCCAAGAGTCAAGGCTTGTCAGGCAGTTTTGGCGTACCAGTCGCGGCGGCGGACCTCCACGCCCTCGGCGGTGACGCCGGCCTCGAAGGCGTCGAGGTCGCTGTCATTGTAGTGATAGGGATAGACGATGGAAGGCTTGAAGGCGTTTACCGCCTCGGCGGCCTGGTCCACCGTCATCGTATAGGGCAGGTTCATGGGCAGGAATGCCACGGCAATGCCGGACAGCGCCAGCATTTCGGGGGTGGGCTCGGTATCGCCGGCGACGTAGACGAGCTTGTCGCCGAAGGTCAGCAGGTAGCCATTGCCGACGCCCACGGGGTGATAATTCATCCGCTCGGCCGTGGTGTTATGGGCGGGGATGGCCTTGAGCGGCAGGCCGGCGAAAGTGGTTTCCGCGCCATTGGCGATGGGGGTGGCATTGGCCTTGAGCGCCTCGGGGAGTTTGTCGAAGACGTCCTGATTGGTGAGCAGCGGCACGTCTTTGGCGATGGCTTCGAGCGTGGGCACGTCGAAATGATCGCCATGGCCGTGGGTGATCAATATGGCGGTGGGGGCGGGCAGGCCTTCATAGCGGGCGGCGCCGCCGACGGGGTCGACATAGATCGCCTGGTCGCCATGGACCAGCACCAGGCTGGCGTGGTCCACCGGGTGGATGACCAGATCGCCCGCGCTGGTCTGGATGGTGTCGCCGTTCATGCCTGCTCCATTGTCTTGCGCGAAAGCCGTAGTCACGCCCCAGGGCATGAGCGGCAAGATTGCCATGCCGGCAACCAGATCACGACGCTTCATCTCGAACTCCATCCTGCTGTTGCTGTTGAGGCAACGTAAAGCGCGGGCATCGGGTTCGCTAGCCACACAATTGTGAGCTAGCTGGCTTTGCCCGGCAGCAAAGCGCTGAGGCGCCTGCGTAAACTTTGCGCCGTACTGGTCTCGCCGGCAATCACCTGGGGTTTATGGGCGGTGGACCAATGGTGCAGCGACCAGGCGGGTGCGGTGGCGGGAATGGGGATTGCGGGCAGATAGGCCTGGGCCTGGACGGCGTTTTCGTCCAGCACAATGGTGATGCTCGTGCGGCGATATTCCTCGCCCTCGAAGGCGTCGAGTACGGCCAGGTCGAGGGAATCGAGGCCGCCAATCAGCAGGCCGGGAGCGGTTGTGCCGGGGCAGGGGACCAGGGCCGGATAGACCCGGCCGGGATAGGCGACGGCCTTGAAATCGGGGGCGCTGGCGGGGCGTAGAGCGGCGATATCAACCGGGCGGCCGAGCACGGCAGCCAGTACATCGGCGTCCTGCAGGGTTCCATAGACAAACAACGCCATAGTGGGCACGGCCAACCTCATGCACAACCGCGACAAGACTGTTGCGGGCGCCGCTTTGCTATGCCATAAGCCCGCCCGTGTCGACCGGGCGCCCCTTGGGGCCGCTGACGATCTCGCGGAGAGATGGCAGAGTGGTTGAATGCACCGCACTCGAAATGCGGCATGGGGGCAACTCCATCGGGGGTTCGAATCCCTCTCTCTCCGCCATTTCTTCCCACACAGACTGAGCCTACATTCACCCGGAGACGCCCGAGATGGGCTGGGCCAAATCGTGCGGGCCATTGTCCGAACGAGCTATTTTTCTGGAGTAGCACCAGTCGTCAGGCGCAGGCGTGGCGCAAATGTCACTATTTGAGGTGGGGGTACAGAGGGACACTTTAAAAATGTGGAGCTCTCAGGGCTTTAGGATTATGCGTCTTGCATTACCTGTTGGGGGAATCATGAAAAATATTGCCATTATTGCTTTTGTTGGCGCGCTTTCGACGTCGACTGCCTTCGCTGCCGACCTCGGTGTTGTGCAGCAGCCCGCTCCGGCCGCTTACACCTCCGGCGCATTCGACTGGTCCGGCTTCTATGCCGGTGCGAACCTCGGCTATGGTTGGGCTGAGCTTGAGCAAGGCGGTTTCACGCTCGACGACCTTAATGGCGCTCTGGGCGGCGTTCAGATCGGGTACAACTACGACTTCGGCGGTTTCGTGCTCGGCCTCGAAGGCGACGTTCAGATTTCGGACGTTAAGTATTCTGAAGAACTTGGCGGGGCGACCAGTGAAATCGGGATCGACTATTTCGGTACGGTCCGCGCTCGCGCCGGCTTGGCTGTTGATCGGTTCATGCCCTACGTCACAGGCGGTGTCGCTTGGGCGCGGGGTTCGGTCTCCGGTTCCGCTCCGGGCTTTTCGGTTGAAGTCACGGACAACTTCGTTGGCTGGACTGTCGGTGGCGGCGTTGAATACGCGGTAACCGACAACATTACCGTCAAAGGCGAATATCTCTATGTCGACTTCGGCGCTGCCGACTTTGATACGGGCGTTGATATTAACCTGACCTCGCACGTCGTTCGCGCCGGTGTGAACTTCAAGTTCTAGGCCGCACGCCTACGTTGCAGCCAAGCGGGCCCCGGCATTTGTGCTGGGGCCTTTTTGTCACTGACCTCGCCCGCGTTTATTTTCCGAGCGCCCCAAGGATTGCAGCGCGGTTGTCGTCTCATGGTGGAGATTTCCAGCAACGACAGCAAAAGGGATGGGGCTATGAGCAATTCCAGATCACCAGGAGCAGCAGATTGGCGTGCGGCCACGGCACGGCGCCGCTTGGGGGTCCCGCTGCACTGGCCGGTTCTGGCCGGGCTAGGCGTTGTAATTGGCGCGCCAGTCGGTGTTACCTTCGCAGCGGAAGGGGACGGCTATCGCATCGAGGCGGTGACGCTGTCCTCAGGCGGCCTGGCCGAAATCCGGCGCAGCATTTCCCTCGAGGAGGCCGCGGCGCTCGGCTTTGACGTGCCGCTCGATCAGATCGATGACATTCTCAAGAGCCTGCTGGTTTATGATCCGGCGGGAGGCGTCGCCGCGATTACCCTGGATGGCCCCTCGCAGGTGGAAGAAACCTTCCGCGGGTTGCCGTTCACGCCCGACGACCTGAGGGCATTGCCGCGCCTGCTCGACACGCTGCAGGGCGTGCCAGTGCGCGTTTCTTCCTCCGGCCGCACGGTGGAAGGCATGGTGCTCGGCGTCGATATTGCGGCTCCTCTCGAAAGCGAAGGGGAAGAGCCTGCGCCGCTGCTGTCCATCCTGACCGAGCAGGGCCAATTGGTCACGATCCGCTTGCGCGCCGATGCCCAGCTCGACATTCTCGACCCGGCCGTGCGCGAGAGCCTGCGCCAGGCGGTCCTCGTCAGCGGCCAGGGGCGAGTCGCGGGCATGCGGAGCATCAAGATCGGGCTTGAGGGCAGCGGCCCCCGCGAGGTGCGGCTGGACTATGTGGTTCCTGCCCCCGTTTGGAAAACCGCCTATCGGCTGATCCTCGATGCGGAAGGCACCGCACGGCTGCAGGCCTGGGCAATTATCGAGAATGCGTCCGGCGATGACTGGTCCGATGTCGAGCTGACCTTGTCATCGGGCGCACCGGTGACTTTGGCCCAGCGGCTCTATCAGCGTTATTGGCACCAACGGCCCGAGGTGCCGGTTTTTGCCCAAACTATCGCGGCGCCCGCTCCGGACCGCTATCGCGAGACCGACGCCGAACAGGCCTTCTACTCAGGCGCAGAGATGGTGACGGCCGATGCCATGCGCCTGGGCAGTGCGTCGCTACCGGCCTCCGCGCCCATATCCCCCTCCGCGCCCGTGGCGGTGGCTGAGGCGGTCGACGGCGCAAATGCAGCGACCTATCTGCTGCCCATGCCGATCGACCTGGCGTCAGGCGAGACCATGTCGGTGCCGTTCATTGATGCGCAGCTTACGGCCGAACGGATTTCGCTGTTCCAGCCCGAGCGGGGCGAGGTGCACCCCATCGCCACCTTGCGGCTAGAGAATACTACCGGCAGCAGTCTGCCGCCGGGTCTCGTCACCGTCTATGCGCCGCAGGAAGAAGGCTATGCCGGGGATGCGCAATTGGCCAATGTGCCGGCCGGCGAGAGCCGCATGATCAGCTTTGCCGCCGATCGCAAGGTGGAGGTAACCACCGAATATGGAGACAGCCAGACCATCTATCGCGCGACCTTGGCCGATGGTGTGCTGCGCGTGACCGGCATCACCCGCACTGATACGAGCTACGCCATCACCGGTGCCCAGGATGCGCCGCGCACGGTAGTGATCGAGCATCCGCGCCAGGCGGGATGGACCCTATCATCCGACGCCTTGGAATCAACGACGCCCACCAGCTATCGCTTGCAGGCGAAGCTGGCGGCCGGCGGCACGGCCAAAGTGGTTGCCAGCGTCGAGCGCACCGATCTGGAAAGCATCGCGCTTGTCGATTCCGATGCCGATACCTTGCTCTATTGGCTGGGCCAACTGGATGATCCGGCCACCAAAGCGATCCTGAGCGAGCTGGCCAAGAGCCGGCAGGACATTGCCCGTGCCGAAAATACCCTGGCTAGCCTTGAGCAGGATCTCGGCGAGGCCAGCGATGGCCAGGCGCGCATCCGCGAAAACCTCGCCGCCGTTCCGGCCGAGAGTGCCCTGGCCGGGCGGTATCTCGACATGCTTGAGGCCGAGGAAGATCGTATTGCCGACATCGAGACGCGTCGCGGCGATGCCGAACAGGCCCTTGAGGCGCTTACCCAAGCCTTCAGCGAAAAGATCAGTGCGCTTTAAGGCAAGACCAAATAGCGGGCACGGACACGTCTTCTCCGTGCTCGCCTTTTTCTAAATAAGCCAGCATTGCGGCCCCCTATTGATTGGGCCGGAATCGAGCTTGTCGCAGGCTGGAGGGCGTTAAGTCTCGCATCATCGGATCACGATGGTTGTTTGCGCCTCGTGTCTTTCCAGTCCTCCAGGCCTCGCTTCAAGCGGCCGACAATGTCGCGCGCCCAGAAGGCGGTATTGCCAATGATCCGTGGCATCGAATGTGCGGCATAGTTGGCCGTAGGCGGAAACGGCCGGATGGCGCCGGTGCTGCCGATCAGCCCGCTTTTGAAGATGTGCAGGCCCTCGGCGCCGTCGGTGCCGCCCAGATTGTACCAGCGCGCATTGGTGTTCTCGCGCAGCCAGCCGATGATGTTGAATTGCAGGAAATGTCCGGCGCTGAGCGGCAAGGCCTTTTCGTTGGTGGCGCCGTAGAGATAGACGGCGGTATCGCCCGCCTTGAAGACGATGGCGCCGGCAACGGCCTCGCCCTCATGTCGCACCAGGAACAGTTCCGGCCGCAGGGTCTCGACCTCGTGGCCGAGCAGGGCGGGCAGGGTGTCGTAGGCGGAATGATCGGTATATTGCTTGCGTGCCAGCATGGCCTGGAACAGGGCGTCGAATTCGGGCTTCTGCGCGAGGCCGCCGCGCTCAAAGACCAGTCCCGAGCGTTCGGCCTTGTTGAGCCGGTTGCGCCATTTCTGCTGCACGCTCTTGCGCTGTTCCGCGTCGCTCAGGCGCACGTCGACCAGATATCGATCCGGAGACCGCAAGGACGGTCCTGGCGAAAAGCCTTTCTCAACCAGAAGGGTGAATTCAGAATTGTCCGGTTCAGGCGACACGCGCGGCAGCACGGACAAGGTCATCCGGCGCCGGCCGGCATACTCGGCCATCAGCGCGTCGATGATAGCCTCGTAGAGCTTGGGTGCAGCGGGATCGCTGGCGTTCTTCAGCGCGGGCCCCCATTTGGTGACCGCCACTGCGCCAAGACCAAGCGGCAGGGGCTGGATCATCACCAGGCAGCCGCCCACAACTTCACCGGCGGATGAAAACACAATCGGCTCGTGACGAGCAGAGGGCCAGCGAGCATGGGCAAAGGCGTAAAGCTGTTCCTGGCAGGCGCCGTCGAAATCGGCCAGGATCCGGTCCCAAGCGGGCCCGTCAACGATTTCCCAGCTCAGCTGATTTCCACCTGGAACATTGTGCTTAGCGGCTAGCGGCTGCGCCCGTTCGGAGACCTGAATGGTCATGCGTCATGTCCTTGAGAGGCGACCAGCAGCTGCACGATCGGCCGTGAATGTTCAGTTCCATGGTGCCGATTGTGGGAGATACCGATTAAGATCGCGTAAGATTATGCGGTGAAATCCGTATAGCCGGACGGTTTGGCAAGCTTGCAGCCGTGGTTCAAGGCGAGAGGAATTGTAATCCATGTGAAGAAATGCGGGCAGGCCGGTAAGACCTTCTTGATCCGGCTGTGTCACACCACGGGCCTATATTCGTCGTTTCGGGACCGAAATGCGCAAGATTCCAGCTGATTTGTCAGCGCTTCTCAAGACGGGGCTCACCCGATCGCTCACTTCGCTGCTGATCAAGGTGGCGACGGCCGGGCTGACCTATCTGGCCTTTGTCGTGCTGTCGCGCACCATGACGGCGGTGGAATATGGCTATTTTGCCTTTGGACTGGCGCTGGCCACGGTGTTGGCGATCGGCGCCGGCATGGGCCAACAGATTGCCATTCTGCGCTTCTGGTCCGAGGATTCCGTCAAGGGCCTGCCGGAAAAGGCGGCGGCCACGCTGCGGGCAGGGGGCGCGTTGACGATTGGGGCGGGCCTTGTCATCGCCGCACTGTTGATCATCTTTGCCTTCGGCATCGGCGCGGTGGTGCCCTCGTCCGGCCCCGTGCTGCATCTTTACGCGACTGCGGCGCTGGTGGTGCCGCTGGCACTGGCGGAATATAATTCTTCGGCACTGCGTGCGCAGGGCTCGGTCATGGCGGCTTTGGTGCCGCGCGATATCATCTGGCGCGTGGCGCTGCCTGCGGTGGTGCTGCTGCTGGCGGGTCTAGGCATCGGCCTGCCGGGCTGGCTGGCGCTGCTGATTGCCGCGCTGCTGCTGGCTCTGGCGCTGGCCCTGCAATATGGCTGGGCTGCCACCCGCCATTATCTGCTGGTCCCTGGGGTCTCTGGCCTCGGCGCTTATTGGCGCGATCGCGGCACAATCAGCCGCTGGTTCCTGCTCGGTGCGGTGGTCGATACCATAGCGCTCAATGCCGACACGATCCTGGTCGGGCTGCTGGTCGATGCGCAAAGCGCCGGGCTCTATTTCAACGCCTTCCGCACTGCCGGGTTGATGACGCTGTTTGCCTTCGCCGTGACGCTGGTGATCGCGCCCATGCTGGCCCAGCATTATCATGCCGGTGACATGCGCAAGGCCCAGGCCATCACCGCCGCCTGCGTCTGGGTCGGGTTTGCGTTCTCGCTCATTGCCTTCATTGCCTTCCTGTTTTTCGGCAGCCAGATCATGTCGCTATTCGGGGCTGGCTATGAGGATGCCTATCCGATCCTGATATTGCTGGGGGTAGGTCTGCTGGTGGACGCGGCGGCGGGGCCGACCCGCACGGTCATGATGATGACGGGGCATGAACGCACCTATGTGGCCGCATTCGGCACGATAACCGCGCTGGGACTGGTGGCGCAGGCGCTGATCCTGCCGGTCTATGGGCTCGTTGGCGCTGCGCTGGTCAACATGGTCGCCCGCATCGTCTCCCAGGCGGTGATGGGTTGGTGGTGCATAACCCGGGCGGGTATCGACCCCACGATCTTTGGGGTTCTGAAGATCGGCGCTCACAAACAAATGGCGGATCCGAAATCAGCTGAGGCGTGATCCGGCTAAACGGTTCAGGTTGCCTCTTGCGGTTGTGGCGCAGTGGGCTGGCCGAAGAGAATGATGAATAGCCCGGTCAGTGCCACCAAGCCGCCAACCAGCATGCTCGCAGTGAACGTCTCGCCAAGCGGTCCCACGCCCATGGCGATGCTCATCAGCGGCATCATCAGGCCAAGTGGCGCAACCAAACTGGCGGGATAGCGCTGTAACACGCGGAAATAGGCGGTGTGCGCGACGATGGTGACAATGACCACTGAAAAGGCGAGCCCGGCCCAGAATGGCCAGCCGGCATCTACGCCGCCTTGCCATTGGGCGTGTTCGGCCAGCAGTGAAAACACCAGCAGCGGTGGAAACGAAGCCAGCGCGACCCAGGCTTGCATGCGCAGCGGACGGATCGGCCCATAGCGTTTGAGCAGGATGGAGCCGAGCGCCAGCGAGGCGGCCGAGGCAAAGGCGTAGAGCAGGCCAATGGTGATCGACTGACCTTCGGGCTCCCACATGACGAGGATGACTCCGAAAAGGGCCAGGGCAATGCCCGCCGCTCGGCGCCAGCCGATCTTCTCGCCAAGAATGGGCATGGACAGGATGGCGGTCAGTGGGATCGAGAGTTGCAGCACGATGGAGACGCTGGCGGTCGAGGCCGCATTCAAGGCCACGAACATGAGGCCAAAATGCAGCGCGCCCAGCAAAGCCCCGATGATCAGCACCGGCATGGTCGGCCTGGGCAGGGGATGTGGCAATGGCGCCAGGATCAGCGCCACCAGCGCGAAGCGGACCGCCGCATAGAAAACTGGAGCAATGCCGAACATGGTGAAGAGCGCCCGGCTGACCACGAGGTTGGCAGCCCAGATGAAACAGACGCCGGCAAAAATCAGGAAGTCGCGCAGGCGCATGGATAAAGACCCGGGAGGTTAGTCGGCCGACACGGTTTCGACGGTGGGGAAATGGCAGGCGACGCGCTGGCCGCCCGGCACTTCGCGCAAAGCCGGCACCTTGCTGGCACACAATGGCTGCGCCTTCCAGCACCGGGTGCGGAAATGGCAGCCGCTGGGCGGATTGAGCGGGCTGGGCAGATCGCCTGACAACACGATCCGGCTGCGCTTGCGCTCGGCAATCGGATCGGGCAGCGGGACGGCCGAGAGCAGCGCCAATGTGTAGGGATGCTGCGGCGCGTGGAACAATTGGCGCGCCGGCGCGATCTCGACGATGCGCCCGAGATACATCACCCCGATCAGGTGGGAGATGTGGCGCACCACGCCCAAATCGTGGGCGATGAACAGATAGGCGATGCCCAATCGCTGCTGCAGCGACTTGAGCAGATTGAGCACGCCGGCCTGGATGGAGACGTCGAGGGCGGAAACCGGTTCGTCGAGGACGATGACCTTGGGTTCCAGAGCGATGGCACGCGCGATACCCACGCGCTGCCGCTGGCCGCCGGACAGTTCATGGGGCCAGCGATCGGCCACATCCTGCGGCAATTGCACCAGTTCGATGAGTTCGCTGACCCGCTCCGCGACAAGGCGGCTTGGCAAGCGCGCGAGGCGAAGCGACTCGGCGAGAATATCGCGGATGCGCATGCGCGGATGCAGCGAAGCCAGGGGATCCTGGAAGACGATCTGGATGTCGCGGCGCAGCTGGCGCATCTCGCCGGGGGAGGCAGCGAGCAGGTCCCGTCCCGCCAGCCTGACCTGACCCTCGGTGGGATCCATGAGGCGCATGATGCAGCGGCCTAGGGTAGATTTTCCGCAACCGGATTCGCCCACCAGGCCAAAGGTCTCGCCCCGGTTTATGGCAAAGGATACGCCGGACACGGCCCGCACATGGTCCGCGGGTGTGTGGAGCAGCCCGCCGCGCACCGGAAAATCCTTGGCCAGGCCGTCGACCTGCAAAATCGGGCCATCGAATGGCGCGAGGGCATTCATGGTGTCATCTCCAAAACCGGAGCCAGCATCTGAGGCAGTCGATCGGCGAAATGGCAGGCGCTGAGCGTGGCCTGCGTCGGGCGCAGCTTGGGATCGTCACTGGCACAGATGGCTTGGGCATTGACGCAGCGCGGATGAAAGGCGCAGCCGCCGGGCCGGGCCCAAATCGAGGGTGGCGTGCCTTCGATCGGGGTCAGGTTATCGCCATCGTCTTCGATATTGGGCATGGCCCGCAACAGACCGCGCGTATAGGGATGGCGAGTGCGGTAGAAGATGTCTTCCACCTGGCCGCGCTCCACGATCCGGCCGCCATACATCACAGCGATTTCGTCGGCCGAGCCGGCGACGACGCCGAGGTCGTGCGTGATCAGCACGAGACCGATACCGAGCTCTTCGCGCAGGCGTTGCAGCAGATCCAAGATTTGCGCTTGTACCGTGACATCGAGCGCCGTGGTCGGCTCATCGGCAATCAGCAGTTGGGGGCTGTTGGCAATGGCCATTGCGATCATGGCGCGCTGGCGCATGCCACCTGAAAATTCATGCGGGTACTGACTGACGCGCCGCCGCGGCTGGGGAATGGCGACCGAATCCAGCAAGTGCTCGGCACGTTCCAGACCTTGTTTGCGGCTGACCGAGGCATCATGCAGCCGGATGGCCTCGGCGATTTGTTCGCCAATGGTCAGGACCGGATTGAAGGCAGTCAGCGGATCCTGAAAGATCACCCCGATCTGCTTGCCGCGAATGCGGCGGATATCGCCCGGTGCCATGCAACCAGTTCGCGACCGCCAAACTTGGCGCTGCCGGTGACCAGCGATCCGGCGGGCAGCAATTGCAGCAATGCCATCATCGAGACCGACTTGCCCGAACCCGATTCCCCGACAATCCCCAGCACCTTGCCGGGCTGCAGGGTCAGATCGATACCCCGCACGGCTTCGGCATAGCCGTTGCTGCCGCGGAAGCTGGCGCGCAGGCCCTTGATCTCTAGCAGTGGCGGCGAGATAAATTTGGGATCTTGCAGCATCTCAACGCTCCCGCGTGTCGAGGAGATCACGCAGGCCATCGCCGAGAAAACTGCAGGCCAGCACAACCGACAGGATGGCCACACCGGGTCCTAGCGCGATCCACCAATTGTAGAACTTGGAGGCCCCCTCCGAAATCATGCTGCCCCATTCCGGGCTGGGCGGGGTGGCGCCGAGGCCGATGAAGCTCAGCGACGCGGCAAGCAGCACCACTTGGCCGAAATCCATGGTGGCGTTGACCAGTGTCGGCGTCCAGCACAGCGGCATGATGTGCTTGGTGAGAACGCGGAAAGACCCCGCGCCGCCGGCGATGGCCGCCTCGACATGCTCGCGTTCGCGCACCTCAAGCACTTGGGCGCGCATGAGGCGGGCATAGATGGGCCACCAGACGATGACCATGGCAATGGCGGCATTGGTCAGACCTGGTCCCAGTGCGGCCGAGATGGTCATGGCGAGCAAGATGGGCGGGAAGGACACGGTGACATCCACGGCCCGCATGACGAAGGCGTCGATCCAGCCGCCCACATAGCCGGCAATGGCGCCGAGCATCGACCCGATGGCGACCGCGGCCGCCACCACGCCGATGGCGATCGGGATGGAGAAGCTGGCGCCGTGCAGGGTGCGCGACAGCACATCGCGCGCCAGGGCATCGGTGCCGAGCCAGTGCTCCAAGCTGGGTCCCTGCAGGCGCTTGCCGGCCATGGCGAGCGGATCGGAGAGCCCCCAAAGCTGCACCGTCGCGGCGCAGATGCACCAGAACAGGATCACCCCCGCGCCGAGGATTGCCGTGGCGGGCAGCTTACCGAAGAGTTGGCTGGCGACCGACCAACGTGAAGGGCGATTGTGCCGGGTGACAATGGCGGCGACCGGACGAACGGAAACGGGCGCTGGTTCGGCGAGGTCTGCCATGATCCTATCCTTCCAGCTTTACGCGCGGATTGGCGAAGGCGTAGGCGATGTCGGTGAGCAGGTTGGCGACGAGGAACGCCATCGCACCCACCAGCGTCACGCCAATGATGGCCGGATAGTCGAGCGAGCGGGCCGCTGACACCGCATAGGAGCCGATGCCGGGCCAGGAGAAGATGGTTTCGGTCAGCACCGCCCCGGTGATGAGATAGGCGAAGGTGAAGCCCAGAATGGTGAGCGCGGGGATCAGCGCATTGCGCAAGGCATGGTGCATCAGCACCACATTCTCCGGCGCGCCCTTGGCGCGGGCGGTGCGAATATAGTCCATGTTCATCGCTTCGAGCAGGCTGGAGCGGATGAGGCGCGTGATGATGCCGGTGACTGACCAGCCGAGAACGAAGGCAGGCAGCATCAGATGGGCCAGGGCCTCACCGAAAAGCGGCAAATTGCCGGCCAGAAGACTGTCGATGGTAAAGAAGCCGGTGACGCCGGGTGGCGCATCGGTGCGGGCATCGAGCCGGCCGGGGCCGGTGACCCAGCCCAACTTGACCGAGAAGATGAAGAGCAGGATCAGGCCAGACCAGAAGACGGGCACGGACGAGCCGATCAGCGCGAAGATGCGGGCGGCGCTGTCGGTGGCGGTGTTTTTGAAGCGCGCCGCCAGCAGGCCCAAGCCGATGCCGGAGGTGCAGCCGAAGATCATGGCGGCGACCACCAACTCGATCGTTGCCGGCAAGCGCTCGGCGATGTCGGTGCTGACTGGGCGGCGCGTGCCGAAGGACGTTCCGAGATCGCCCTGAACCAGATGGCCCATATAGATGAGGTAGCGTTCGGGCAGCGATCGGTCGAGGCCCCATTGGGCCTTGACCGTAGCGACCAAGGTCTCGTTGGACATCATCCGTTCGGGGATGAGGGCTGAGAGCGGGTCGCCCTTGGTGACCTGCGACAACAGGAAGACGACACTGGCTATCCCCAGGAGCAGCAGCGGCATGGCCATGACACGGCGCAGCAGATAGCCCAACATCGATCTGTTCCCCTATTTGCGTGTGATCTCGCCGAGCGGCAGGTTGCAGCAGGCGCTATAGCGGACCCCGGCCAAATCGCTGCTATAGGCCAGCACCAGGTTGGGGCTGACCAACGGGATGATGATCTTCTCCTTGATCATCTCGAGGCCGATCTGGTTGTAGAGCGCATTGCTGGCATCGCCCGTTGCGGCGAGGGCCTTGGCGTAGAGATCGGTTTCGGTGGCGTTGATCACCGCTTCCGGAGTCGTGCCGCCAGCGCGGGCAGCCCATGGCGTACCCTCGATCATGGCAAAATAAGCCACATATTGGCCGCTGCCGTAGTAATCGGGTGCGTAGTAGACAGCGGTGACAGGAATGCCATCCCCGGTCAGTTGATCACGCCAGACCGGGTAGGTCTGGGGCTGCAGGTTGATAGTGACGCCCACGGCAGCGAAATCCTGCTGCACTTTTTGCATCATCATGTTGAGATCGACGCCATAGACGTTGTCATTGGGGTAGACGGCATCGAGTGTGAGCCCGTCCGGAAAACCGGCTTCGGCCAGCAGGGCCTTGGCCTTGTCGATATCCTGGCTGAGTTCCGGCAGGCCGGCGGTTCCGGGAAAGCCATTCGGAATGGGTGAGGCCTGCTTGAAGCCATTGCCGCCGACGGTGAATTCGAGCATGCCATCATAATCGATGGCCAGCGCCAGCGCCTCTCGCACCGCCGGGGTCAGCACACCCTGAGCCGAGGCGGCGCCGGGGCTGAAGGCCACATAAACGAAGTTGAACGAGGGCACGACTTCAGTGATGACATCGGGCGACGAGATCGAGGTGGCGGTGTCGGGATCGATCTGCATGGCGATATCGACGGCGCCCGATTCCAGAGCCTGGGCCTGGCTGACGGCATCCTGCACCTGGGTGATGACCACCGCGGAAAAGGGCGATTTGGTGCCGTAATAGGCATCGTTACGGGCAAAGCGCAGTTCACTCTCGGGCTTGTAGCCGGCAAGCGTGAAGGGGCCGCTGCCGGCCGAGTTTTCGAAGAACCAGGTTTCGGCCGTGTCGGCAGTCGCAGCCGTTTCATCCGCAATGGCGCCGGCTTCGATGGCGACGTCGGAATTGATGATGCCCGCATAGCTCGCCGAGATTTTGTTGATGAACTCGGAGTCGGGCGCGGCCACCGTGATCCTGACGGTCTTGGGATCGACCTCCTCGATGGCAGTCATGCCGTCCATCAGAAAAGCTGGCGAGCCCTTGAGGTTGAGCAGGCGCTGCAGGCTCCACGCCACGTCCTTGGCCTCGACCGGCGAGCCGTCAGCGAATACGGCCTCGGGCTTGAGGTGGAAGGTGAATTGGGTGGTTTCCGGATTGATATCCCAACTGGTGGCCAGGGCTGGCACCAGCGTCTGGTTGTCGGGCGCCAGGGTGACCAGCGTTTCATAGGTGGCACTGAGATAGATCTGACAGGTGTCGCAGAACGCCCGGGCCGGATCGAGCGAGTTGACGTCCATGGACCGCGCGATGACCAGGGTGTCGCTATCCTGAGCGAAGGTGGCTGGGGCGCCTGACATAAGGGCAAAGGTACCGGTGACGGCAAGCAGGTAGCGGCGGGACATACGGGCAGGAAGACGCATTTGGGGCATTGCGGGCAGTCCTTGCGTTCGGTGGGAGGTCAGCTGGCCAGCAGGCGCTTGAGCACGCCGAGCTTGGCCTGGGGTTCGAGCGTCGTCCGGTTGGCCTGCAGGTCGGCGAAGGCCGCGCCGGTGGCCTCAAGGGTTTTGGCCACGTCGGCCTCGGTCATCGCCGCGTTGATGAACATGTTGTGGTAAGGGCTGAGATAGGCGCCGTGCTTCATGGCGAGCTGGCACCAGCGGTAGCCGAAGCGCCAATCGGGATCGTCGTCGAAGAGGATTTGCGGCATCTGCACGGGGCCGGTCTGGCGGATGGAGAAGCCATATTGGCTGGCCTGGGCATCGAGCGAGGTGCGCAGCAGCGTGCCGATCGTGACCAATTGCTTGAGATAGTCGGTTTCGCGCACCAGCTTCATGGTGGCGAGCGCCGCGGCCATCGGCACCGCCGAGAACCAGAATGAGCCGGTAACGAACATGGACTCGACGGCCTTGCGCGCTTTGTTGGCGCCCAGCACGGCCGAAATGGGCTGGCCGTTGCCGATCACCTTGCCGAAACAGGCGATATCGGGATCGACATCGACGGTTTCCCAGGTGCAGCCGCGCGTCAGGCGGAACCCGGCGCGCACGTCATCGACGATCAGCAGCGCATCAAGCTCGTCGCACAGCTTGCGCACGCCGCGGGCGTAATCCGCATCGACATGGGACTGATCGGAAAAGGTCTCGTGCTTGAACGGGGTGGCGAAGACACCGGCAACATCGTCGCCGGCAAACTTGGCGGCTTTGGTGAGGCTGTCCAGATCATTGTAGTCGAAATAGATGATGTGGGCCCGGTCTTCCGGTACGATGCCCGACATGCCCGGCGTATTCCAAGGGGCGGAGCCATGGTAGGAGCCGCGCGCCACAAGGATCTTCTTCTTGCCGCGATAGGCCCGCGCGGCAACCATGGCGATGGAGGTGGCGTCGCCGCCATTCTTGCAGAACATGGCCCAATCGGCGTGGCGCACCATGGAGACCATGGTCTCGGCCAGCTCGACCATGCCGGGACCAGGACCCGTCATGGTGTCGCCCCGCGCCAGTTGTTCGACGATGGCGGATTGGACTTCCGGGCGGGCATAGCCCATCAGGTTGGGGCCATAGGCGCACATATAGTCGATATACTCGTTGCCATCGATGTCCCAAAGCCGGGTCCCCTCGGCCTTGGCGAAGAATTGCGGAAAATCGTCGGGCATCATGGCGACCGACTCGTGGCCGTACATACCGTTGGGAATGACCTGATGGGCCCGTTCCTGCAATTGCTTGTCGCGTGTGTTGCTCCAGACCATGGCTGTCCTCCCTGCATTGGCAGCGCGCAACGGCGCCTCTATGACAGGCAGGTTAGGGACAGAAAATTCGGTCTTCAAGCAGCTATTGATGCGAAACTAGTCATCTGCAAGAAATGCGCATCTGTTATGCAAATTTTGTCCAGGTGTCACATAAATTCCCGGAATTCGCGTGTTTCGCCGCTATTGGCTCGCAAAAACTCGACCTCTTACGGCCGAGCTGCAACACCCGCAGTTAGAAGGGAAGGCGATAAAGTGATAGAATATTCGATTATCTTGTCACGATGGCATGTGGCGGTCGCGGCGCGAGCTGTTCCGGCAGGAAGCAGCGGAGATAGGCGATGGCCGCGCGGGAGCTTTCAGCCACGTAGACGTCCTCGATGGTGCCGTGCTCGGCATAGGAAATGGCCCAGATGCCGTCCATGATGCCGATCGAAACGGCGAGCCAGAATTCAAGATTGAGTAGACCGCTGCAATCAAAGCGCTGGCGCAGGTCCTCGGCGCGGCTCACCGCCAGAGCGGCGTTACCGCGCAGATCGAGATGACGCACTTCAACGCTGACGCCGGCACCCATGAACAGGCGCAACGCGGCGGGATGGCGATTGAGGTAGCGCGCACCATTGCGCTGGCGCATCCGGATCAGGTCCTGCCATTCGCTCGGCTCGGGATCGAGCGGCTGGCGCGCTAGATTGGCGAGATCGCGGTGGTAACGGCCGGCCAGTGCCACCAAAGCGGCGTTTCGATTGGGGAAGAAATGGTAGACCGAGGGCAGGGGCACTCCGGCCTGCTCGGCAATGGTGGCCAGGCTGATATCGTCATTGTGCGAATAGGCCAAAAGATGCTCGGTGGCGTCGAGTAGCACTTCCACACGCTTGACCCCACGGGCCCGCAGCGGCCGGCGCGGCACCGAGCGACGCTCGATTTCCTCCGGGCTGACCGACTTCCGCCGAACGAGTCCTCTATCCATCTGCAGACCCCTGTTATGGCCAGGACAATATAGCATCATCAAGGGTTGCCAAGGACAGGTGTCGGCCCGGTACTTGGGCAGGCGTTTGCTGACATGCAGGCGGGCGTCTCGTGGCGCGCATGCGCCTTTGGGTGAACCATGACGCATCCCCGGCGTTCAGGTTCTGAGGGCGCCTGTTGTGGGAGGCGGAGATGAGCGCCACTGGAATCGAAGCTTTCGAGATGTCGTTGCGGGTGTGCGGCGCGCGTGGGGAGAGCTGATATGGATAGTCTTGAACTCAGGCCGGAAGCGGCTTTCGAGATAGGGCACGCGATCAAGGCTGCGTGCCAGCCATTGCCCGACCCAGACGAATCCGTTGCCTTCGGCGCATTTTTCGAACAATTCGCCGATGCGCGGGTGGTGCTGCTGGGCGAGGCCTCGCATGGCACCTCCGAATTCTATCGGGCACGGGCCGCCATCACCCGCAATCTGATCACCCATCATGGTTTCAACATCGTCGCGGTGGAGGCCGACTGGCCCGACGCCAGCCGCATCGACCGCTATGTCCGCCACCGCGGCGCGGGGCGCTATGATGAGGACTCGTTCGCGAGATTCCCCACCTGGATGTGGCGCAACCGGGAGGTCGGGGAGTTCATTACCTGGCTCCGCGCGCACAACGAGGCGCTGCCGATGGAGCGGCGGGCCGAGTTTCGCGGGCTCGATGTCTATTCGCTGCGCAGCTCGATCGCGGCCGTTCTGCATTATCTTGACCGGGTCGATCCGGAGGGGGCCGCCATGGCGCGGCGGCGCTATGGATGCCTCACGCCCTGGCAAAGCGAACCGGCCTGGTACGGCCGGGCCGTCGTAAGCGGAGAGCGTGACCCTTGCGAGGATGACGTCGTGGCCCAGCTGGAGGAGCTGTTGTCGCGCCAGTTCGACTATGCCGCCAAGGACGGCGAAGACTTTGCCGATGCGGCGCAAAATGCCCGCATCGTACGCGCGGCCGAGCAATATTACCGCATCATGTATCGCGGCTCGAACGATTCCTGGAACCTGCGCGACCGCCACATGTTCGAGACCCTGCAGCACCTGCTGGAGCGGCGTGGTCCCGACGCAAAACTGATCGTATGGGCGCATAATTCCCATATCGGCGATGCGGCCGCGACTGCCATGGGCTGGCGCGGCCAGTTCAATATCGGGGAACTCTGCCGCACTGCGTTCGGCGACAGCGCCGTGCTGATCGGGTTCGGCACCGACCGGGGCAGTGTGGCAGCGGCCGATGACTGGGACGCGCCGATGCAGATCAAGACCGTGCTGCCCTCCCGTCCCGATTCCTACGAGCGGGTGTTCCGCCATACCGGAATTGCCCGCTCGTTGATCGACCTGCGTGAACCCGGCGAAGTCCGCGAGGCGCTATCGCAGCCGCGGCTGGAGCGCGCCATCGGGGTGATCTACCGGCCCGAGACCGAGTTGCAGAGCCATTATTTCGAGGCGGTGCTGCCCGAGCAATTCGATGCCTATGTCTGGTTCGAGGATACCAGAGCCATTGCCCCATTGCCGAGCAGCCGGCCGCATGGTGTGCCCGAGACCTATCCGTTTGGAGTCTAGCCATGCGCGCGGCCGGCCGGCAGCGTCAAGGGGAGTTAAGCCCATGTTTGCGACATCAGCCCTGTTCACCGACCGCCGGGAGGCCGGACGGCGCTTGGCCAAGGCGGTTGCTGCCCTGGGGCTCAGCGATCCGATTGTCCTGGCGCTGCCGCGTGGCGGGGTGCCGGTGGCCCTGGAAGTTGCACTAGCCTTGCGGGCGCCGCTCGATCTGCTGCTGGTGCGCAAGCTTGGCGCTCCGGGACATGAAGAATACGGCATTGGGGCGCTGGTCGACGGCGCAGATCCGCAGATCGTGCTCAATGACGAAGCGATGGCGATCATCAAGCCGCCGCCGGACTATGTGGAGGCCGAGACACAGCGCCAGCTGATCGAGCTCGAACGCCGCCGCAAGGCCTATCTTGGTTCCCGCCAGGCGCTGCCGGTAAAAGGGGAAACCGTGGTCATCGTGGATGATGGCATCGCCACCGGCAGCACGATCACCGTCGCATTGCGCGCCTTGCGCAAGGCCGGCGCCGCCGGGGTGGTGCTCGCCGTTCCCGTGGCGCCGCTCGATACGATCGATCGCCTGCGCGAGGAGGCCGACGGGGTGGTGTGTCTCGCGACCCCAGAGCCTTTCGGCTCGGTCGGCCAGCACTATGTCAGCTTCGGGCAGACCAGTGACCAGGAGGTGGTCGATCTGCTTGCGGCAGCTGCTGCCGGCCGGCACGCCGGGTGAGATCGGAAGGCAGGCCCATGATGCCCGCTGTTCTAAACCCGGTCGCGGAGTGACCGGCGCAGCAATTGGGGCGATTGCCCCAGGACGCGCAGGAAGGCGCGCCGCATCCGGCCGGCATCCTTGAGGCCGATCTGGCGGGCGATTTCTTCCAGGCTGCTACTCCCGGCCTCGACGGCGTCGCGTGCAGCGGCAACCCGAAGCTGCTCGATGGCCTTGGCCGGTGTGGTGCCCATTTCGCGCAGAAAGGCGCGCGAGAAATTGCGCGGGCTCATTGCGGCGTGTTCGGCAAGCTGCTCGACCGTCAGCGCCTCGCCCAGATTTGCCCTGGCCCAGTCGAGCAGAGCCGCGAAGCGTCCGGATCGTCCGCCCAGCTCCAGCAGGCCCGAAAATTGCGATTGTCCGCCGGGGCGGCGGTTGTGCACCACGAGTTGCTGGGCGGTGCGGCGGGCGATCGAGGGGCCGTGATCGTCTTCGATCAGGGCGAGTGCGAGGTCGATGCCGGCGGAAATTCCGGCCGAGGTCCACATGTCGCCGTCGCGCGTGAAGATACGGTCGGGCTCCAGACGCACACGCGGGTAGTGGCGCCGGAAACGCTCGGTACTTTCCCAATGGGTGGTGGCCAAGCGCCCGTCAAGCCGGCCGGCCTCGGCCAGCAGGAAGGCCCCCGAGCACACGCTGGCGAGCCGGCGGGGGTGGATGGTTTTCAGCCAGTCCACCACGGCGTGGAAGGCGGCCATGTCCCAGACCAGCTGGCCACCCGAGACGATGATGGTGTCGAGTCCGTCCGTGCCGAGCGGCCCCGCCGCCAATTCGAGACCGCTGGAGCTGGTGACCATGCCGGCGGAGGGTGCCAGGATTTCAAGGGCATAACCATCCGGCACATAGCGGGACGCGATCTCGAATGCTGCCGTCGGGCCGACGACGTCGAGGAATTGAAAGCCTGGATGAATGACGAAACCAATGCTGCGCGGCATGGCCGTTTTTGCCCGATATATGTCATTTCGGACATAGTCGGTCGCAGGCTAGGCTGTCGTCAAGATGCGGTTCAGCGCAGGAGAGTGGCGTGCGGAAACGTGGGGTCGCGGGATGGGCATTGCTCGGTATTGCCATACTGGGGGCGGGCGGCTTTGGCATCTGGCTGGCATCCCTGCCGTCAGGGGGCGGGGCCGCGGCGCCGCCGGTGCCGGAGGCCGAGGCGGCCGCCATGCTCGAGACGCTGCGGCCCGCCAGTGCTGAGCGGCCGCTGATTGCCGTGATCGGGCTCAATGACGCGACCGAGACGACTGATTACCTCATACCGACCGGAATTCTGCGGCGGGCCAACATTGCCGATGTGCTGATGCTGGCAACGGGTCCGGGTCCGGTGCAGCTCTATCCCGCGCTCAAGGTCGAGCCTGATGCGAGCATTGCCGCATTCGACGCGGCGCATCCCGATGGCGCGGATTACGTGATCGTGCCGGCAATGAGCCGGGATGACGACCCGGCAGTCATGGCCTGGCTGCAGCAGCAATCGGCCAAAGGGGCCATCATCATCGGCGTCTGTGCAGGGGCCAAAGTGGTCGGCGCGGCTGGCTTGCTCGATGGCAAGCGCGCCACGACGCATTGGTATTATCTGCGCCAATTGCTGCAGCGCAACCCGACGATCGACTATGTCGCCGACCGGCGCTTCGTGGCCGACGGCAATGTCGTGACGACCACCGGTATCACCGCATCCATGCCCATGATGCTGACGCTGATCGAGGCCATTGCCGGCCCGCAAAAGGCCAGTGCGGCGGCACGTGACCTCGGGCTTGAGCATTGGGACGCGCGGCATGCCAGCAGCGCATTCCGGTTCACAAGGCCGTTCGCCACCACCGTGCTTGCCAATACGCTCGCCTTCTGGAATCGCGACGAGTTCGGCATTGCCCTGGAGCCGGGAATGGACGAGGTCTCGCTGGCACTGGTGGCCGATGCCTGGTCGCGGACCTACCGGTCCCACGCGACCACCTTCGCCGCTTCCATGGCGCCGGTCGTGACGGCCAATGGCTTGTCCATCCTGCCCGACCGGGACATGCAGGATTGGCCGGCGGCGGACAAAGTCTCGATATCTTCGGGCCAGAGCCCCGCCGCGGCGCTGGATCAAGGCCTTGCGGCGATCGCCGACCGATATGGCGAGGGCACAAAAAATGTGGTCGCCATGCAGCTCGAATATCCCCAATCCGACGCGATGCCGTGAGCAAGGCGATCGCGTCCCCGGAACGCTGCGGGTCAAAACCGCCGTTCCGGCCGCTGGATCGGTTTAGTTCAGTCCGCCGGACTATCCGGGTCGTCGATATTTTCTCCCTCCCAATAGCCGAGCGGGGTCAGCCGGCCGCCTTGCTTGAAGGTGCCATCGTAACGGTGGAATCCGGAGAGACCGACATCCACGCGGACGCGGCCGCTGTCGGGATATTCGATCACTTCGGCATTGGTATTGTTGGACAGGGCCAGATAGCGCAGCGGCTCGCTGCCGGTATTGATAAGCTGATGGGCCGCCCCGGCCGCCGGAGCCCCCAGGCAATCGCCCTGCCGCACCGGAATGCGGTCATCGCCGAAGCGGTATATCCCCTGGCCTGAAAGGATGAAGAACAGCTCATCGGACGTGTGGTGGCGATGGAACGGCATCGACGTCTTGCCGGGCGGAACGACGAGATAATTGACGCCCAGGGCCTTAAGGCCGAGCGCGGTGCCGATTTCGGCGTATTGGTTGGCGAAGCGCGTGCCCACAATGTCCGGTTTGAGCGGCAGCGTATCAAGATTGACGACAACTTCAGCCATAAGCGGGACTCCCTTTCCGATCGAGCATGGCAGCTTCTAGGGAGCATCGGCCAAGCGGCCGGCGTCCGCAATGGGGCGGTTGCCGGGTCGATCCGCCGGTCGTTATTTCCTCCCCGCTGGCCGAATCGCTTAGGCTTGCAGTCCTGGCGAGGGGAGAAAGCGACCTTGAAATTCGACTTGCCCCTGATTTCCCCGCCGCTGCGGACGATCCTTTCGAACTATCTCAAGACAGCCCGGCTGGTGCTGTTGGCCGTGCTCGTCACCACCCTGCTGGGTACGCTTACCTCTATCAGCGCGCCTTACCTGTTTTCCCGCCTGATCGATCAACTCACGTCGGCGTCAATGGCCGGCGGCCTGCTTTGGGCCTTCATGGCCTATGCCGTGCTGATGGGGGCCGCCTACACGTTCCAGCGCATGTCGAGCTTTCTGACCTTCATGACGTCGGAGAGCCTCAACTTTGTCACCTCGACCGCGTTCTTTGCCCGGCTGCTCGAGAAAACCTCAGACTTTTTTCTCGAGCACAACCCCGCCGAGATCGAGAGCGCCCAGCAGAAGGGCGCCAGTGCGCTCAATATCGTGGTGCAGTTTGCCCTCGCCGCCGTGCTTCCCAGCATCGCCCAGCTCATCCTTGCCCTGGGCCTGTTGGGCACCGTGCTGGATCTGGATATCGCGCTGATCGTTTTCGGCTATGGCGTGGTCTATGTGGCGCTCGTTACCCGCGCCGCCTCGGTAACGCGGCCCCACCTGGACGAAGCCATCGAGCAATCCCAGGCCAGTTCGCGCTTCGTCGGTAACGCAATTTCCTCGATGGACACCCTGCGCCAGTTCCAGTCCGACCGCTGGATGATCGGCCAATTCAACGATCGGGAGCGCACGGTTCTGGACGCCTTCGGCCGCTATGCGATGATCCAGGTGCGCTATGCTTTCGTCTTCGGTCTGGCGCTCACCGCCCAGTTTGCCATCACCCTTTGGCTGCTGGTGCCGCGCGTTGCGGCGGGCGAGCTGACGGTCGGGGATCTCGTGCTGTTCAATACGCTGCTGCTCCAGCTCAACATTCCCTTCCAGATGATGGGCCAGGCGATCCAGCAATTTGCCCAATCCTATTCCAACTTTGTGCCCTTTGCCCGCATGTGGCAGGCCGAGAGCCATGACGATCCGGACAGCACGCGCAGCTTTGCGGTGACCGAAGGCGTTATCGCGTTCACCGACGTGTCCTATCTCTACGGCAATGGCCGCGGGGTTTGCGGGGTGAATTTCACGGCCCGGCGCGGGACCATTACCTATATCATCGGCGATACCGGCTCGGGCAAATCCACGCTCTTCAAGCTGCTGCTGAAAGCCATGCGTCCCGCCACCGGCAGCATCACCATCGATGGGGTGGATCTGGGTTCCATCGCGGGCGCCGACTGGTTTGCCCATGTCGCGGCGGTGCCGCAGGACATCGTGTTGTTGAACGATACCCTCGCGACCAACATCGTGCTCGGCCGCCCGTTCGACCAGGCCCGGCTGCGGCGGGCCGCCGAACGCGCCGCCATTCTGGGCTTCATCGAAGGTCTTGAATCCGGCTTTCAAACAATGGTCGGCGAACGGGGCCTCAAGCTCTCGGGCGGGGAACGCCAGCGCATCGCCATTGCCCGTGCGCTCTATGCCGATCCGGCCATCGTGCTGCTGGACGAAGCAAGCTCGGCGCTCGATGCGGAAACCGAAAAAGACATCATGGACCAATTGCGCCGCCTCCGTGACGAGGTCACCATTATCGCCATCACCCACCGGCTCAGCGTCATCGCCGCCGACGACAATGTGGTCAGGATCGGCAGTACGCCGACATAACGCCGTTGAGGGAGACGGGCGGGGCGTTTCGCGTTACCATTATTGATAATGATGGCTGATGATTTTTGAAACCGAGGTCTTTTCAATGGCGATGAGCGTGCTTTTTATTGGTGGTACGGGGCAGATTTCCTATCCCTGCGTCGAGCGGGCGGTGGCAGCGGGGCATGAGGTCAGCGTCTATAATCGGGGCAAAAGGGGCGGGGCGCTGCCGGCGGGGGTGACCTCGATCATCGGCGAGCTTGGCGGGCCGGACTATGCCGAATTGGCCAAGGCCAGGTATGACGTGGTGTGCCAGTTCATCGCGTTCACGCCTGATCAGGTGGCGCGGGATATCGAGGTGTTTTCCGGCCATTGCGGGCAATATGTCTTCATCTCGTCGGCCTCGGTCTACGAAAAGCCGGCGCGCCATTATGTGATCACCGAGCAGACCCCGGCGATCAATCCCTACTGGCCCTATAGCCAGGCCAAGATTGCCTGCGAAGACCTGCTCAAGGGGACGCAAGAGCTGGACTGGACCATTGTCCGCCCTAGCCACACCGTGCGCACCGGCCTGCCCATCATGATGGGCGACGCCGACATCATGGCGCGGCGCATGCTGGATGGGGAGCCCACGATCGTGGCGGGGGATGGTCATACACCCTGGACGCTGACCCGGTCGGTGGATTTTGCGGTGCCGTTTGTGGGGCTGTTCGGCAAGCCGGCGGCCTTGAACGAGATTTTCCACATCACCAATGATCGCGCCCATATCTGGGACGATATCCAGAAGGCCATTGGCCGGCTGCTCGGCGTCGAGGCCAGAATTGTGCATGTGCCGACCGATACGCTGATCCGGTATAACCCCGACTGGGTGGGGCCGCTGGTGGGGGACAAGGCCTGGACGGCGATCTTTGACAATTCCAAGGTCAAGAGCGTGGCGGGGGATTTCAGCTGCGCGCAAAGCCTTGATGAGATCCTGGCCGAGCCGATCATGCATCTCAAGCAACGCCTGGCCGCCAATCGTCCGCCCAAGGGCGAGTTCGATGCGCTGGTCGACCGGATTTGCCAGGCGCAATTGGCGCTGGGCTAGGCGGATTGCAGCGCGGCACCTGGCCTTTGGGCGGTGCCGCGCCACCGAATCTGGCGGCCACCGGCGCTGGGAACGCGGGCTGTAAGCATCGCGCGGGATTATTGAAGGCCCGTCGCTGCATGCCTGCTGCACCGTCAGCGCATTTGACAAATGGTGCTTGCCCCAATTAATTTCCGACTAGTCGGTCAATAACCCCAGCAGTATCATGGCGCGCCCCAGGACAATCGATCTCGACCGAGTTCTCGATGCCGGGGAACGGGTGGTCATCCGCGATGGCGCGTCAAACCTGACCCTTGATGCGGTGGCCGCCGAGGCCGGCATCAGCAAGGGCAGCGTGCTCTATGACTGCAAGAGCAAGCATGCGCTGATCCAGGCGATCATCGAGCGCAAGATCGCGACCGAAGACAAGAAAACCGAAGCCGCCGTCGCCCAGCTGAGCGGCCAGAAGAATGCCGAGATTCGCGGGCGCATTGCGGTTGCCGCAGGTTGGCTGGGGGAAGAGGCCGAGCCGGTCGCCCTGCAATTGTGTTCGGCGCTGGCCCAGGATGAAGATCTGCAATGCCTGGTACGGGCGAGCGTGAACCAGGCTCTGACTAAAGTGGCCGATACCTCGGAAAATCCGCGTGCGGCCCTCGTCGCCCTGCTGGCGCTGGAGGGGCTGCGGTCCATGCATCTGATGGGTTTTCACAAGTGGTCCCCGGCCGAGTTTACCGGGCTGCTCGCCGAAATCGAACGTATCGCAATGACGCAGGGTGATAGCCCCGCACCAGCCTAATTCTCTTTCTCAATCTCGCGTAGTTCCGGCTGTCCCACCGCCATCAGGCGCGCCTGGGTAGGCCTCCCTTTGTCCGTTCTGCCAAAATTTGGATATTCATCATGAAGGCGATTAGCTCCCTGGCCAAGGCTGCAAGCGTGCTCGCGCTGCTGACTTTTATTGCAGCCTGCACCGAGTCCAACAGCGCGCCCCAGGCCGCCCCCGGCGCGCCACCTCCGATGCCGGTCAGCTTCGTCGAGGCTAAACCCGAGCAATTGGCGATCACCAATCAATTGCCGGGCCGGATCGCCCCGACCCGCATTGCCGAGGTTCGCCCGCGCGTTTCGGGCATCATCATCGAACGGGTGTTCGAGCAGGGCAGCACGGTTGAGGAAGGCGATGTGCTCTATCGCATCGATCCTGCACCGTTCCAGCTGCAGGTCGACAGCGCCCAGGCCAGCCGCGACCGCGCTTTGGCGCAGCAGACGCAGGCCCGCCAGCAGGCCGCCCGCGCCATCGCTTCGCGCGAACGCAATATCGGCACCGAGCAGAATGCCGACACGGCCGAAGCGGCCCTGGCGTCAGCCAATGCCGATGTGGCGCTGGCGGAAGTGGCGCTGGCCCAGGCCAAGCTCAATCTTGAATATGCCGAGGTCAAGGCGCCGATTTCGGGCCGTATCGGGGGCGCATTGGTCACCGAAGGGGCGCTGGTCAATGCCGGCAGCGGGGAGAACCTGGCCATCATCCAGCAGCTCGACCCGGTCTATGCCGATTTCACCCAGCCCTCCAACGAGATGCTGCGGCTGCGCAAAGCGCTCGAAGACGGCACCCTGGCCAGTCTGGCGCCGGGCGAGGCCAGCGTCAAACTGCTGATGGACGATGACAGCACCTATGCCCATGCCGGGCGCCTGCTGTTCTCGGGCGCGGCAGTCGATGCCAGTACTGGTCAGGTGACCCTGCGCGCCGAAATCCCCAATCCCGATGATAATCTGCTGCCCGGCATGTATGTGCGGGTGTTGCTGGACCAGGGCGTGCAAAGCGGCGCTTTTGCCGTGCCGCAGCAGGCAGTGCAGCGGGATGCCGGCGGGCAGTCCCAGCTCTATATCGTGGGCGCGGACAATGTCGTGGAATTGCGCACGGTCACTGTCGGGCGCTCGATCGGCTCCCGCTCGGTGATCGAGCAGGGCCTGATTGCCGGCGACCGGGTGGTTGTCGAGGGCGTGCAGAAAATCCGGCCGGGCTCTCCGGTCGCGCCAGAACCATGGACGCCACCCGAAGCGGTGGCCGCGGCTGAGGCTGCTAAAACTCCCGCAAGCTAAGGTCGTTTTTTATGGCACAATTCTTTATCGGCCGGCCCATCTTTGCATGGGTCGTGGCCATCTTCATCATGCTGGCGGGCATTATCGCCCTGCCGATGCTGCCCATCGCGCAATATCCCAATGTGGCCCCGCCACAGGTCACCATCAACGCCGTCTATCCGGGTGCCTCGCCCGAGGACATGTATCAAAGCGTGACCCGGCCGATCGAAGAGGAAATGAACGGCGTCGAAGGCGCCATGTATTTCGAATCCACCTCGGATTCCTCGGGTTCGGTGACCGTTACCGTCACGTTCGAGCCGGGCACGGAATCGAGCCAGGCGGCGACGGATGTGCAGAATGCCGTCCGCCGGGTTGAATCGCGCCTGCCGCAGATCGTGACGCAGCAGGGTATCCAGGTGCAGGAAGCCGGCAGCGGCTTTCTGATGCTGGTGGGCCTGCTCTCCACCGACGGTTCGCTCGACGCCGTGGGCCTGGGCGATTATCTCAGCCGCAACGTGCTGGGCGAAATCCGCCGGGTCGAAGGTGTCGGCCGGGCGCAATTGTTCGCCTCCCAGCGCGCCATGCGCGTCTGGGTCGACCCCGACAAGATGAGCAGCCTCAACCTTACTACCCAGGAAGTGACCGCCGCGATCCAGTCCCAGAATGCCCAGGTTACGGCCGGGCGGATCGGGGCACAGCCCAATCCGATCACCCAGCAGGTGTCGGCCACGGTGCTGGTCAGCGGGCAATTGCGCTCGCCCGAAGAGTTCGGCGCGGTGGTGCTGCGGGCCAATCCGGATGGATCCTCGGTTCGCCTGCGCGATGTGGCGCGGATCGAAGTGGGGGCGGAGAGCTACAATTTCTCTACCCGCATCAATGGGCAGCCCGCCGCGGCGCTGGCCGTGCAGCTGTCCCCGTCGGGCAATGCGCTATCGACCTCCGAGGGCGTTCGCCATCGCATGGAGGAACTGGCCGAGTTCTTCCCGCCGGGCGTGGAATATACCATTCCCTACGATACCTCGCCCTTCGTCGAAGTCTCCATCGAGAAGGTGCTGCACACGCTTGTCGAGGCCATTGGCCTCGTCTTTATCGTGATGTTCATTTTCCTGCAGAACTTCCGCTACACGCTGATCCCGACGCTGGTGGTGCCGGTGGCGCTGCTGGGAACGCTGGCCATCATGCTGGCGACAGGATTTTCCATCAACGTTCTGACCATGTTCGCCATGGTGCTGGCGATCGGCATTCTGGTGGATGACGCTATCGTCGTGGTGGAGAATGTCGAGCGCATCATGGCCGAGGAGGGGCTGTCGCCCAAGGACGCCACGCGCAAGGCGATGAAGCAGATTACCGGCGCCATTATCGGCATTACGCTGGTGCTGTCGGCGGTGTTCGTGCCCATGGCCTTCTTCCCCGGCGCCGTCGGGGTGATCTATCAACAGTTCAGCATCACCATGGTGGCCTCGATCCTGATCTCTGGATTCCTGGCCCTGTCGCTGACGCCGGCGCTATGCGCCACCTTCCTCAAGCCCATCAAGCCGGGCCATCACGAGCGGAAGGGTCCGTTCGGCTGGTTCAACCGCGGACTGAAAAACACGACCAATGGCTATTCCAGGGGCGTTGGCTGGCTGATCAACCGCACCGGCCGCTTCATGGTGGTCTATCTCGCGTTGCTGGTCGGGCTGGGCTGGGGTTTCCTGCAATTGCCGTCGGACTTCCTGCCCAATGAGGACCAGGGTTTCGTCATCGTCGACATGCAGGCGCCACCCGAGGCCAGCAGCAATCGGGCCCGCGAAGTGGCCAACCAGGTGGAGCAAATCTTCGGCCAGGAAGCGGCCGTCGAAAACACCGCCGTGGTCAATGGCTTCAGCTTTTCGGGCGCCGGCGACAATGCGGGCCTGGCCTTCATCACCTTCAAGGACTGGAGCGAACGCGACGCCAATAATTCGGCGCAGGCGATTGCCAACCGCGCCAATGGCGCCCTGTTCGGGCTCAAGGACGCGATCTCCTTCGCGCTCTCGCCGCCTGCTATCCAGGGCTTGGGGACCTCGAGCGGCTTTACCTTCCGCTTGCAGGATCGTGCGGGGCTGGGCCAGGCAGCGCTGCTCGCGGGCAGCGATCAATTGATGGCGGCGGCATCGCAAAGCCCGATCCTGGCAGGTCTGCGCGTCGAAGGCATGCCGGCGGCAGCGCAGGTGAACCTGGTGATCGACCGCGAAAAGGCTAATACGCTGGGCGTAACCTTTGCGGCGATCAATGCGACGATCTCGTCCAATCTGGGCTCGTCCTACGCCAATGACTTCCCCAATGCGGGGCGGATGCAGCGGGTGACCGTGCAGGCGGACCAGGACCAGCGCATGCAGGTCGATGACCTGCTCAAGCTGGATGTGCCCAATAGTTCGGGCGGCATGGTGCCCCTGTCGTCCTTTGCGACGGCGGAATGGCAGCGCGGCTCGTCCCAGGTGGTGGGCTATAACGGCTATCCGGCGGTCCGCATCGGCGGGGCGGCAGCACCGGGCTATTCATCAGGCGACGCCATTGCCGAGATGGAACGGCTGGTGGGCGAATTGCCCAATGGCTTCGGCTATGAATGGACCGGGCAGTCGCTGGAGGAAATCCAGTCGGGTTCGCAAGCGCCCTTGCTGGTTGGCCTCATCGTCATCTTCGTCTTCCTGCTCTTGGCAGCGCTCTATGAAAGCTGGTCGATCCCGCTTTCGGTGATGCTCGTGGTGCCGCTGGGGGTGTTGGGGTCGGTGATTGCGGTGTCGCTGCGCGACATGCCCAATGACGTCTACTTCAAGGTCGGGTTGATCACGATTATCGGGCTATCGGCGAAAAACGCCATCCTGATCATCGAGTTCGCCAAGGATCTGCGAGCCCAGGGCATGCCGCTGCTGCAGGCGACGATCGAAGCCTCCAAGCTCCGGTTCCGGCCGATCCTGATGACGTCGCTGGCCTTTACCCTGGGCGTGGTGCCGCTGGCCATTGCCACGGGCGCCAGCGCCGCCAGCCAGAACGCCATCGGCACTGCCGTGATGGGCGGGATGATCTCGGCAACCGTGCTCAGCGTGTTGTTCGTGCCGGTCTTCTTCGTCTTCGTGATGCGGATTTTCGGCGATCGCAAAAAGCAGGAAAAGTCCACGACGGACGATTCCACTGCGGTCGCCGCACCGGCGGAGTGACCCTCGGCCAGCAAGGGGCAGGGGCGGCGCAAACCGTCCCTGCCTTCACCCTATTCCGGAATGGGAAAGGCGAGTGCTTTGACTGTTGAACAATTGTGCCTGTCGATCCTCTATGAGGGTGAAGCGACCGGCTATGACATCCGCCGGCATTTCAGCGAAGGCGAGGCGGCGTGGTTTGCCGATGCCAGTATCGGGGCGATCTATCCGGCTCTGGCCAAGCTCGAAGCCAAGGGCCTGGTGGGCTTTGAGATCGAGGAGCAAGTCGGCAGACCCAGCCGCAAGGTCTATCGGATTACCGAAGCGGGAAGGCAGGCCTTCATGGCGGGGTTGCGGGAGCCGCTGGCCAAGGACAAGTTCCAGAGCTCGTTCCTGCATTTCCTGCGTTTTGCCCATCTGGCGCCACGCGAAGTGGTGGTGGCCAATATCGAGGCGCGCCAGCAGCATCTCGATGAGGAAGTGGGGCGGCTCGAGGCCATGCTGTCGCAAAGCTCGAGCAGTTCACAGGGCCGCTGGATGCTCGAATATGCCCTGGCGATGACGCAGGCGATGCGTGAGGGGCTGAACACGGCCATCCGCAAGATTTGTGCCGACCCGAGCTGTGGCAAGGACCGCTCTGCTGAGGCAAGGTCGCCTTCCGCCCGGGGGTGAGCCGCCGCGGGCCTTGCCCAAACCAGCCGCCAAAGTATTTCTCTCTTTTCCAGCCGAACCGCTGTTTGCCCGCTCGTCGATAGGGCAGGTGTTGGGAGAGGAGCGGGAAAGTGAACGAGCGATATGGTTGGGTTGTGGTGGCAGCGGGCGCTGTCATCACCTGCGTGGCGATGGGGGCGATGTTCGCCCTGCCGGTCTATCTGCAGCCGATTGCCGAGGAGACGGGCTGGACGCGGGCCGGCATTTCGGGCGCCATGACTTTGGGGTTCATCGTCATGGGCGTTGCCGGGTTCGGCTGGGGCGCGCTGAGCGATCGGATCGGGGCGAGGCCGGTTGTCTTCATGGCCGCGCTATTGTTGGGCGCCGGGCTGGTGCTGGCCAGCCGCGCCACTGATCTATTGATGTTCCAGTTTGCCTATGGCGGATTGGTCGGGGCATCCGGGGGCGCCTTCTTTGCGCCGATCATGGCGGCGACGGTCGGCTGGTTCGATAAGCATCGGAGCCTCGCCGTCTCGCTGGTTTCGGTGGGCGGCGGAGTGGCGCCGATGGTCATCACGCCCTTTGCCAGCGTGTTGATCGCCAATTATGGCTGGCGCAGCGCTATGCTGGCGATTGCCATTGGCGCGGTGATCATCGTGCTGCCGGCAAGCCTGCTTATTCGCCGGGCGCCGGCGCTGGTCGAAGCGCCGGTTCCGGCCGGTGATGGCGTTGCCATCGAACGCCGGCCGTCTGCTGCCGCCAGCGCGTTGCGGACGCCGCAATTTGTCGTTCTGGCCGCGACATTCTTTTTGTGCTGCGCCGCCCATTCCGGGCCGATCTTCCACACGGTGAGCTATGCCATGATCTGCGGGGCATCGTCGCTGGCGGCGGCGAGCATTTATAGCGTGGAGGGGGTGGCGGGGCTGTTCGGCCGGCTGATCTTTGGCGTGCTGGCCGATCGGCTCGGAGTGCGCCGGGTGCTGGTGGCCGGGCTCGTGCTGCAGGCATTGGGCATCTACACCTATATTTATGTGACGCAGCTGGAGCATTTTTACATGCTCGCCGTGGTGCTGGGCATGGCCTATGGCGGGGTGATGCCGCTTTATGCGGTGCTGGCGCGCGATTATTTCGGTCCGCATGTCATGGGCACGGTGCTGGGCGCGGCGACGATGACGTCGAGCATCGGCATGGCGTTTGGACCGGTGGGTGGCGGCTGGCTCTACGATAATTTCGGCAGCTATCACTGGCTTTATGTCGCCTCGGCCGCCGTGGGTATTGCCGCGGCAGCCATGGCGCTGGCGTTTCCGCCACCCAAGCGGGACGAGGGGGACCAGCAAGGCGAGGTGCAGCCTGCGTGAGGGCCGCGGTTCAGACCGGCTCGGATTCCTTTTCGCGGGTCACCCATTGCTGGCCTCGCCATTCGCGCACGGTGATGGCGATGCGTTCGGGCGTGATGGTGATGATGTTGTAGGCGTTCGGCTCGCCGCGCAGGCGGGTCGAGATGGTCGAGGAGGCCTGGGCGACGAGGATGGGCGCCACGGCCGATTTCCGCAGACCGGTGGGCGCGCCCTGGTTGGTGGTGCCCTGGGCGTGGTGCTTGCGTACATAGGACAGGTGAAAATGCCCCGAGAGGACGAGGCGCACGCCAAGGCGGGCGAAGGTTTCCAGCGCTTCGTCGGCCCGCTTCACCCGCTTGGTCTTTTGCAGCATGGGCTCGGTGGGAAAGAGCAGGGGATGGTGGGCGACGATGACCCGAATGGCGTCGGGCGAAGCCTGGGCGAAACGGGTTTCGAGATCCTCGAGCTGGCCGCGCGAAATGCTGCCATGGCCCCAATTCCATTCCAGCCGCGCCCGGCGTGAGGTGCGCATGCCCAAGAGGGCCACCCCGCCCATTTCGAGGAAGGGTTCAAGGTCGCGGGCGATGTAGCGGCGGTAAAAGCCATAGGGGTTGAGGAAGCGGCGCAGGATATTGACCGCAGGCACATCGTGATTGCCCGGCACGGCGAAGATCGGCGCCTTGAGCGTATCGAGAAAGGCGCGCGCGGCGATGAATTCGTCCTTGCTGCCGATCTGGGTGAAATCGCCGCTGATGACGATGAGATCGGGCGCAAGGCCGGTAATGTCGGCGGCAAGGCCCGCGGCCGCTTCCGCGTCGTGATGGCCGAAATGCAGGTCGGACAGGTGGACGAGTTTCATGCGCGCATGGCCTCGTCTGCGGGGGCTTGGGTATCGGGCAGGGGTGGCAGGGCCAGCACGGTCAGGGCCTTGGGGTGAATGGTGAAATGCAGCGGCGTGGTCAGGGTCTCCACCTCGCCATCGAACATGACCTTGAGCAAGCCCTTGTGGCTGGTAATGGTCACGGCGCCAACGCTTTGCACGTCCAGCGCCTGATCCTGATGCCAGCGGCCCAGCAGCATGCCGCTGGCCAGGCGGAAGAAATCGACAAAGGTCAGGCGCTTGAGCACGTAAAGGGTGAGGGTGCCGCCATCGAGCCGCTCCCGGGCAAGGATGCGGCCAAAGCCTTCATCATAGGAATTGCTGGCCACGGCCACGGCCTGGACGCGTTCCACCCGGGGCTTGCCTTTGTCGTCGGCATCGATGGCGATGGCGATGCGGCGGGTGCGCTGGAGCCGGCGGAAGACATAGCGCATGAAGCCGAGTTTGGGGGAGACGCCGGGCATGGTGCGGATATATTCGCGGCCGGCGGCAAGGCCCGGAATGGTGCCGATGACCACTTTGTGCAGGAAGAAGCGGCCATTGACCTCGCCCACATCGATCTGCTGCTCGACGCCTTCGGCAAGGGCCGCCACGGCGGCTGGTGTATCAAGGGGAATGCGCAAATCCTTGGCGAGGGCATTGACCGTGCCCAAGGGCAGAATGGCCAGCGACTTGCCGGTGCCCAGGATGGGGCCGCACAGCGCGGTGATGGTGCCGTCGCCGCCGGCGGCCACGATGGTGTCGGCAGGACCGGCCAGGGCCTCTTCGATGCGCTCCTGCATGGGGCGGTCGGCATCGGCATCGATCGTTGCGGTCAGCCCGTTGCTGGCGAACATCTCGGCAAGCGCGGTCTCGGTGATGCCGGTGGCAAGGGCCGTGCCGGCATTGGCATTGAAGATGACGTGAAAGGTTCGCGTGGGCATGCGGCTCACAAAGCTGGGATGATTGGCCTCTAGGTAACGGGCGCGCATGCCTATTGGTTCAGCCTTGCGCTAAAGTTGAGGAACGTAGCAAGCTGCCCGGCGTTGCCTTGCCGGCCCTAGCGGAGACGATTTCACTCTATGCTGCAAAACTTTATCCGTTCCCGCCCCTATCGGGCCCTGCGCGATTTCGTCAAAGCCGAGGCGCTGCTGCTGAGCGGCATAGCGCTGGTCAGCGGGCTGATCCTGGGATTTTTGCGGCTGGCCGATGAAATGCTGGAGGGGGAGACGGAGGCGTTTGACCGCGCCATTCTGATGCTGTTCCGCGACAAGGCCAATATCGACCAGGTCATCGGGCCGCCCTGGGTGCAGGAAATGGTGCGCGACGTGACGGCGCTGGGAAGCTTTGCGATTCTGGGCCTGTTGGTAACTGGGGTCGTCGTCTATCTCGTGCTGGCGCGGATGCGGGGCATGGCCCTGCTGGTGCTGGTTTCGGTATTGGGCGGGACCGTGCTCAGTACGGTGCTCAAGATGGGCTATGACCGGCCGCGGCCGGACCTGGTCACCTCTTCGCACCAGTTCACCGCCAGTTTTCCCAGCGGCCATGCCATGCTGTCGGCAGTGACATTTCTGACGCTGGGGGCGATTCTGGCGCAGGTGGCGCCGACGCGGGCCCTGCGCATCTTTGCCATCAGCGGGGCGATCTTCCTGACGCTGATCGTGGGCATCAGCCGGCTCTATATGGGGGTGCATTTCCCCAGCGACGTGCTGGCAGGCTGGTGCCTGGGCGCCGCCTGGGCGCTGGGCTGCAGCCTGGTTGCCTTCTGGCTGCAGCGGCGGGGTGCGGTGGAGCCGCCGGCCGGGAAAACTCAGGCATAGCGCTCGGGGCCGAGATCCTTCATGTCGATTTCGGGCTTTTTGCCGGCGATGAGATCGGCAATGGCGCGGCCCGAACCGCAGGCCATGGTCCAGCCCAACGTGCCGTGACCGGCATTGATGAAGAGATTGGCCTGCCTGGCACGCCCCAGAACCGGGGTGCCATCGGGCGTCATCGGCCGCATGCCGGTCCAGAAGCTGGCTGAAGCCGTGTCGCTGGCGCCGGGGAACAGATCGTTGACGCAATGGGCCAGCGTGTCGCGGCGCTTGGGATCGAGCCGGTTGTTGTAGCCGGAGAGCTCGGCCATGCCGCCGACGCGGATGCGATCGCCCAGGCGGGTGATGGCGATCTTGTAGCTTTCGTCGAGCACGGTGGAGACCGGGGCCTTGGCCGCGTCGCTGATCGGGGCGGTGATGGAATAGCCTTTGACCGGATAGATGGGCAGCTTGAGGCCGATGGTTTTGGCAAGGAGCGGGGTGAAGCTGCCCATGGCCAGCACATAGTGATCGGCGGTCAATGTGCCGGCGCTGGTCTTGACCGCGGTGATGCGGTCGCCCTGCTGTTCGATGGCTTCGATACTGGTGTTGAAGCGGAACTCGACGCCCAAAGCCTTGGCCATGTCGGCCAGTTTGTTGGTGAAGATGAAGCAATCGCCGGTTTCGTCATGCGGCAGGCGGAGGCCGCCGGCTATCGGGGCGGGGGAATTGGCAAGGCCCGGCTCGGCGGCGATGCAGCCGGCGCGGTCGAGCACCTGATAGGGCACGCCATATTGCTCGAGCACCTCGATATCCTTGTGGGCGGCGTCAACCTGCTTTTGTTCGCGGAACAGCTGCAAGGTGCCCCGCATGCGCTCGTCATAGGCGATGCCGGTATCCGCCCGCAGCGCGACCATCAGGTCGCGGCTATATTCGGCGATGCGCACCATGCGCGCCTTGTTGATGGCGTAGGCCTTGGGTGTGCAATTGGCCAGAATGCGCAGCATCCATTCGATCATGGCCGGATCGAGCGAGGCGCGCAGGATCAGCGGGGGATGGGTCATCATCAGCCATTTGATGGCCTTTTGCGGAATGCCGGGCCCCGCCCAGGGCGAGGCATAGCCGGGCGAGATTTCCCCCGCATTGGCAAAGCTGGTTTCAAGCGCCGGGCCCGGCTGGCGGTCGATGACGGTGACCTCGTGACCATCGCGGGCCAGATAATAGGCGGTGGTGGTGCCGATGACGCCGGAGCCGAGGACGAGGATTTTCATATTCGGGATTTCTTCGCGATGGGATTGCTCACGACACTAGCGGGCAGGCCGGGGAAGTCGATGAAAATTCTTGCCGGCGCCATGGGTGGGGTATTCCTTAGTCTAAGGTCGGGTTTGCTGCGGGGGTGGAGCTGTTCCATACCCGTGCGCCAGTTCAGACAGACGCTCCGGGGAGGAACCAACCGCGATGTCCAACGATACCAATAGCTTGCGCGAAGCCGCACTGCATTTCCATGAGTTTCCGCGTCCGGGCAAACTCGAAATCGTGGCGACCAAGCCCTTGGCCAATACGCGCGATTTGTCGCTGGCCTATTCGCCGGGTGTGGCCATCCCCTGCGAGGAAATCGCGGCTGATCCGCAGGCGGCCTATAAGTATACGGCCAAGGGGGAATCTGGTTGCCGTCATCTCCAATGGCACGGCGGTGCTGGGGCTGGGCAATATCGGGGCGCTGGCGAGCAAGCCGGTGATGGAAGGCAAGGCGGTGCTGTTCAAGAAGTTCGCCGGCATCGATTCCATCGATATCGAGGTCAACGAGCAGGAGCCCAAGCGGTTCATCGAAATCGTGGCGCCGCTGGAGCCCAGCTTTGGCGGGATTAATCTGGAAGATATCAAGGCGCCAGAATGCTTCGAGATCGAGGAAGCGCTGCGCGAGCGGATGAATATTCCGGTGTTTCATGACGACCAGCATGGCACGGCGATCATTGTGGCCGCAGCGGTGATCAACGCGATGCGGCTGGTGGGCAAGGACATTGCCAAGGTCAAGATCGTCACGTCCGGTGCGGGGGCCGCGGCCATTGCCTGCATGAATATGCTGGTGGCGGTGGGGGCGAAACGCGAAAATATCTGGATCGCGGATTCCAAGGGGCTGGTCACCAAAAAGCGTGGCAATGCGGTCGATCGGTGGCGCGGGGCATTTGCGCGGGACAGTGACAAGACCGAGCTGAGCGAAGTCATGGCCGGGGCCGATATTTATGTCGGGCTGTCCAAGGCGGGGGCGCTCAAGCCTGAGATGATGAAGGACATGGCGGCCAATCCGCTGATCCTGGCGCTGAGCAATCCCATCCCCGAAATCATGCCAGAACTGGCGCGGGCGGCGCGGCCCGATGCGATGATCTGCACCGGTCGAAGCGACTATCCCAACCAGGTCAATAATGTGCTGTGCTTCCCCTTCCTGTTCCGGGGGGCGCTGGATTGCGGCGCGACCGTGATCAATGAGGAGATGAAGGCGGCGGCGGCGCATGCCATTGCCAAATTGGCGCATGAGCCGGGGCTGGAAGCGTCGGCGCATGGCGTGCCGGCAATCTTTGGGCCGGAATACCTCATTCCCAATCCGTTCGATCAGCGGCTGATCCTGCGCATTGCGCCGGCGGTAGCCAAGGCGGCGATGGAGTCTGGGGTGGCGCAGCGGCCGATCGCGGATTTTGCTGCTTATCGCGATAGCCTCAATCGCTTCGTGTTCCGCTCCGGCATGGTGATGAAGCCCATGCTGGAGCGGGCGCAGGGCGAGGGCAAGCGCATTGCTTTTGCCGATGGCGAGGATGAGCGCGTGCTGCGGGCGACGCAGGTGATGTTGGAGGACGGCATTGGCCGCTCCATCCTGATCGGCCGGCCTTCGGTGATCGAGCAGCGCATCGAGCGCTTCGGGCTGACGTTGAAGGCGGGGCGCGATTTCGATGTGATCAATCCCGAGGATGATCCGCGCTATCGCGATTATGTGGCGCTGTTCCACGACATTACCGGGCGCAAGGGCGTGACGCCGGACACGGCAAAAACCATTGTGCGCACCAATACGACGGTGATCGGGGCGCTGGCAGTGCGGCGGGGCGAGGCGGATGCCTTGATCTGCGGCTTGCAGGGAAGGTTCATCAAGCATGCGCGCGATATTCAATCGGTGATTGGGCTGGCGCCATACAGCTCGCAGCTTTCGGCGCTTTCCATGCTGATCATGAGCCGGGGCGTGTTTTTCCTGGCCGATACCTATGTGAATATCGATCCCAGCGCCGAGGAGATCGTGGCGATCACGCTGCAGGCGCGCGACCATCTCAAGCGCTTCAATATCGAGGCGCGGGCGGCGTTGCTGAGCTATTCCAATTTCGGTTCGCGCGATGGGGCGACGTCGGAAAAGATGCGGGTGGTGTTCGAGCGGCTGCAAGAGGTGGCGCCTGATCTCGTCGTCGATGGCGAAATGCAGGGCGATCTGGCGATCAATGCCGAATTGCGCGAGCGCTATGTGCCCAATTCGGTGCTGAAGGGGGAGGCGAACCTGTTGATCTTCCCGAACCTTGAATCGGCAAACCTCTCCATGACGCTGCTCAAGGAGCTCAACAATGCGCTACCGGTGGGGCCGATCCTGATGGGAACCAGGCAGCCGGCGCATATCCTGGCGCCGTCGGTGACCAGCCGTGGCGTGGTCAATATGGCGGCGATTGCCGCGACCGAGGCGCTGGGGGTGAATGCTTAGAGGGAGCCGCGATGCCGTCCCCTCCCCCTTGAGGGGAGGGCTAGGGTGGGGGTTTCGTGATCTGCACAACCTCTATGCCGACGGATGGTCCGACACCTCCACCCTCAATCCCTCCCCTCAAGGGGGAGGGAGGCGGATCGTGGCTTTCTGGCGTCCTACGCCTTGGACTGGCCGACGGCCCAGGTGACGCCATAGGGGTCCTTGAGCTGGCCATAGGTGTCGCCCCAGAATTGCTCTTGCAGCGGCATGATGACATTGGCCCCGGCGGCTACGGCGCGGTCGAACCAGTGCTGGGCGTCCTCGACCTGCAGATGCAGATTGAAGCCCTGGGGCGCGACGATGGGGAAACCGTGTTCGGGGAAGAAATCGGACAGGAACAGCGGCGCGCCGTTGATTTCGATATGGGCATGCATGATGCGGGCATCGTCGCTGCTGGCCGGATTGCGGCTATGCTCGATGGCGCCGAAGGCTTTTTGATAGAAGGCGATGGCGTCGGCGACGCCATCGACATTGATATAGGGGATCAGGCCGCTGGTGGCTGGTGTGTCGGTCATGCTGGGCTCCTCGCAAATGGGTTGATGCAAGCACGACGAGCGGGCGGTGGCCAATCAGACCGGTCTGTCAGAAATATCGGATCAGCCGCCGATCTGGCTGGGTTTGAAGACGGCGAGTGGGCGGATTTCATAGGCGCCCATGCCGGGATTGGCCTGCGCCAGGTCCTTGGCGAAAGCGATAGCCTCGTCGAGCGTGTCGCAATCGGCAACGAAGAAGCCGAGGAACTGTTCCTTGGTTTCGGCAAAAGGACCATCGATGACGAGCGGCTCGCCCGAAGTCTTGCGCAGGGTGGTGGCGGCGCTGGTGGGCTTGAGCCGGGCAACCGGCCCAAGCTTGCCCCGGGCTTTCATGGCGTCTTCGACCTGGGCCAGGCGGACCATGCAGGCATCGTCCTCCTCCTTGCTCCAGGTGGCGATGGCGTTTTCGTCATTGTAACACAACACGGCATAGAGCATCGATCTGGCCCTCCTCGACAGCACGGTGTGCGACTATGCCCAAAATCGAGGCATGCTCCAGTTCTTTTTGCTGGCCTTCAAGCAGCGCGGGCGCATTGACCCGACTCTGATTGCACTCTAGCCCTTACGGACGTTTCCGCAGGAGGGTGATCATGGATTATCGCTATCTCGGCCGCTCAGGTCTCAAGGTCTCGACGCTCACCATGGGCACGATGACCTTTGGCGGCTCGGAAAAGGTGGGGCGTACGCCACAGGCTGAGGCGACGCGGCAGATCGATCTGTGCCTTGATCACGGCATCAACCTGCTCGACACCGCCAATGTCTATAATGCCGGGGTCTCCGAGGAGATGATCGGGGTGGCGCTCAGCGAAAACGGCCGCCGCCAAAAGGCTTTGATCGCCACCAAGGTGCGCTTCCGCATGGGCGATGGGCCCAATGATGTGGGGCTGAGCCGGCACCATATCGTGGCGCAGGCCGAGGCGAGCCTGAAACGGCTCAAGACCGATGTGATCGATCTTTACCAGGTGCATGAATGGGACGGGATGACGCCCATCGAAGAGACGATGGAAGCGCTCGATACGCTCGTGAAACAGGGTAAGGTGCGCTATATAGGCTGCTCGAATTATTCGGGCTGGCACATCACGAAGGCGCTGGCGGCGGCCGACAAAAATCACGGCCAGCGCTTCATCTCCCAGCAAATCCACTACACGCTGCATTCGCGCGAAGCTGAATATGAACTGGTGCCGATCAGCCAGGACCAAGGGCTGGGCATTCTGATCTGGTCGCCACTGGCTGGGGGCCTGCTGAGTGGCAAATATCGTCGGGATGGCGGGCCGGAGAGTGGCCGCCATGTCGGGGGCTCGCGTGAGCCGCCGGTGCCCGATTGGGACAAGCTTTATGATATTGTCGATGTGATCGTGGCCATTGCCGAGGAGCGCGGCGTGTCCGGCGCGCAGGTGGCTTTGGCCTGGGCGCTGGGGCGGCCGGGGGTGACCTCGGTGATCATTGGCGGGCGCAGCGAAGCCCAGTTCAAGGATAATCTGGCGGCCGCTGATTTGAAGCTCAGTGCCGAAGAACGGCAGAAACTCGATGCGGTCAGCCGGCCGCCGCTGCTCTATCCCTATTGGCACCAGACGTTTACGGCCAATGACCGGCTTGGTCCGGCCGACCAGGACCTGCTCTCAACCTATGTGGAAGATTTCAAACGTGGCTGATTTCCTGTTTGAGCCTTATGCGCCCGTGACCATTCCCATCGCCCGGGGCGGGCTGTTTGCCGTGCGGCGCATCTATTGCGTGGGCCGCAATTACGTCGAGCACATCCGCGAAATGGGCAATGACGAGCGCGAGCCGCCGTTCTTTTTCGCCAAGCCCGCTGATGCCGTCGTGGTGGGTGGGGCGGCGATTCCCTATCCGCCGCAGACCGACGATTTTCACCACGAGATCGAGCTGGTCGTGGCCATCGGCAAGGAAGGCGCGGACATTCCGGTGGAGCAGGCGCTGGCCCATGTCTATGGTTATGCTGCCGGGCTCGACATGACGCGGCGCGATATCCAGGCCATTGCCAAAAAGAGCGGTCGGCCGTGGGAAATGGCCAAGGCGTTCGATCATTCGGCGCCCATCGGCACGATCGAGCCGGCCAGCGAAATCGGGCATCCCGACAAGGGCGCCATCACGCTGTCGGTCAATGGTGTGGTGCGCCAGGAGGGCGATCTTGCCGAGCAGATCTGGAATGTCAGCGAAGCCATTGCCTATCTCAGCGGCTTTGTGACACTGAAGCCCGGCGACCTGATCATGACCGGCACGCCTTCGGGCGTTGGCGCGGTGGTCAAGGGCGATGTGCTGGAAGGCGCCATCGAGGGCGTGGGCCATGTACGGACCAGCATCGTCTGATGCCGGTCTGGTCGCCCCAGCAGGATGCGGCGCTGGTCGCGGTGTCCAATTGGCTCAAGGACCGCGACGGCCCGCAGGTGTTCCGCCTGTTCGGCTGGGCCGGCACGGGCAAATCGACGCTGGCCGTGCATCTGGCGCAGGACGTCAAGAGCGTCAAATATGCAGCCTTTACCGGCAAGGCGGCTCTGGTCATGCGCAAGCGCGGCTGCAAGGGCGCCCAGACCATTCATAGCCTGATCTATACGCTGGTCAGCGAGAAGGAAGGCGAGCCGCGTTTCGTGCTGGACGACGAATCCCCCGCGGCCGATGCCGATCTGATCGTCATCGACGAAGTTTCCATGGTGGATGAGCAATTGGGGCGGGACCTGCTCTCGTTTGGCACCAAGGTTTTGGTGCTGGGCGATCCGTTCCAACTGCCGCCGGTGCAGGGCGCGGGTTTTTTCACCGCCGACGAGCCCGATATCATGCTGACCGAAATCCATCGCCAGGCGGCGGATAATCCGATCATTGCGCTCTCCATGCAGGTGCGCGAGGGCGGCTATATCGAGCGCGGGCGCTATGGGGAATCTCTAGTGGTCGCCCGTGAGGATGTCGATCGCGATGCGGTGCTGGAGGCCGATCAGGTGCTGGTGGGGCGCAACAAGACGCGCCTGCAATATAATGATCGGTTGCGCGAGCTGCGCGGCCTGCCGTTTCACGAGCCGGTAGTGGGCGACCGCATGGTGTGCCTGCGCAACAACGCGCGCAAGCGCCTGCTCAATGGGCAGATCTGGATCGTCACCGATGTCAGCCGCAAGGCCAATGGCAAATATTCGCTGCTGCTGGGGGCCGATGAAGGCAAGGGCGAAGCCAAGGTTTTGACCCACAAGGCGTTTTTCTCGGGGGAGGAAGACGCCATGAGCTGGCCCGAGCGGCGGCAATATGACGAGTTCACCTTTGGCTATTGCCTGACCGTGCACAAGGCGCAGGGCAGCCAATGGGACAATGTCTATCTGTTCGACGAGAGCTTCGTGTTCCGCGAAGAGCGGGCGCGCTGGCTCTATACCGGGATTACCCGCGCCGCCGAAAAGATCACGGTCGTCTCGTGACGCTGCTCACGGTGCGGCACGAGACGGTCTATCGCTATGTCCGGCCGGTGCGGTTCGGCGAGCATCGCATGCTGGTGCGGCCGCGCGACAGCATGGAACAGACGCTGGATTCGTTCAGCCTCAAGATATTCCCGGAGCCCTCGGCGATCCGCTGGATTCATGACGTGTTCGGCAATGGCATCGCGATTGCCGAGTTTGCCGAGCCCGCCGAGCAATTGCGGATCGTGGCCGGCATGGTGCTCGATCATACGCCCGAGCTGACGCCCAATTTCGAGATCGAGGTGCGGGCCAAGACCTATCCGTTCGATTATGGCGCTGTGGACAGCATCGATCTGGCGCCCAATATGCGGCGGCAATATCCCGATGAGGGGGAGGTCGATGCCTGGGCGCGGCGCTTTGTCAGCGGACAGGGCAAGACCGATACCGGGCATCTGCTGATGACCATGACCTATTCGATCAAGGAGAGTTTCAAATATCTCCGCCGGCCCGATCCGGGCACGCAGCGCCCGGCTGTGACACTATCGAAACGCCAGGGCACGTGCCGGGATTTTGCGTTGCTGATGATCGAGGCGGCGCGCTCGCTGGGCTTTGCGGCGCGGTTTGTAACGGGGTATCTCTATTCCCCGGCGCGCGATGGCGATCATCGTGGCGGTGGGGCGACGCATGCCTGGTGCCAGATTTATCTGCCGGGCGCGGGATGGGTGGAGTTCGACCCGACCAATGGCATTATCGGCACGCGCGACCTGATCCGGGTCGGGGTGGCGCGGGAGCCGCAGCAGGCGATTCCGATTGCCGGCACGTTTATCGGCCGCAAGGATGATTATCTGGGCATGGATGTCGAGGTCATTGTCGAGCGGGTGACATCGCCGCAGGATTCTATGGGTTAGAGATAGCCCTTCAGATTGGGAGTCCCGATCCGGTTCCCTCCCCCTTGTGGGGAGGGTTAGGGTGGGGGGTCTGAAGCTACCAAAAGCTCTATGCCGATGGAAAACTCAGCACCCCCACCCTCAATCCCTCCCCACAAGGGGGAGGGAGGCTGATTCGGGCTCTCGATATTGGGTGCCTAGTGCCTAGAACTAGCTGCGCGCGACGCTGACTGCGTCCGTAGTCCATTCCTCCGCCGTGTTGCCATCGGCATTGCTCCAGACTTCGATGGGGAGCGGATTGACGGCGCCGTAAATGGTGGCGAAGGCGGTGTCGGCGGCGTCGCGGCCGCAGCCGATGCGGACCATGCCGTCGAGCGCGGCCATGCGGGTGGCGTCGAACAGATACCAGCGATCGCCCAGATAGGCTTCGAATACGGCGTGGAAATCCTGCGGGTGCAATTGCCAGGCGTAACAGGAGACGAAACGCGCCGGAATGCCCAGGGCGCGGCAGAAGGTGATGCCCAGATGGGCGAAGTCGCGGCAGACGCCAGCCCGCAGGGCAAAGGTATCGGCGGCGGTGGTCGTGGTATCGCTGGTGCCGCTGAGATAATCGACCTCGGCATTGATCCAGTTGCAAATCTCGGTGACCCGGCCAAAGCCGGGCGCAATGCCGCCGAACTGGCGATTGGCAAAGCGGGCCAATTGGTCAGAGGGGCAATAGCGGGATGGATTGAGATAGGGCAGGGTATCAAGCGGCAGGCGGGCGACGGGCACTTCCTCGATCATGCCCGGCGGGTTGTGCAGGGCATCGAGCTCGATCTCGGCGGTGTAGCGCAGGCGCAGCTGGCCCGGCTGGGCGGTGAGGCGCAGATAGCGATTGCCAGTTTCGGTGGCGGTCTTTTCATCGGCCGGCAGGTTGGGCGTGATAGTCAGCGTTTCGCCCAGGATGCGCTGGCGGCCGCCAGCAATGGCCTCGATGTTGAAAATCAGGGTCGCCGGCTCGATGATCTCGTAGCCGATGTCGCATCCGACGGAAAATTTCATGGCTCACCCCGTTGCGGGCGATCTACCGCCTTGTTGCGACAACCCGATGATAGCAGCCTGGTTCCGTTCAACCGGCGCTGATCTTGAGTTCGCGGATCTGATCGTCCCCTAGCACGAAGGTGAAGACGCTGTCGCCGGTGAAGAAGGAGCTGGCCCAGTGGGTATTGAGCGAGATGCGGTTGGGCGCGCGCTCGATCACCTCGCCATAGCTCAGCGTGCCCTTGGCGCCGATCAGTTCCTTGGCGCTCCAATTCAGGATGGCCTGGTGGCCGGAAAAGCGCCGACCCCAATCCTCCACCGTGCCATCGGCAGGGAAGAGGGCAATGAAGGCGTCGGTGTCGCCCGCATTAATGGCGGCGTGGAAGGCTTGCAGCACAGGCGGTAGCGCAGTGTCCGGCATGGTCCCTCGCGTGGCGCCAATGCGCCATAACAAAGCCAAACTTAGCCCACTGCATTGGCCAGTGTGAAGTCTTTCGTCCAAGTTCGTCCAATTGCTGATGAATTTTGGGCCCATGGCCCGCTTGCACATGCTGCGTGGATACCCCATCTTCGCGATAGAGATTTCGCGATAGCTCACAAGACCTGCGGAGGCGCTGAATGCATCACGATACCCCCCTGATCACCACGATCGTTGCGGGTCTCGTACTTGCATTCATTTTCGGCATGATTGCCAACCGCTTCCGACTGCCGCCGCTGGTGGGGTATCTGTTTGCCGGCGTGCTGGTGGGCCCCAATACACCCGGTTTCGTGGCTGATCAGGCGCTGGGGGCGGAGCTGGCCGAACTGGGGGTGATCCTCCTGATGTTCGGGGTGGGTCTGCACTTTTCGCTCAAGGATTTGATGAGCGTGCGGGCGCTGGCCATTCCCGGGGCGCTGGCGCAGATCGCGCTGGCGACACTATTGGGCCTGGGGTTGGCGACGCTGTTGGGCTGGGGCATTGGCGCGGGGCTGTTGTTCGGGCTGGCGCTATCGGTGGCCTCCACCGTGGTGTTGCTCAAGGCTTTGCAGGATCGGCGGCTGATCGAGACCGAGCGCGGCCGCATCGCGGTTGGCTGGTTGATCGTGGAAGACCTCGCCATGGTGCTGGCGCTGGTGCTGATCCCGGCTATTGCGAGCCTGAACGGCGCCGATAGTGGCGTGCATGATCCCTTCGTGTCCTTTGTCGAGCGCATTATCGGTGGCTCGGTCGGCATCTGGGGCGTGCTGGGGCTGACCGTCATCAAGGTCGCCGCTTTCGTGGGCTTCATGCTGATCGTGGGCCGCAGGCTCATTCCCTGGGCGCTGCATGCCACGGCCCATACCGGCAGCCGCGAATTGTTCCGGCTGGCCGTGCTGGCGATTGCGCTGGGCGTGGCTTTGGGCTCGGCCGTGTTGTTCGGCGTGTCGCTGGCGCTGGGGGCGTTTTTTGCCGGCATGATCCTTTCCGAAAGCGAACTCAGCCACCGGGCGGCGCAGGAAACCCTGCCGCTGCGCGACGCTTTTGCCGTGCTGTTTTTCGTGTCGGTCGGCATGCTGTTCGACCCCTCGATCATCATCACCAATCCGCTGCCGGTGCTGGCGACGGTATTCATCATCATCATCGGCAAGTCGCTGGCGGCGTTCGGCATCGTGTTGCTGTTCCGCCGGCCGATGGCCACGGCGCTGACCATTTCGGCCTCGCTGGCGCAGATCGGCGAATTCTCGTTCATCCTGGCCAGCATGGGCGTGTCGCTGGCCATTTTGCCGCCGGAAGGGCAGGATTTGATCCTGGCCGGGGCACTGATTTCCATTGTGCTCAATCCGCTGGTGTTCTGGGCGGTCGATCTGGTGCGGCCGCGGCTGGAAGCGCGGGTGTTGCAGCGCAAGGCCGAGCAGATGGAACGCGATGGCGTGCGCATCGAACCGACCGATCGCGTGGATGCGGCCGAGGGGCCGATCACCAGCGATGCGCCGGGTGAAGCTGCCGTCGATCGTGGCGCGCCGGGCGCTGATGACGATGTGCCTGATGCCTCCAACCAGATCGATCATACGGTGCTGGTGGGCTATGGGCAGGTTGGGCGCGTGGTGGCCGAGGGGCTCAAGGCTGCTGGATCGCCCGTAGTGGTGATCGAGGATTCCGACCATGACGTGGCGGCGGCGCGGGCGGCGGGGCTGGAAGTGGTGTTCGGCAACGCGGCGAGTTCCGCCGTGCTGAAGCTGGCCAATCTTGAAGCCGCCAAGACGCTGTTGATTGCCATTTCCAATGGCTTTGAGGCCGGCACGGTCTGCGAATCCGGGCGCAAGCTCAATCCGGGTATTCGCATCATCACGCGGGCCTATTCCGAAGAGGAAGACGTGCATCTGCGCGGGCTGGGCGCCGATATCGTCATTCGTGGCGAGCGCGAAATTGGCATTGGCATGTTGGCCTGGCTGCGCGGCGAGCGGAGCGAGGATGTTCCGACAAGCGTTGTGCCCGAGCCGGAACCGGTGGAGCCCAAATTGCCGCCGGTCGAGAACCTGTTGGCCAAGGCTGTAGCGACGCCTGCTGCTGTCATTGTGGCGACCGAGGCGGTGCCGGTCGAGGTGGTGGATGCGCCTGTTGTAGCGGAGGCGCCGGAGCCGGAAGCGGTTGACGAGGCCGAGGCCATTCCTGCTGCCGATGTCATCATTTTGCCGCCGCCTGAGCGGGAGCAGGATAGCGACGAGGCTGATATTCCGGCGGCGGATCTGGAAAGCGTAGCGAGCACGCCAGCCGTTGGCGAGGCGCCGGCGGCGATCGATGAGATTGTGCTGCCGGTGAGTGTGGTGGCGCCTGAGGTGGAAGCTTCGGAGGCCGATGCGGATGTGACTACCGAGGTGGAAGAGGCAGAGGCCGAAGTAGCCGACGAGCAGGCCGAGGTGGAGGAGGCTGTCGCTGATCTCGATGGGTCGGATGGGGCTGTTGCCGACGCAGAGGCAAGTGATCCAGAGGAACAGGATGCCGAGGATGCTGACGCCGAGGCTGACGAGGCCGAAGCTGTTGAGGTTGCCGACGAGGCCGATGCAGCCGACGAGCCGGAAAAGACTGGAATCGTGCCGCCCGTGACGCCGGAACCCAAGGGCTAGGTGTTTGCTTTGGGCATGATTGCGCGCATAGGTCAGGATTGGCAGAGTGCGGTGATCACGCGCCGGGGGCAGTTGGGACGATGATTTCGCAGAAAGCCAAATATGCCTTGCGGGCCTTGGTGTCGCTGGCCCGGGCGGGGCGGGGCGAAACCATGATGATTGGCGAAATCTCCAAGGCCCAGGCGATCCCCAAGAAGTTTCTGGAGCAGATTCTTTTGGAGCTCAAGCGGGCGGGCTATGTGGCCAGCCGGCGCGGGCGGACCGGGGGCTATGAGCTGCTGCGGGCGCCCGAGGAGATCCGGTTTGGCGAGGTGTTGCGGCTGATCGATGGGCCGATTGCGCCGCTGCCGTGCCTGTCCAAGATCGCCTATCGCAAATGCGAGGATTGCCGGGACGAGGCAAGTTGCGAAATCCGCCATGTGTTTGAGCGGGTGACGTTGGCGACGCGCGCCGTGCTGGATGAGACGACGCTGGCGGATTCGCTGCGGCTGGAGGATTTGCCGGTTTGAATGAGGGGCTCATTGCCCGGCGTGTTCCCTCAACTGCCCCACCCACGATGCTCCCTCGGGCTTGACCCGAGGGTCTCTCGTGGCTTGTGCCGGGCCGATAATGGCCCTCGGGTCAAGCCCGAGGGAGACGGTGGTTGTTGGGCGATGGTGGTTTACGGCTAATTCGTTATCCCGCATCCCTGATGCCATTCGAGCGTAGCTCTCATGGCCTCCTCGCTCAAATCGCTCACGAGGGGGAGGGGGACGACTGTGGTTTTGGGTGTCAGGTAAGGATTACCCAAACACCACGGTCTTCTTGCCGTTCAGCATGACCCGGTTTTCCAGATGCAGTTTGACGGCGCGGGCGAGGACGCGGCTTTCGATGTCGCGGCCGGCGGCGACGAGATCGTCGGGGCTCATGGCGTGGGTGACGCGGGCGGTTTCCTGCTCGATGATCGGGCCTTCGTCGAGGTCGGGCGTCACGTAATGGGCGGTGGCGCCGATGATTTTGACGCCGCGCTCATGGGCCTGGTGATAGGGCTTGGCGCCCTTGAAGCTGGGCAGGAACGAATGATGGATATTGATCACCTGACCGAACAGGCGGGTGGATAGATTGTCCGACAGCACCTGCATATAGCGCGCGAGGACGACGAGATCGGCGCCCGATTGCTTGATCACGCCAAGCACTTGCTCTTCCTGGCTCGCCTTGGTGGCGGCGGTGACGGGCAGCAGGTGGAAGGGGATATTTTCCGCCTCGGCCAGCTTTTGGGTCGTGTCGTGATTGGAGACAATGGCGGCGACTTCGGCGTCGAGCCAGCCGACCTGAATCTGGTAGAGCAGGTGGCGCAGGGTGTGATCGAATTTGCTGACCATGATGACGATGCGCTTCTTGCGGGCTTCGTCGACCAGGGCGGTCTTCATCGAGAAGCGCTCGATGGGGGATTTGAGCGCGCGTTCGATGGTCTGGCTGGTGACGCCTTGGGGGGCGGTGAAAGCCAGGCGCATGAAGAAGCGGTCGGTTTCGCGATCCCAGAACTGATTGGATTCGGCGATATTGGCATTAAGCGCGGCCAGCTCGGTGGTGACGGCGGCGACGATGCCGGGGCGATCGGCGCAGGACAGGGTCAGGACGAAATTGGCCGTGGTCATGGAAGCCTCGAAATTATCTTGCCAGCGGTATCAATGGCTTGGGCCGCTCCGTCAAGTCGGCAATAAAAAGGGCCGCCCGAAACGGACGGCCCTTCCTGAGTATATAGGCCCCAAGTGCCTTGAAGGATTGTGCTAGCCGAGGCTTACCTCCGTAGCTTGCACCGAAAATCCAAGACCTGCTTCGAGAACCTTAATCTCAATCGACACTGGATCACCTCCTTCACGTTGGTTGAACATGATGCCAGCATGACAGATTTTTTCGATCTGTCCAGTCGATCACAATTTGTCGCAGCGAAGCGGTTTTGGCCGTTACGCCCGCGCCTTTTTGGGGCGGGCGCGCAATTGCAACAGGGTGGCGGCGAAGACGCCCAGGGCGACGATGCCAATGATGATGGTGGCCAAAGCATTCACGTCCGGCGAGACGCCCAGCTTCACCTTACTGAAGATCACCATGGGCAGGGTGGAGGAGCCGGGGCCGGAAACGAAGCTGGCAATGACCAGATCGTCGAGCGAGAGGGTGAAGGCCAGCAGCCAGCCCGAAACCAGAGCCGGGGCAATGATGGGCAGGGTAATGTCGAAGAACACCCGGAGCGGGGTGGCGCCCAGATCCATAGCGGCTTCTTCAAGGCTGAGATCGAAATCGGCCAGACGGGACTGCACCACGACGCAGACATAGGCCATGCAGAAGGTGGAATGGGCGATGATGATGGTGACGATGCCGCGTCCGGCGGGCCAGCCCAAAGTGCCTTCCATGGCCACAAAGAGCAGCAGGAGCGCGAGGCCCGTGATCACGTCGGGCATGACCAGGGGCGCCGAGACGGTGCCGGCCAGCACGGTGCGGCCACGGAATTTGCGGAAGCGCACGAGGGCGACGGCGGCCAGCGTGCCCAATACCAGGGCGATGGAGGCGCTGAAAAAGGCGATCTGCAGGCTCAGCCATGCGGCGCCGAGCATTTGCGGATCGGCAAACAGCTCGCCATACCATTTAGTGGAGAAGCCGCCCCAGACGGTGACGAGCTTGCTTTCGTTGAACGAGAAGACGACCAGCGACATGATGGGCGCATAGAGGAAGGCAAAGCCGAGCGTTGCCGTGATGGGCAGGAACCAGCCGCGACGCATTACTTGTTCCTCTCATTGTCTTGCACCGCATCCTGCGCCTTTTGCAGCAGCATGATGGGGATGACGACCACAACCAGCATGGCGATGGCGACGGCTGCCGCGCGGGGCCAATTGGTATTGGCAAAGAACTCGTCCCACAGCACCCGGCCGATCATCAACGTGCTGGGTCCGCCCAATAGCGAAGGGATGACGAATTCGCCGATGGCGGGGATGAAGACCAGCATGGAGCCGGCAATAATGCCGGGCATGGAGAGAGGCAGGGTGATGGACAAGAAGGTGCGGACGGGGCGCGCGCCCAGATCCGCCGAAGCCTCGAGCAGGGCGCCGTCGAGCTTCACCAAATTGGTATAGAGCGGCAGGATCATGAAGGGCAAATAGGTGTAGACGATGCCGACATAGACGGCGAAATCGGTCTGCATCATCACCACAGGCGGGATGCCGAACAGGCCGAGGAAATTGTTGATCACGCCATTGCCGCGCATGAAGCCGGTCAGCGCGTAGACGCGCAGCAGGAACGAGGTCCAGAACGGCAGGATGACCAGCATGAGCAGGATATTGCGCCAGCGATCGGGCGCGCGGGCAATGGCATAGGCCATGGGGTAGCCGATCAAGAGGGTAATGACCGTCGAGATGAAGGCGATCTTGATCGAGCTGAGATAGGCCGCGACATAGAGATTGTCGGTGAAGAGGCGCAGGTAATTGGAGAGGTGCAGCGTGAGTTGCACCGTGCCTTCGTCGGTGGTGAGCAGGGGCGTATAGGGCGGGCGGCCGAATTGCTTGACCGAGAGCGAAATACCGAACACGACCAGCAGCGGCACGAGGAAGAACACGGTGAGCCAGATGGCGGGCGCGGCAATGACCAGCGCGCGACCGGAGAGGCCAATGGCTTTGAGGCCGCGCTCGAACAGGGTCCAGGGCCGGCGGCGCGGTGGCGGCGGGGAATCGGTGTCGAAGCTAGACATGGGTGTGCTCCTCTTCACCTCTCCCCCAGGGGGAGAGGTCGACCGCCTTTGGTCGGGTGAGGGGGCCTTTTCCTGACCCGGCGCGAGGGGAAGGCCCCCTCACCCGGCGCTGCACGCCGACCTCTCCCCCGAAGGGAGAGGTGAAGGAAGCCGTCTTTGCTGCGCTGCTCATACCGTCAGCACCGAGCCGGAGCTGTCGCCCCAGGTGAGGTAGACAGTCTCGTCCCAGGTGATGGAATCGGGATTGCCGCGGACGGTGTTGGTCTGGGTGACACGCAGGCGTTTGCCGCTTTCAAGCAGGATCTGGTAGACGCTCATATCGCCTAGATAGCCGATTTCCTCGACCATGCCCTTGGTGACATTGGCATCGAAGGGCGCGTCGGGTTTTTCGCGACTGAGATGGACCTTTTCGGGGCGGATGGCCCACCATAGAATCTGGTCGGGGGCGCAATCGACGCCGTGGCCCACATAGATATCGCAGCCCAATTCGGCCGAGCGGATGCGCACATGGCCGGGTTCGTCTTCGGTGACGACGCCTTCCACCATATTGACCGAGCCGATGAAGCCGGCGACGAATTTGGAATTGGGGAATTCATAAATGTCGGTGGGCTCGCCGATCATGGCGATTTCGCCCTGGTTCATCACCCCGATGCGGGTGGCGAGGCTCATCGCCTCTTCCTGATCGTGAGTGACCACGATGAAGGTAACGCCGAGGGTTTCCTGGATCTTGACCAGCTCGAACTGGGTTTCCTCGCGCAGCTTCTTGTCGAGCGCGCCGAGCGGTTCGTCGAGCAGCAAAAGTTTTGGTCGCTTGGCAAGGGCGCGGGCGAGGGCGACGCGCTGGCGCTGGCCGCCCGAAAGCTGGTGCGGCTTGCGCTTGCCATAGTCCTGCAGCTTGACCAAGGTCAGCAGCTCGGCGACGCGGTCGGCGATTTCGGCAGGAGGCAGATGATCGCGCTTGAGGCCATAGGCGATGTTTTGCTCGACATTCATATGCGGGAACAGCGCATAGGACTGGAACATCATATTGATGGGGCGATTGTAGGGGGCGACCCCGGTCATATCCTGGCCGTCGATTTCGATGGTGCCCGAAGTGGGCTCCTCAAAGCCGGCCAGCATGCGCAGCAGAGTGGACTTGCCCGAGCCCGAACCGCCGAGCAGGCAGAAGAGTTCGGATTTGTAGATATCGAGCGAGACGTCGGAAACGGCGGCAACGTCGCCGAATTTCTTGGTGACGTTCTTGATGCGCACGAAGGGTTTTGCGCTGGGGTCGCGCCACGGACGCGTGTCGATAGCCAATTGGGGCTTTTTAGCCATGTCGGTCCCTAGCAATCCTATCAGTAGACCTCATCCTGAGCCCGTCGAAGGACGAGGTCGTGACTGGATGGTGCCACGCCCTCGTGGTTCGACAGGCTCACCATGAGGGCTATTGGTGGGTCAAAGTTGGAAGGGGCGGCTGGTGCCGCCCCTTGGTGTTACTGGCCGGTTTTGATGCGGGTCCAGGTGCGGGTCAAGGTTTCTTCGAATTCAGGCGTATGCGCCTTCATGACGAAGGCTTTGGCGATGGTTTCGGCCGGCGGGTAGATGCCGGGATTGTTCTTGACGTCGTCGTTGACGAACTCGGTCGCCTTGAGGTTCGGATTGGCATAGAAAACGTAATTGGTGATCGCTGCCACGACCTGGGGTTCAAGAATGTAATTGATGAACTTGTGGGCGTTATCCGGGTGCGGCGCGTCAGCCGGGATGGCGAGGAAGTCGAACAGGGTCGCGGCGCCTTCCTTGGGGATGACGTAGCGGACTTCGACGGGCGTTGCGGCATTGGCGCCGGCATCGATCGACTGGAAGATATCGCCCGAATAGCCCAGGGCCACGCAGGTTTCGCCATTGCCCAGATCGTCAATATACTGGGACGAGTGGAAGTAGCGGATATAGGGCTTGATGCTGGTCAGCAGCGCTTCGGCCTTGGCCAGGTCGTCTGCGCTTTCCGAATTGGGGTCGAGGCCCAGATAATTGAGCGCGATGCCGGTGACTTCGGACGGGCTATCGAGCAGGCTGATGCCACAGGCGGCCAGCTTTTCGGCATATTCGGGCTTGAAGATCAGGTCCCAGCTGTCGGTCGGGGCGTCGGCGCCCAGAATTTCGGTGACCTTGGCGACATTGTAGCCATAGCCGATCGTGTTGATCATATAGGGCACGGCATGGGCATTGTCGGGGTCCTGCTCGGCGGCAGTCGTCATCACCGCAGGATCGAGATTGCTGAGGTTAGGCAGCTTGGATTTGTCGAGCTCAAGGATCAGGCCGGCCTGGATCTGGCGCTCGAGGAAATTGCCCGAGGGCACCACGATGTCGTAGCCCGAATTGCCGGCCAGCAGCTTGGCGTCGACGATCTCGTTATTGTCGTAGACGTCGTAATTCACCTTGATGCCGGTTTCGGCCTCGAAATTGGCGATGGTGTCTTCGGCAATATAGTCGGACCAATTGTAGACGTTGAGAACGGCTTCTTCCTGGGCCAGGGCCGGGGAGGCCACCATGAGTGCCCCCAAGGCAAGTGCGAGCGTCTTGTTCATCTGCGGTGAGCTCCTGTATTTTTGGTTTTTGGTCTGTTCTGGTTTTGCCATGCCCAAGGCGCGGCAAGCTTTTTGTCACGCCTGGGGCGTGTGGCTGCGCGGGGTCATCTGGGAGACCCCGATGCGCAAGCGGAAAACGGAACGGCATATATGCGGAAAGAGCGCTGAAAAGCGCTGGCGGACTTGGCTGTGCTGGGCCCGGAGCGGGGCGCGTATCGATCGGCGCCAGAGGCGCAATCAACAATGATCGTCTGCAGCGAAGTGCCCTTTCCCGCTGGATTTATGAGGGCAACCTAGAGCCAAATTACAGGAGCGACAAGCGGTTTTGCCCCGTCTTTCCGCGTTGTTTTGCCGGGGGTTGACGCCCCGGCGTCTGGCGGCGCACAACCCCGGGCAACAGGCGCCCGCAGGCGGCGCAGATCGACGCAGTACGGAGGCCGCTCATGAGCGCCAAGGCTTATCTTTCCATCAGTGCAGACGTGAAGGCCGCGCTCAAGGCCGGCAAGGCCGTGGTGGCGCTGGAATCCACCATCATCACCCATGGCATGCCCTATCCGCAGAACCTGGAAATGGCCAAGAATGTGGAAGCGGTGGTGCGGGCGCATGGCGCGGTGCCGGCCACCATTGCCATCATGGACGGGCGGTTCTGCGTGGGTGTTTCGGGGGAAGACCTGGAGCGGCTGGCGCTGGAAGGCGGCAAGGCCGCCAAGGCGAGCCGGCGCGATGTATCTTCGCTCCTCGTCAAGGGCGCGATTGCCGGCACGACGGTGGCCACCACGATGCAGATTGCGGCGCTGGCGGGCATTCATGTGTTTGCCACCGGCGGCATTGGCGGGGTGCATCGCGGCGCCGAGGACACGTTCGATATTTCGGCTGATCTTGAGGAATTGAGCCGCACGCCGGTGGCGGTCATCTGCGCGGGGGCCAAGTCGATCCTCGATATCGCCAAGACGCTCGAAGTGCTCGAGACCAATGGCGTGCCGGTGATCGGCTATGGCACGGATGAATTCCCCGCCTTCTGGGCGCGCAAGAGCGGGCACAAGGTGGATCACCGTTTCGACAATGTCGGGGACATTGCCAAGGTGGTCGGCATGCAGACCGATCTGGGCATGGGCGGCGTGTTGATCGCCAATCCGATCCCCGAGGCCGATGAGCTCGATGCGGCCTCGATCGAGGCGCGGATTGCCGAGGCCATTCGCGGCGCCGAGGCCGAGGGCGTGAGCCGCAAGGAGCTGACGCCATTCCTGCTCAAGCGCATTTTCGAATTGACCGAGGGCAAGTCGCTGGTGGCCAATATTGCGCTGGTCGAGAACAATGCCAAGGTCGCGGCGCAGATCGCGGTGGCGCTGGCAGCGCGTGAAGTTCCCCAGCCGGGCCTGCGCCGCGCATGAGTGCAAAAGTCCTCGTCGTCGGGGATGTGATGACCGATATCATCGTGGTGCCCGAGGGGCCCCTTGTCAAAGGCAGCGACAGGCGCGCCACGGTGCGCCATCGCCCCGGCGGGTCGGGGGCCAATCAGGCGGTGTGGCTGGGCGCCATGGGCGCCGATGTGGTGTTTGCCGCGCGGGTGGGTGCCGATGATCTTGCCCGGCTTGAGGATTATTTCCGGGGACGGGGCGTTACGCCGGTGCTGGCGGGGGATGCCGATCTGCCCTCGGGCGTATTGGTGACCATGGTCGATCCGGATGGGGAGCGCAGTTTCCTCACCGACCGGGGGGCCAATCTCAATCTGTCCTCTGATGACCTGCCGGCCACGCTGCTGGACGGGATCGGCATGGTCATGGTGTCGGGCTACAGCTTTTTTGCCGAGCGGCCGCGGCTGGCGGTGCAGGGCCTGTTGGCAGAGGCCAAGGCGCGGGGGATTGCGGTGGCGATCGATCCGGCCTCGGAGGGGTTTCTGGCGGAGGTGGGCGTCGAGCGGTTTATCGAGTGGACCCGTGGCGCTGATTGGCTGTTTGCCAATGAGGATGAGGCCGCGGCGCTGTGCGGGGCGAGGGGGTTCGAAGCCTGCGTGGTGGCGCTGGGTGCGCATTACCAGCGGGTGGTGCTCAAACGCGGGCGGCATGGCGCGGCGCTGGGCGGGCGCAATGGGGTGGAACTGACGCTGCCGGCGCGGGTCGTGGAAATGGTGGATTCGACGGGGGCGGGGGACGCCTTTGCGGCCGGGTTCGTGGCGGCGCTGCTGGCGGGAGATGACACCGGGCGCGCGATGGGCAAGGCTATCGCGGCAGGGGCTAAAGCGGTGCAGTCCATCGGCGGTCAGCCCAGCTGAGAACCCGCCTTGTTTGGGTCGCAATCGGCATGGCAAAACTGTGCATGGGCGCGCCGGGAATTGGCGGCCTGAGGGATTTGAGGAGCTTGAGTTTGATGAAGCGGTTTCTGATCGGGGCGAGCCTTGCGGGGATGCTGGCGGCGACGCCGGCGCTGGCCGATGGCAAGATCTATGTGCAATTGCCCGATCTATCGGGCATTACCGGCACGGAGGCAGAGGAATTTCTGCATCAGGTCGTGCTGGCCAATATCGTCTCGTCCAATTGCGTGGGCTATGAGGTGAGCGAAGAGGATTGGTCGCTGCTGACCGATTCCGCCGACATTCTGAGCCATCAGATGGGGCTGACCACCGACGAATATGTCGAGACCTACGAGACCCCGGCCTTCAATGCGCTGGACGAAGCGGGCACTTGCGAAATCGAGGGCCCGAATGTGGAGCCGATCCTGCAGCGGCTGGTGGAACTGGGCGGCTCGCGCGATCCCCTGCCGGACCAGGAGGCTGCCTATATAGAGTGGCGTGCCTTGCAGGATTATTGGGATGCGGGCGGGACCGGCATGCCGCCTTCTGCCGGCTCGACGGGCAAAAGCAAAACCAAATGAGTTTTATCGCTCCCATACTCGTTGCGCTGGTGGCGCTGATCCATATCTACATTCTCGTGCTCGAAATGTTCTTGTGGACCAAGCCGCAGGGTCGCAAGGCCTTTGGCAGCACGGCGGAATTTGCGGAGCAGACCAAGGTGCTCGCGGCCAATCAGGGGCTGTATAACGGCTTCCTGGCCGCGGGACTGATCTGGGGGCTGTTGCAGCCCGAGCCGGGTTTCGGCTGGCAGATCCAGCTGTTCTTTTTGGCCTGCGTGGCGGTGGCCGGGCTTTATGGCGCGGTGAGCGTGGGGCCGAAAATTCTACTGGTGCAGACCGTGCCGGCGGTGCTGGCGATATTGGCTTTGATCTTTTTGTGAGGCCGGGGCTGGAATGCCCGACGTTGATTTAAACCATAGCTTAGACTGGATTTTTGATGGCTTCCGAATTGACTGACTTGCTGCTGGCTGCCCGCCGTTCTGGTGTGGCGGTCGATCCGCTGGACCCGGCCTTGGTGCCGGCCAGTGTCGAGGCGGCCTATGCGGTGCAGAATGAGATCGTTGCGGCGCTCGGCCCGGTCGGGGCCTGGAAGGTGACGCCCAAGCCGGCTGATGGGCCGTGCTTTGCCGCGCCGATCCTCAAGTCGGGGGTCTATCAATCGGGGGCGACGCTCAAGGCGGCCGATCTGCCGGGGATCGGCATCGAGGTCGAGGTGGCGGTGACCATCGGCCAGGACCTGCCGGGCAAGCCGGGCGGCTATGGGCCAGAGGATATCAAGGCGGCGCTGGGCAGCATTCACGTTGCCATCGAAGTGCTGGCGACCCGTTACAAGGATCGCAAGGCGGTGCCGCAATTGGCAGGCATTGCCGATCTGCAGAGCAGCGGCGCGGTGATCGTCGGCCCGCCGGTGCCGGCTTCGAGCCTGCCCGAATTCGGCCAGCAGGCCATGGCGCTGGCCTATGACGGGATCGAGACCAAGACCACGGCGGGCAATGCCGATACGGACAATGTGCTGGCGGCGCTCGCCTGGCTGGCCGATCACGCGGCAGCGCGCGGACTGCCGCTGACGGCGGGAACAGTGGTGATTACCGGCGCGCGGATCGGGCCAGCCGATGTGTCCGCCAAGCTGATCAGCGCCGAAGCGCCAGGGCTAGGCCGGGTGGCGTTCAACCTGGTCTAGGGCCAATCGACATTCAGCTGATGCTGGCCTGCAAATGGCGGTTTTCTGCGCTTCCGGTGCTCACGTACGCAAAGTACGCTGCGCTCCGGTTCTCAAAAACCGTCATTTTCGTCTCAGCCTGAGTGAATGTCGATTGGCCCTAGGTCCTAGCGCGTCTGCAGTCGCTCGGCGGCGCGGGTAAAGCCTTCGGTGATCACCGCCTTCATGGCGTCGCGAGCCTCTTGCGGCGCGCCGGCGGCGATGGCCTGGGCAATGCGGCGATGCGAGCGGACGGCGGCTTCGAGTGCGCCGGGCACCATGATAGGCGAGCTGATGGTGAAGGAGGCGGTCAGCGCCAGTTCCACCAAAGCCGAGATGGAGGCCATGAAGGGATTGGCCGAGACCAAGGCCACGGCGCGGTGGAATTGCAGATCGTAGCGGGCAAATTCCTCGGGCGTTTCGGCGGTGCCCATCTGGTCAGCCAGCTCGAGCAGGTCCTGTGCCTGTTCCGGGTTGCGCCGTTCGGCCGCCAGAGCCGCCGCCTCGATTTCGATGCCAATGCGCACTTCGGAGAGACTGCGCAGGAAGGTGACATCGGGGCCCAGTTCGAAATGCCAGGCCAGCACATCGCTATCGAACAGGTTCCAGCGGCCGCGCGGCAGCACGCGGGTGCCGATGCGGGCGCGGGCCTCGATCATGCCCTTGGCGGCAAGGCTCTTGAGCGCTTCGCGCAGCACAGTGCGGGAGACGCCAAATTCGGCGAGCAATTCGCTGTCGGCAGGCAGGATGGAGCCTTCGGCATAGCGGCCCGAGACGATGGCGAGGCCCAGCCGCCACATCACATCGGAATGCAGATTGCGCGAGGGCCGGCGGCCGGACAGGGCGGCGATCAATTCGCCCGAATGCCGCGCCACGCTCGCATTGCTGTCTTTCACCGCAAAGGTCTCCCAGACCCGTTCTGGGCCAGGAGGCCAAACTAGTCGGGGCGCATTAGTAGTACAATAGCAGCAGCGGCGATGAGGGTGGACAGAAGCGGGGCGGCTGCGCCATGGTCGCGCCCGAATCTTTTCGATCGGAATATTGCCATGACCAGCCAAGCCAGCCTCGACGCCGTTCTCGCCCAGGTGGATGCCGGGCTCGATGAGAGCCTGGAACGGCTCAAGGCGCTGCTGCGCATCAAGTCGATTTCCACCGATCCGGCCTTTGCGGCCGAGTGCCAGCGGGCGGCCGATTGGATCGTGGGGGAATTGAGCGGGCTGGGCTTTGACGCGGCCGCGCGGCCGACGCCGGGGCATCCCGTAGTGGTGGCACATGGGCCGGCGACCGAAGGCCCCCATGTGCTGTTTTACGCCCATTATGACGTGCAGCCGGTCGATCCGCTGAACCTCTGGCATACCGATCCGTTCGAGCCGGTGTTGAAAGACGACGGCCAGGGCCGCAAGATCATCGTGGCGCGCGGCGCTTCGGACGACAAGGGCCAGATGATGACCTTTATCGAAGCCTGCCGCGCCTGGAAGGCGGTGACCGGCAGCCTGCCGGTGCAGGTCTCGCTCATGCTCGAAGGCGAGGAAGAAAGCGGCGGCAAGAACCTGCCGCCCTTTATGGAGGCCAACAAGGCCGAGCTGGGCGCTGCCGACATCGCGCTGGTTTGCGACACCGATATGTGGGACCGCCAGACGCCCTCGATTACCACCATGCTGCGGGGGCTGGTGGCCGACGAGGTAGAAATCACCTGCGCCAACAAGGACCTGCATTCGGGCATGTTCGGCAATGCGGCGCGCAATCCCAATCAGGTACTGGCCGAAATTATCGCGAGCCTCCGCGCCCCCGACGGCAGCGTGACCCTGCCGGGCTTTTATGACGACGTAGCCGAGATTTCCCCGGAATTGCGGGCGCAGTGGGACGGGCTGGGTTTTGACGAAAAGGCGTTTCTGGGCGAGGCGGGCCTATCGCTCAAGGCAGGCGAACAGAACCGCAGCGTGCTCGAAATGCTGTGGTCGCGGCCGACCTGCGAAATCAACGGCATGATCGGGGGCTATACCGGGGACGGCTTCAAGACCGTGATCCCTGCCAAGGCCAGCGCCAAGATTTCGTTCCGCCTGGTTTCGAACATGGACCCGGCCAAAATCCGCGCCGCCTTCCGCAAGCATGTGGAGGAGCGTGTGCCCGCCGATTGCTCGGTCAAATTCACCCCGCATGGCGGCTCGCCGGCCATCACCGTGCCGGCCGACGGCAAATATCTGCAGCAGGCGCTGACGGCGCTCTCGGGCGAATGGGACAAGCCGGCGGTGATCACCGGCGCAGGCGGTTCAATTCCGGTAGCAGGCGATTTCAAGAAGATTCTCGGCCTCGATACCCTGCTGATCGGCTTCGCCCATGTGGACGACGCGATCCACTCGCCGAACGAGAAATATGATCTCGAAAGCTTCCACCGCGGCATTCGCGCCTGGGTGCGGGTGCTGGCGGGATTTGCGGCGGGGAAGTAGGGCTGCCCCGCCAAGGCTCCGGGTTTAAATCAGGTTGTGGCCGCCATCGACGCGCAGGGTTTCGCCCGTCGTGACGTTGCTTTGCATGAGGTAGATATAGGCGGCGGCGACGTCTGCGGCAGTGGGGATTTTTCGCGCCGGCAGGCGGGCGGCCATATCGGCGAAATATCCGGCTTTGGCGTCGCCCAGGATGTCCCACATCGGGGTATCGACCCAGCCGGGCGACACGACATTGACCCGGGTGGGCGCCAGCTCGAGCGCCAGGGCGCGGGCGAAATAGCTGAAGGAGCCGGCAATGGCGGAGACTACCGAGCCGCCGGGAACAGGTGGCTTATCCTTGTTGATCCCCGAGGTGAAGGTGATGGAGCCGCCGGGGCGCAGGCCCTGCACCGCGTATTTGGCAAGTATGATGGCGCCGATCAGCTTGTTGTCGACAAAGGCGCGCATGCCCGCCATGTCGGTTTGGCCGATGGGATCGCCGGGTGGCAAGGTTCCGGCGGTCGATACGAGGTGATCGAAAGCACCGACCTCCTCGAACAGACGGGCAATGTCGGCTTCCGCCGTCATGTCGGCGGCAATGGCCTTGACGCGGTCGCCGCCATTGAGGCTGCGTTGGGCGGCCTGCAGTTTGTCGGCCGAGCGGGCGGTGATCACGATATTGGCGCCGCTGTCGAGCGCGGCCCGGGCAATGCCCAGGCCAATGCCCGAGCTGCCGCCGACGATGATGATGGTCTGGTTCACGAGCGTTTCCATGGAAGGCTCCTTGTCAAAATTGGGGATTTCGGGGATCAGGCCTGACCGGCATAGGCGGCTTCGAGATCGGCGATGATGATCTTGTGCATGCCGTACATGGCCTGGCGAACCCGGTCGGCTTTAGCGCGATCGGGATCGGAACTGAGCCGCGGCAGAGCTTCGGGAATGACCTGCCAATAGACGCCGAACTTGTCGGTGAGCCAGCCGCAGGGTTGCTCGCGCCCACCGCCGGCGGTGAGTGCCTGGTAGTAATAGTCGGTCTCGGCCTGGTCCTGGGTCTCGATGTGAAGCGAGAGCCTGGTGTTGAAGGGCGGCTGCGGCCCGGCATTGAGCGCGGTCAGATGCAGGCCTTCCAGCTCGAAATCGAAAGTGGCGTGAGGCACCGTCTGGTTGGTTCCCGCTACCCAATCGGTGAGTTCGGTGGTGTGCAGCGCCTTGCTGTTCTTGAACACCGAAAGATAGAAATCACGCGCCTGCTGTGCGTCGGTGTTGAACCAGAGGAAGGGATGGATCGTCGCCATATTCGTTCTCCATTTGGTGTGTGGCACGGCCCTGCGGCGATCCGAGGGCGCCGTGGACTGGGGGCTCAGCGATAGTCGGAGGGGCGATAGGCCGAGCCGTCCCAATCGCGTTCGAAGCCCATGTCGGCGAGTTCGTGATTGGAAAAGCGGGCAAATACCCGCTCGGTCTGGCGCCGGCTGCGCGCAGCCCGGATACGGCCGCTCATGCCGGCCAGGACGTGGGTGACGGACGCAAATGCATGTTTGGTGCTCATGATCGTCTCTCCTTTGATCTCAAAAATGGCCTTGTGGCCGATGTAAGCAAGAGCAACAGTCACATCAGTTTGCTGGTGCAAGGTGGTGAATGACTGGCTACGACCCAGAGAATGGCGCTTTCTGGCCTGGACGACAAACGAGTTATCGGCGACAATCTGTGAGTAGAACTCACAGGTTGAGGAGATGTACATGGCGCGGAAATTGCCGCTGCTCACGGCCCTGCCGAGCTTTGAGGCGGCGGCGCGGCTGCTGAGTTTTTCCAAGGCCGCGGATGAGCTGCATGTCACCCATGGCGCGATCAGCCGGGCGATCAAGAATCTGGAGGACCAGCTGGGCGTGCAGCTTTTCGAGCGCGGGACGCGATCAGTGAGCCTGACGGCAGTGGGTGAGCCCTATGCGCGGGCCGTGCGCGAGACGCTGGAGCAATTGGCGGCCGCCACCGCTGCGGCGACGGCGCGCTATTCGAGCCCGACCTTGAATGTGAGCACCTCGGACGGCTTTGCCGGGCGGTGGCTGGTGCCGCGCCTCTACCGTTTTCACCGCGCGCATGGCGATATCGATGTGCGGGTTTCAACCAGCGGCAAGCTGACCAATTTTCTGGGAGACGGGATCGATGTGGCCATCCGTTATGGTGGCGGCAATTATCCGGGCCTGACGGCGGAATTTCTCACCGGCGAGGAGGTGTTCCCCGTATGCAGCCCAAAGCTGCTCGAGGGCCCGCACCCGCTCCGCACGCCGGATGATCTCAAGCACCACACGCTGATCCATGACAGCTTCCCGATCGATTGGGCGCGTTGGCTCAGCAGTGCAGGGGTAGAGGGCGTCGACCCGCATGGCGGGATCGCCTTTGACTCCGCCACCTTTGCCATGGAATCTGCCGCACAGGGGGAGGGGGTAGTGTTGGGGCGAACCATGCTGGTCGCCGCCGACCTCGCCGCCGGCCGGCTGGTACGCCCCTTCGCGCACGCCCTCAAGTCGCCCTCCAGCTTCTATCTGGTCCACCCACCCGCCGCGATCCGCCAGCCCAAAGTCCGCGCATTCCGCGACTGGCTGCTGGCAGAGGTCAAACAGGGATAAGGGGAGGGCTGGGCTGAGTGCGCACCAGTGGCGCTGCAAGGGCCGGAATGGTGGAGCTGAGCGGGATCGAACCGCTGACCTCGTCATTGCGAACGACGCGCTCTCCCAACTGAGCTACAGCCCCGTTCCGACCCCGTGTTGATAGGACAATATTCGGGGTTTGGGCAAGGGGTGGTTTGGCTAAACCAGCCCGTGCTCCACCAGGCTTTTGCCGGTGGCGATGGCGGCTTGCTGTACGCCGATCAGCGGGCGGCCGAGGCGGGTGGGGGCGCGGTGGGCGTTGAAGCGCTTGGGACTGCCCAGTTCGGAGACATTGTCGCCGATGTCGCGGTTGAAGAGGCCGACAATTCGCACCAGCCAATCGGGCAGGGTGCGGGTTGGAATGCGGCGGTTGGGGAAGGCGGGTTTGAGCAATTGGCCGAGTTGAGCCATGGAGACGGTTTCCACGGCTGCGACGCAGCGCTGGCCGCCGGCAGCCGGGTCGGTCATGGCGGCGACGTGGAGGGCGGCGACGTCGCGGACATCGACAATGGCGATGGAAATGGCCGGCACGGCGGGCAATTTACCGTCGAGCAGGAGCTGCACCATCACGGCGGAGGTGCCGGGATCTTCGTCGAGCAGGGGGCCAAGGATGGCGGCGGGATTGATGACGGCCAGGTCATCGTGCCGCCCGGTGGCGTCGACCAACGACCAGGCCTCGCGCTCGGCCAGGGTCTTGGAGCGCGGATAGGCGGGGGTTTGCGGGCTATCGAGATTGGTCCAATCGGCCTCGGTCAGCAGGCGATCGTAATTGGCGTGACCATATTGCATGGCGGCGATGGAGGAGGTGAGCACAATGCGCTCGACATTGGCAGCGAGCGCGGCGGTGATCGCGCGGCGCGTGCCTTCGACGGCGGGGCGGATCAGATCATCGGGGTCTTTGGGGGTGCGCAGCACGAAGGGGGAGGCGGTATGTTGCAGATAGCGGCAATCGGCCATGGCCGCGTCCCAGCCATCGTCCTTCAGCAGGTCGAGGGCGACGAATTCGAGCCTGGTGATATCAGCACCGGCCTTCAGCAGCGTCTGGCGCACCTTGTCGGCCTTGTCTAGACTGCGCACGCTGCCGCGCACCGTATAGCCGGCGGCGAGCAATTGCATGGCGATATGGCCGCCCAGAAATCCGGATATGCCAGTCAGAAGGACGCGGTCGGACATTGATTTTCTCCAATAGAATTGAACGAAAGATATGGTAATCGTTCAATTCGTTCAAGTGTGGACCGCAAAATGAATCTGCCCATGCCCGATCGCGTGGCCGAAAAGCGCCAGCGCATGCTGGTCGCGGCGCGGGATTTGTTTCTGCGCAATGGCTTGCGCGGCACGACAATGGAGGCCATTGCGCGGGCAGCGCATGTAGCCAAGCCGACGCTCTATGCCCAGTTTGCCGACAAGGACGCGGTGTTCAACGCTCTGGTCGAGACCATGGCGGGGGAAATCCATCAGGCGATCGATGGGGGATTGGCGAGCGAGGGCCCGGCAGCGGTGCGGATCGGGCGGGCGCTGGCGGATAAATATGGCTTGATGCTGCATTTGCTCGATGGCTCGCCCCATGCCGCGGAGATTTACACCGAACAGGCGCGCCAGCCGGCACAATACCAGGCGCTCGACCAGGCGGTGGAGGACAAGTTCACCGCCGTGCTGGACGAGGCGGGGATCGCGCAGCCGCGGGACCTGGCCCGGCTGGTGATCGCGGCGGCGTCGGGAATCGGGCGGAGTTATCGCGACGAGGCGAGCTTGCGGGCGGCGATCATGGTGCTGTGCGAGCGGGTGATCTTGGCGTAGCGGGTACCCGCTCAATGCGCCTCGTGGGCGTCGGCCACCCCGAGCAACCAATAGCCGGCGGCCTTGACCCATTCGGGATCGAAGCCGCGTTGCTCGGTGAGGTGGATGCGCACGGCTTTGCTCATCGAACTTTCGCCGGCGATATAGGCATAGGCATCGCCGGGCGGAAATTCGATCTCGCGGAGAGTGTCAAGGATGAGGCTCGTGGTGCCGGCGGGCCGGCCGTTGCGGTGCACGTAATGCAGGACGAGATCGGCCTCGGTTTCGAAATGCTGTTCTTCGGCGAGGCTATCGACCTCGATGACGGCGACGATCTTGGCGCCGGCGGGCAGTTCCTCGATGCGGCGGCCAAGGGCGGGAAGGGCGGTTTCGTCGCCGGCCAGCAGATACCAGTCGAAGGCGGCGGGAATGACGAGCGAGCCGCGTGGGCCGCCGATGACCAGCTTGTCGCCCAGCGCGACTTTAGCGGCCCAACTGGAGGCGGGGCCATCGCCATGCAGCACGAAATCGAGCACCAGCGTGCCGGCGGCCACGTCGAAATAGCGCGGGGTGTAGTCGCGCATTTCGGGCCGCATGCCCTCGGGGAATTCGGCACCGCGCGGGCCGATCGGGGCCAGCATGGGCGCCACGCCCTCGGGAAAGAAGAAAGCCTTGATGTGGTCGGCGTGCCCGGCTGAGGCAAAGCCTGCCATGTCGCCCTTAAGCGTGATGCGGCGCATCAGCGGGGTAATGTCGGTGACATCGATCACCTCGAGCAGGCGCATGCGGGTTTCGTGCCGGACGCGTTGCGGGGCGCGGGCATCGGTGAGGCTGGACATCGCGGTCTCGTATTCCTGAATAAACTAGTCAGGATTTATGCCAAGTGCGGGCGGCGATCAAGTCACGTGCTGGAGACCGCAATGGTGTGGCATGTTGGCCTGTGCCATTGTCGCGCCAGTTTGGCGGCCTAAATTGGCGGCTTTGATAAAGACAAGGTTGATCAGATGCGTAGCGTGGTGTTCGAGAAATATGGCGTGCCCGAGCAGGTGCTCAAGGTCGGGCAGCGGGACAGACCCGTGCCGGGCGCCGGACAGGCGCTGGTGCGGATGTCGCTGTCCCCGATCCATAACCACGATCTGATGACGGTGGCGGGGCTTTATGGCGTCAAGCCGCCGCTGCCTTGGGTGGGCGGCACGGAAGCTGTCGGCGTGGTCGAGGCGCTGGGCGAGGGTGTGAGCAACCTTGCGGTCGGGCAGCGCGTGGCCGGCGGGGCGAGTCAGACCTGGGCAGACTATTATCTGGTCGAAGCGGCGCGGGTCGTGCCGGTGCCCGATGGGGTGAGTGATGAGACGGCCTGCCAGCTGGTGTCGATGCCGCTCAGCGCCAAGATGATCATTGCCGATCTGGGCATCCAGCCCGGGCAATGGATGGTGCAGAATGCCGGCAATGGCGCGGTGGGGAAGCTGGTGGCGCGGTTTGCCGCCGAGCAGGGTATCCATGTGGTGAGCCTGGTGCGGCGCGACGAGACGGTGGCCGAGCTTGGCGCTTTGGGCATGAACACTGTGGTGTCCACCGCGAACGAAGATTGGCAGGAGCGGGTCAAGGCGGTTACCGGCGGCGCAGCTATTGTGCGCGGGCTGGATTCGCTGGGTGGCGACGGGCCCGAGCAGCTGTTTTCGGTGATGGCGGACGGCAGCGAATTGGTCAATTTTGGCGCCATGACGGGGCGACCGCTGCGGATTACGCCGGGCTCGCTGCTGTTCCGGCAGATGAAGGTGCGCGGCTTCTGGGGCATGAAGCCCAATCTGCCGGCGGCCGATATCGGGCGCATGCTGGGCGAATTGGTCACACTCGCGGCCAAGGGTGAATTGGACCTGCCGGTCGATGGCGTGTTCGACCTGGAGCAGATTGCCGAGGCGGTGAAGGCCAGCGACGAGCCGGGCCGCAAGGGCAAGGTGGTGTTGCGGGGGTAGGACAACCCACCGGGTCATACCCGCGAAAGCGGGATGACTCCGTGGGTGGGGCCTATTCAGCCGCCGCCGGCTGGTATTCGGCGCTGAGGTTGAATCTGGCGAGCAGTTCCAGCAGCCCTACCATGTCGTCATTGGGCGCGATCAAGCTTTCAAACGAGACCGGGGCGCCGATGGGGGTGATCTCGAACTGGTAGAAGCCATTGGGCTTGGGGAAATCATTGACGAAGCGGGTCAATGCGGCTTTGGAGCTGGCGTTGATCTGGCTCTCGGGCTGCGCCTCGATCAGCGCGACGATGGTTTTCTGCGTGGCGGCGATGGCGGGGCGCGGGTCCTCGTCATAGGGCAGGTTACCCACCAGGACCGGGACCGCGAAGGCGGTGAAGAGGCCCCGATTGTCGAGCGTCAGGCTGAGCTTTTCGACATTGCCGCGGAGGTAATCGGTGGGCTCGGCGGGCGCATCGGGGATGTCGCTCACGCCGGCGAGCCGGGCCTTGATCGTGAGGCTGCCCAGCGCGGGCATGGTCATGCTCAGATCGTCGAGGTTGAAAACCCCGCTCGCTTCGTCCCAGGAATAGGCCAGGTGCAGGTCGAACGGGGCCTGCTGGGTCTCCAGGATATAGGCGGTCAGGGGGCTATCGTCCATTTCGGGCGAGACGCGGATATTGGTGACGCTCAGCTCCAGCTTGGCCGGGCGGCTATGGCCGGCAATGGCGCCGAACAGGTCGTCAACTTCCAGCGTGATCTGGCCGATGGCCGTGCGGGAATAGGAGGCGCCGAAATAGGTATTGGTGACCACGCAGCCGGTCGCCGTGTCCTCGATGCGGCTGTCGGGGCCGCGCGTCAGCATGCCCAAAGTATCGAACAGGCTCGTGCAGTCGGTGGGCACGGGCTCCTCGACCTGCGCCCAGGCGGGAGCGGCCAGCAGGGCAAGCGCGAGCGGGGCGAGGGCAAGAGGGCGCATCGGAATACTCCAGTCGGGCGGGATCAGATCAGGCCCAACATCTTGTCCTGCAATTGGCGCAGGGCGAAGAGGCGGGTGGATGTGTCGGGCTGGCTGTTGGCGGCGGTGAGCAATTCGCCCTTCTTGACGGCTGCGGTGACCTTGCCGCCTTCGAGCAGGCCGACGGGGACGGCCTTTTTGGCGCGGGCATCGCCCACTGTCATGGTGAAGGAGCGGTAGCAGGTTTCCCCGATGGCATCATAGGTCTCGCCCACGGCCAGATCGCGCTTGGCAACGGCGCAAACTTCGGCGACGGGATTGGGCAGGGGCACCATGTCGGGCTTGCCCTGCAACATGATGCGCGCGGCGGTGAGCGGGACCTCAAGGCTGGTCAGGTGATAGGGGCGGAAGAAGGCGTAATAGGGCCCGTGCCCGATATGCAGGTCATCCATGCGCTCGATGATGCGGGGATGCTCGGGTTTGACGATGACGAATACGCCGGGGGCAACGCCCTTGCCGACGGTGAAATCCACCACGCCCATTTTGTTGAGAATGCCGCCATCGGATTTGGGGATCAGCACCTTGGCCATGTCGTCGCGGTCCGCGGCGGGGCCGTGCATGCCGGGCACGTCGGGGACCAGGCCCGTGGCATTGGCGATGGCGCACATCTCGACCATGGTCTTGGAGCCATCGACGAATTCGACCAGCATGCGCGGGTTCATATTGCGGCGCTCGGCTTCTTCCCGATAGTCGTCGGGCACGGCGTCGTGCTTGAGCGGATTGTTCTTGCCCTTGCCGGCGGCAACGATGGGCAGGCCGAGCGCGGAAACGAATTCGATCAGCTCCATGCAGGAGCTGGGTTCATCCCCCGCGCCGACGGAATAGACGACGCCGAGCCGGTCGGCCTGGGCTTTGAGATAGGGGCCGATGGTGACGTCGGCTTCCACATTCATCATCACCAGATGCTTGCCATGTTCCATGGCGAGCAGGTCGTAATCGGCGGCGACGCCCGGCTTGCCGGTGGCGTCGATGACCACATCGATATTGGGGGTGGTGACCAGAGTTTCGGCCGAGGTGATGGCGATCTTGCCCGCTTCGATGGCGGCGGTCGCCTGGGCGGGACTGTCGGCGACCTTGCCCTTGGAATCCTCGCCATAGGCAATGGTCATGGCGTGCAGCGCCGTATGGGGGCGGCGGGTGGCAATCGCTGCCATTTCGATGCCAGCCATCAGGCTCATCTGGGTGACGAGGTCGGTGCCCATTTCGCCCGAGCCGATGACGCCGACGCGGATCGGCTTGCCAGTTTCAGCGCGGGCGGCGAGGTCGCGGGCCAGCCCGGTGAGGGCGATATTGGTGGTCATGGCAGTTCCAGAACAGGTTTACCCGATGGGTTATCCCCCTCCCGACCCATCCGGCAAGGGCATCAATGCCGCATTACGCCAGAAACGCGCGGGAACCGTTGATCCGCTTAGCACTTCTTAAACCGTTCCAAGGGAGACTGCGCATCGGAGAAGTACTCCGGGGGCAGTCAATCATCATGGTCAGCAAGGCCAAGAAAACCGTCGCTTTGCCTGCGGTCGTGGACCTGGACTCGCTTGATGCGATCCGGGACGGGCTGCTCGATGCCGTGGAGGATGGCTCCGTTTCTGTCGCAGCCGACGGGGTGCAGCGGGTATCGACCAATGCCCTCTTCATGCTGATCAGCGCCGCCGGGACCGCCCAGCGCAACAATTTCGATTTTACCATTTTGCAGCCGAGCGCGGCCATGACCGCAGCGATCGAGCGCCTGGGCCTCGGGGCCCAGTTCAAGGGGATGATGAGATAATGACGGCTTTGCGGGTTCTGACGGTCGACGATTCGCGCACGATTTTGGCCATGCTGCACCACACCCTCAGCAATGCGGGCTTCGAGGTGCTGCAGGCCGAGGATGGCAAGCAGGGGCTCGACCTGCTCAAGACCCAGGATTTCGACGTCATCATCACCGATATCAACATGCCGGTGATGGATGGCATTGAATTCATCCGCCATGTGCGGGCCACCGGCCAGCACCAGAGCCTGCCCATCCTGATCCTGACCACCGAAACCAGCCAGGACAAGCGCGACCAGGGCAAGGCCGCCGGCGGCACGGGCTGGATCGTCAAGCCGTTCGACCCCGAAAAGCTGATCAGCGTCATCCATCGCGTCGTCCACTAGTTTTTATAAGCCGAGAACCCAGAAGGGTTGAATAAGCGCAGATGAGCGATCTCGACGACTTCAAGGCCACCTATTTTGACGAGTGTTCCGAGCTGCTGACCGAGCTCGAGGAACAATTCGCCGCCATCGAAGCAGGCGAGCGCGATGCCGACCGGCTCAATGCCGTGTTCCGCGCCATCCATTCGATCAAGGGCGGAGCCGGGGCCTTCGGCTTTTCGGCGCTGGTGGGCTTTGCCCATGCCTATGAAACGCTGCTCGACTATGTGCGCGACGGCCGCATCGAGATGAGCGACGACGTCGTCACGCTGTGTATCCGCGCCAATGATATCGTGGCCGATCACGTCAAGGCGGTGCAGACCGGGGACGTGCTGCCGGCCGACTACGGCATGGACGAAAAGGCGCGGTTCGATGCGCTGGCGCGGGGCGATGTGGCTTCCGAGGATGACGAGGGCGGCGAGCCGATCGACGATTTCGACATCGAATTTACCCCAGTCATGGTCAATTTCGACGCTGCTGACGAGGAGCTAGCGAGCGACGCGTTCGACGCGCCGCCAATGGCTCCCGAGCCCGGGCATTGGGAAATCAATTTCAGGCCGCATCAGGCGCTTTATGCGCGGGCCAATGATCCACTGCTGCTGTTCCGTGAATTGGCGGCTTTGGGCGAAATGAGCGTGCGCGCCATTGTCGGCGACATTCCGCCGCTGTCGGATTTTGAGCCGTTTGCCGTCTATTGCTCGTGGGAGATCACCCTGATCTCGCCAGCGCTCACCGAAGCGATGATCCGCGAAGTGTTCGAATTCGTCGAGGGCGACTGCGATATTTCAGTGGTGCAGCTGGGCGCCGATATTGCGTTCGATCTGGCCGACACGGCGCCGATAACGGCACCCGAGCCGGGTCTTTCCGATCTCCTGGCGCTGGCCGATGACGAGGTCGAAGCCTTGCTCGATTTCGCGCTGGAGAGCCCGGCCGCTGCCGAGCCGGTTGCGGCGCCGGAACTGGTAGAGGAGACGTCGACGCTCAGTTTTGCCGCGCTGGCTGAAACGATCAAGCCGAGTGCGCCGGTGGTGGCGCGGCGGGCGCCCGAAGCGCTCAAGCCAGCGGCGACCGTGGCTGCCGATCCCGACGATACTGGCGCGCGCAGCGTTGGCGTGCAGTCGATCCGCGTCGATCTCGATAAGGTCGATCGCGTGGTCAATATGGTGGGCGAATTGGTCATCACCCAATCCATGCTGACCCAGCAGATGGATGAGACGCTGCGTGCCCGCTATACCGAATTGGTGCGCGGGCTCGAGGTTCTGGCCCAGACCACGCGCGGTCTGCAGGATTCGGTGATGGCGATCCGCGCCCAGCCCGTCAAATCGGTATTTTCGCGCATGCCGCGCCTGGTGCGCGAGCTGGCGCAGAAGACGGGCAAGAAGATCAAGCTCGAGACCATTGGCGAGAACACCGAAATCGACAAGACGGTGATCGAGCAGCTCAGCGATCCGCTGACCCATATGGTGCGCAATTCGGCCGACCATGGCATCGAGACGCCGGACAAGCGCTCGGCGCGTGGCAAGGGCGAAATCGGCACAATCCGGCTGAGCGCCGAGCAGGCCGGCGGCAATATCCTGATCATCGTCGAGGACGATGGCGGCGGCATCAATCGCGAGCGCGTGCTGCAGGTGGCGCGCGACAAGGGCATCGTGGCGCCGGACGTCAATCCGAGCGACGAGCAGATCGACCAGCTGATCTTTGCGCCGGGCTTTTCGACGGCCAGCGAAGTCAGCGACATTTCCGGCCGCGGCGTCGGCATGGATGTGGTGCTGAGCAATATCAAAAAGATTGGCGGCTCGGTGCATGTCCGCTCCTGGACCGGCAAGGGCACGCGCATGACGCTGCGCCTGCCGCTGACCCTGGCGGTGCTCGATGTGATGCTGGTCAAGGTCGGCGACTCGCCATACGTGGTGCCGCTCTCCTCGATCGTAGAAACCATTCAGTGCTCGCGCGCCGCTTTCGAGCGGGTGCCGAGCGGTGGCAAGGTGCTGCAGGTGCGGGGCGAATATGTGCAGGTCATTGACCTGGCCGAACGCTTTGCCCTCAACACCCAGACCGAGGCGGATAACCGCTTCGTCGTGCTGTGCGAGGCCGAGGGCAGCCACAAGGTGGCCCTGATCGTCGATGACATTATCGGCCAGCAGCAAGTCGTGATCAAATCGCTGGAAGAGAATTTCGAACGGGTCGAAGGCATTGCCGGCGGCACGATCCTGGGCGACGGCAATGTCGCTCTCATCGTGGACGTGCAGGGGCTCAAGACCACGTTGATGCATAAAACCGCAGCCTAGGCTGCCCGGAAAACTGTCAGTACTGCGTAGCCATCCAGAAGGACGGCAGAAAGGCAAAAACCATGGAAGCGCTCGGGCTTCGAGACGATATCGGCGACAAGACCCTGGCCGCCCACAATAGCCTGCAATTGATCGCCTTTTCGATCGGCGAGCAGACCTATGGGGTTGAAATCACCACGGTACGGGAAATCCGCGCCTGGAACGGGGCGACGCCCCTGCCCAATACCCGCGAATTCGTGCGCGGCGTGATCAATCTGCGCGGCACGATCGTGCCGATCTTCGATCTGCGCGCCCGCTTCGGCGATGGCCAGACTTCGCCCACCAAGAACCATGTCGTGGTGGTGATGAGCGTGGGCGACAAATGGGTCGGCATCCTGGTCGATGCGGTGAGCGATATCCTGACCGTTTCGCGCGACGACATCCACAATGTGCCCGAAGGCAATTCCATCGACACCGAATTGCTCAACGGCATCGTGACCCATGACAGCCGCATGGTCGGGCTGATCGACCTGCACGCCGTGGTGTCGGGCGCCAAGATGGACGCCTAAGGCGTTCAGCAGAATTGGAATGCAAAAGGGCGCCCCGTGGCGCCCTTTGTTTTTGGGCATCAGGGCGCGCGGCTGGTCCAGAGTTTGTATTGGGTGGGTGTGCGGCCCAGGGCTTTTTTGAAATGGGTGTTGAAATGGGCCTGGCTGGCATAACCCAGATCATAGGCGATGGCGGTCCAGTCGGGCTTGGCGGTATCGCGGATCTGGGCGGCGGCGGCCAGGAGCCGATGGCGTTGCAACAGCCATTTGAGGCCGATGCCAAGATAGTCGCGGAATAATTGCTGCACCCAGCGTTCGCTGCGCTCGAATTCTGAGGCGAGGGCGGCGACGGTTTGCGGGCCGTCTGCGGTTTCGATGGCGGCGATGATCTGGTTGATCAACTCGACATTGGGATCGGGCTGCGGTTCACGGGTGCGGAGCAGGGCAGTGAGGGCCGCTACGGCCGTTTCATCGAGCGACGAGACGCGGGCCAGATAGGCGGCGTCCGCTTCGGGGAAGGCCTGTTGCAGGTCGGCGACTTGGTTTTGCAGTTCGGCGAGAGCGCCGGGCCAGAAGGCATGGAAGGCGCCGGGGCGGAAGCGGGCGCCGACGATCCGGCCGGTGCCGGCGGCCAGATAGGTGCGGCGGCCGCTAAAGGTGCCCTGGATGCCGGACTCCTGGGCCGAAATGAAAATATCGACATAGGGGCGGTGCATGACTTCTTCGGAGCCATAGCTATCGAGCGTTGCTTCCCAGCTGATGATCCAGAAATGCTCGACGAAAGGCGCCAGATCGGGCGGCGGTTGTTCGGTGCGGAAGTCGACATGGCGGCGAAAGCCGAGCGGATCGAGCCGGCCGCGCGCTTCGTATTGGTCTGCGGGTTTATGGAATACTTCGCGCATGCCCGGCCGCATTGTGAGGGGGTCAACAACACTTAGACGGGAACACGGAAATGACGAACACGAATTTTCTGCGCGGCATGGCGACGGTGAATTTCTGGGCCGATGATGTGGCGGCGGCACGCGACTGGTATGCCAAGCTCTTTGGCGTCGAAGCCTATTTCCAGATGCCCAATGCGCAGAACCCGGCCTATATCGAATTCCGCATTGGCGATTACGAGCACGAATTCGGCATTATCGACCGCAAATATGCGCCGGGCCAGATGCAGGCTGGCCCGGGCGGCGCCATCGTGTTGTGGCAGGTCGATGACATTGATGCGGCCTTCGAGCGGCTGATCGCGGCGGGTGCCGTGGAGTATGATCCGATCACCAAACGAGGCGAGACGGGCTTCGTCACGGCCTCCGTCATCGACCCGTTCGGCAATGTGCTGGGGATCATGACCAATCCGCATTACACTCAGATCCTGAGCAAGCTGACCGCCTAAATGGTCTTGACCTTGGCGAGCCAGGTGCCGGCAAGCGCGATTGCGGTGGCGGCGACTATGGGGGCGGCGAAGGGCATGGTGCCGATTGCCGTCGTCCAGGCGGTGCCGCCCATCAGCAGCACCAGCACGGCCACGCCCAGCGCGCCGCCCAATTGCAGCACGACGAAGAGGATGGTGCTGCCGGCATTGACCAGATTGGGCGGCAAGGCACGATACATGGACGAGACGCTGGGGCTGGCAATGGCGCCCAGGCCGATGCCGATGGCGAGCGACAGGGCGGCAAACAGCGCCAGAGGCGTGGTGGGGCCGGTGGTCAGCAGCACGCCGAAGGCAAGGAGGGTGAGGCTCGCCCCGGCCCAGACGATGCGGCGGGCGTCGAAGCGGTCGCTGAGCCAGCCGGCCAGTGGCATGACCACGAGATTGCCCATTCCATAGGGGATCATCAACAGGCCCGCGGTCAGCGCATTGAGGCCGGCGACGCCCTGATAGAATTGCGGCAGGCCGAAGAAGAGCGGGAACACGGCGGCGCCCATCATGGTCATGATGAAGACGGCTGGGGCAAAGCCTTTCGCCTTGAAGGCAGTGAGGTCGACAATGGCCTGCTCGCCGCGCTTGGTGCCCCAGAAGGCGAAAAGTCCGAACGCGATGGCGCTGATGACCAGCATGGTGATGGCGAGCATGTCAAAGCCGGCCGGGGACGCGGCATGAGTGAGCCCGAACAGGCCTAGCGCGGTGGCTGTGGTGACCAGGATCAGGCCGACCAGATCGAGTTGGGAGGCTTGCGGCTTGGAGCGTTCGAGCACGAACCAGCTGCGGGCGAAGATGAGGGCGCCGAAGGCGGCGGATAGAAAATAGATCCAGCGCCAGCCCAGCGTGTCGACGGCAATGCCGCCCAAAGCCGGGCCGGCCAGCGGGCCGATGGACATGACGGCAGAGGCGGCGCCCAGCACGCGGCCCATGCGTTGGGGGCCGGCGGCCTGCGCCAGGACGGTCAGCATAAGGGGTTCCAATGCACCGCCGCCGGCGCCTTGCAACACCCGGGCCAGCGAGAGGCTGATCACATCGGGAGCCATGGCGGAGGCGAGCGAGCCCAGGGTGAACAGCGTCATCGCCACCAGCCAGGTGTTGCGCATGCCGAAGCGGATGGCCGCCCAGCCACCCAGGGGAATGGCGATGCCGGCGGCCAGCATATAGGCGGTGGTGACCCATTGGGCGGTGGCGATATCGGTGCCGAAATCGGCCACCAGATCGGGGATGGCGACGCCGGTAACGGTGGTGTTGAGCAGGGCGAGCAGGCCCCCGGGGACGAGAACGGTGGCGAGACGGCTGACGGACTGAGTCATTTGAACTATCTCATCTGGTTTTTTGAACTCGTGAGTTTATTTAACGCTGGAGTATACATTTTGCAACCCCATGGTAAGATGCGACATGGCTTCACTACCCAATTCACATGAGAGCAAGCAGGCGGCGATCCTGGTGGCGGCGCTGGATATCTTCGGGCGCGATGGTTTTGCTGACGGCAATGTCGATGAGATTGCGCAGCGTGCCGGCGTGGCCAAGCCCACCATCTATAATCGGTTCGGGGACAAAAGAGCGCTGTTTGTCGCCGCGATGAAGCTGGGCATGGCGCAGGCCAATGAGCGCGTCATGGCAGCGGTTCAGGCGATGAATCCGCGCCCCGCCGATTTACGGACCGAGCTTGAGGCATTGGGCGCGGCGTTGGGAACGTGCATGACCTCAGCCGAAGGCGGGGCCATTGTGCGGGTGCAGGTGGCCGATGCGGCGCGCTTTCCCGAACTGGCTGGCGACAATCAACGCGAGCTGCATATCGACGCACTGGCGGGCAAGCTGGCGCAATTGATTGCTACCGGGCAGCTGCGCGCGGTCGATCCGCAACTGGCGGCGCGCCAATTCATGGTGCTGACAACCGCCGAAGCGCTCAACCGCAGTGGCTATGGACGCAAGCCGCTACCGCGCCCGGTGCTGGAGGAAATCGTGGCCGCCGGGGTGGATACGTTCCTCGCAGCGTTCGGCAAGGACCGGCCTTAGCTCACGCGATTTCGAGGGGCGCTGCGGCGCCCTTTTTGTTGGCCGCTGCGGCGTTCTGCCACCAATCGCCCAGCGCGTCGATCAGGGGAACCAGCTTGAGGCCGGTTTCGGTCAGGTCGTATTCAACGCGCAACGGATAACCCTCAAACACCGTGCGACTGATAATGCCGGCCTGTTCCAGCTTGCGCAGTTCCAGCGTCAGCATGCGGTGGGAAATGCTGGGATTATCGCGCTGCAGATCGCTGAACCGCTTGGTGCCGTCCTTGAGATAATAGAGCAGCAGCGTCGGCCAGCGGCCGCTCAGCACGCGCATCACATCCTCGATGGGGCAGGCGGAAACGAGGTCTTTCATCGGGGTGGGCTCGCTGGTGGTTACAAAAACATGCGTAATTTACTTAGGGTTGGGGATGCCTAAATTCCAGTTTCGCTGCGCAGCGTGACCACAATCACGGAGACTGAAATTGGAACCGATCCTTGTTTACGGCTTCCCGGCGGGAAGCTCGATGGGGCTTGTCGCGGCGCTGGAATGGCTGGGGCAACCCTATCGCCTCACTCGCGTCGACATGCTGGGCGAAATGCGCGAGCCATCCTATGCCCGCATCAATGCACGGCATGAAACGCCCGCTCTCATCACCGATGCCGGGCGGCCCCTGACCGAGACCATGGCGATTGCCGCCTGGCTCGAGGCCCGCGACAGCGCTCGACGCATCAGCTTTGAGCCGCGTTCGCCCGAGGCCGACCGCATGCACCAGCTGATGGCCTTCATCAATACCGGCTTTACCGGCGCCTTCACCCCGCTCTGGGCGGCGCTGGAAATGGAAAATCCCGATCCGGAGCTGCAGGAAACATTGCGCCGCTTTGGCCGGGAACTGGTGATCAACCGGCATGACAAGCTCGAGGCGATGATCGGAGATACCCCGTTCCTCGTCGGAGAGCGGCCGAGCCTGGCCGATGGCGTGCTGATCGGCGTCGCCCGCTGGTTGGATTTCCACGGCGTGGCCGAGCCGGAACGCTGGCCCAAGCTGGCCGCTCTGCGCCGGCGGATCGAAGCCGACCCCGCGGTGATCTATGCGACCGCCATCGAAAATGGCGAGCATCCCGCCGGCTCCGGCGCACATCTGGGGCAGGTGCCACTGGCCGAGGTGATTGAGCGCTTCGGCGTCTAGCAACAACAGGAGCGCCTACGGGCGCTCTTTCGCATTGCGCCAATGCGCCGTGCCGGCTTGCGCGCGCGCGCAGTCGGTGCTTAACGGTCGGCCTTGATTTCAGGTCGCGCGTTTGGGCGGGCCGCAGCGCGCAGGTTTTTTCTCCATGATCCGTCTCGACAGCATCGGTAAGCAGAATGGCAAGCAGATCGTCTTCATTGACGCTTCCGCCACGCTGCTGCGGGGCGAAAAAATTGGGCTGGTTGGGCCCAATGGCGCGGGCAAGACGACGTTGTTCCGCATGATCACCGGCGAGGAACAGCCCGATGAGGGGCAGGTCTCGGCCGATCGGGGCATTACGATCGGCTATTTCAGCCAGGATGTCGGCGAGATGAGTGGCCGCCCCGTCGTGGCTGAGGTGATGGATGGGGCGGGGCCCGTCAGCGCGCTGATATCAGAGATGCGGGCGCTCGAAGCCGATATGGGTGATCCGGACAAGGCCGACGAGATGGATGCCATTATCGAGCGCTATGGCGAGGTGCAGCACCAGTTCGAGGAGCTGGACGGCTATTCGCTCGACGGGCGGGCGCGCGAAGTGCTCGATGGTCTGGGCTTTAGCCAGGAGATGATGGATGGCGATGTGGGCGCGCTATCGGGCGGCTGGAAGATGCGCGTGGCGCTGGCCCGTATTCTGTTGCAGCGGCCCGACGCCTTGCTGCTCGACGAGCCGAGCAACCATCTGGATCTCGAAAGCCTGATCTGGCTCGAAAAATTCCTGCAGAATTATACCGGCGCCTTGTTCATGACCTCGCACGATCGCGAATTCATGAACCGCATCTGCACCAAGATCATCGAGATCGATGCGGGCGCACTGACCTCCTATTCGGGCAATTACGAATTCTACCAGCAGCAGCGGGCGATTGCCGAAAAGAACCAGCAGGCGCAGTTCGAGCGCCAGCAGGCCATGCTGGCCAAGGAACTCGATTTCATCGCCCGCTTCAAGGCGCGGGCCAGCCATGCCGCGCAGGTGCAGAGCCGGGTCAAGAAGCTCGACAAGATCGACCGCGTCGAGCCGCCCAAGCGCCGCCAGGTGGTGGATTTCGAATTCCGCCCGGCGCCGCGCTCGGGCGAGGATGTGGCCCTGCTCAAGGGCGTTTCCAAGAGTTACGGCAGCCGCACCATCTATGATGGGCTCGATTTCCATGTCCGCCGGCGCGAGCGCTGGTGCATTATGGGCGTCAACGGCGCCGGCAAGTCGACGCTGCTCAAGCTGGTGACCGGCACGGCCGAGCCCGACCAGGGCAGTGTGTCGCGCGGGCCATCGGTCAAGATGGCCTATTTCGCCCAGCATGCCATGGATGTGCTCGATGGCGATCTGACAGTGTTCCAGCAGCTGGAAAGCTCATTCCCGCAGGCGGGCCAGGCGCCGCTGCGGGCGCTGGCTGGCTGCTTTGGCTTTTCGGGCGACGAGATCGACAAGAAATGCCGGGTGCTCTCGGGCGGCGAGAAAGCGCGGCTGGTGATGGCAATGATGCTGTTCGATCCGCCCAATTTCCTGGTGCTGGACGAGCCGACCAACCATCTCGATATCGCCACCAAGGAAATGCTGATCACGGCGCTCAGCGCCTATGAAGGCACGATGCTGTTTGTCAGCCACGACCGGCATTTCCTCGCCGCCTTGTCCAACCGGGTGCTGGAGCTGACGCCGGAGGGCGTGCATGTCTACGGCGGCGGCTATACCGAATATGTGCAGAGCACCGGGCAGGAAGCGCCCGGCCTGCGCAGCTAAGAACCAATCGCCATTCAGCTGATGCAGACCTGAGCCGAATATCGATCGGTTCTGCTGCGACAGCCACAAACGAAAAAGGCGCCTTGCGGCGCCTGATTGTCAGTCGTGCTGATGGGTTCAGAACAGTTCGGCGTCGCCATGGCTCTGGTGGGCGGCGATGCCGGAGAGGGCCGGGACGCGCAGTTCGTCTAGGGTCAGGCTCTCCCAGATTTCGTCATAGACGCTATCGGGGGCGGTGGGCGGCAGCAGCGCGAATTGGCGCACGGCAAGTGCCATATTGTGGCAGCGCTGCTCGATGCGGTCCTGGCCCTGCAGGGCCGTCACGATCATCTGCACGGCCTCTTTGATCGAGGGATCGTTTTTGAGACCGTTGGCCGCCAACAGGTCGAGCGCTTCGGTAATGCCCTCCAGCATGGAGGCAGTTTGGCGCGCAGTTTCGTCCAACTCTCGCGCGAGTTTTTGAAGTGACATTGTCGAAGAACCCTAGCCCTGATGGCAGGCACCCTAGCCTAATCTTTCTAAAGCTCTTCTTGCTGAAATGGACAAGAACAAGGGCTCAGGGGCACGTGGTTAGCGATTGGCTAACGAGTTCTGCGCCAGTATGGCGGCAAGAGGCGCCTAGCGGATTTTGACCACCTATTATGTCCATGACCAGTTCACTGCCGCCTGAATTTGACCGCGGCGTGGTCACCACCGTACACCAGGGCGATTGCCACGTATCCGCCGCGGCGGACCTGACCTATTCCACCGTCCTGGGGTCCTGCATCTCGGCCTGCGTACGCGACCGGGTTGCCCTGGTGGGGGGTATGAACCATTTCCTGCTCGCCGAGCAATCGGGCGCGGCGCGCGATCGGTACGGCGCCTCGGCCCGCTATGGCGCCTTTGCCATGGAGCAATTGATCAACAAGGTCTTGAGCCTGGGCAGCGGCAAGAAGGCCAATCTCGAGATCAAGGTGTTTGGCGGCGGCAAGATCAATTCGGCGCTCGATGATGTGGGGGCCAAGAATATCGACTTTGTGCGTCAATTCCTGCATGACGAAGGTTATGTGCTGGCCGGCCAGGATGTGGGCGGCACCTATGCGCGGCGCGTGCTGTTTAAGCCGCATTCGGGGCGGGCCTTCGTCAAGCGGCTCGATAGCGATATGGGGGCCAATGTGGCGCGCGAAGAAATCGCCATTGCCAAGCGGCGCGTGGTGGCGCGACCGCCGGTGGACGATATCGAATTGTTCTAAGACTTTACCTGCGATCAACTTGGCTTAGCGAAGTGTTACACACGTAGGCTGCCATAGAGAGTTGATTAACCATTCGGCGCTAGGGTTTTTTCATGTTTAACCCTCGGCTGATTTGCGGATCAAGCGTGCCATGCACACACTGCGCCTGGCGCTGATCGCTGGCGGGCTGTGGCTCGTGGCCTTTGCCACAGCGCTCGGCCTGTTGCCGTTATTAGGATGGGGCGTTGGCTGGATCGGCGCCAGTGTGCTGGCGGCCGCATTGGCTTTTGGCGGCACCGTGCTGGCGGTGGCGCTGGCGGCGCAGCGCGAACAGGCCATGCTGGGCGCCATCGCACTGGCGGCGGGGCTCACCGAGCGCGCCGCGGGGCCGTTGGCCATTACTGATATCGTGGAAAAGATGAACCGGCGGCTCGAGGCGGCGCATCATTTCAAGAGCGGCATCGCGGCGCTGCATCAATGCGCGCTGGTGGCCGACGATGCCGGGGGCATTGTCGTGGCCAGTGCCGGGCTGCGGGCTTTGGCGCCGGCGGCGGCTGGCGGCGGCACGCTGGATGGGCTGTTCGGCAGCGGCTATCTCAAATCGGGCGGCGGGGCGCCCGAACAGGGCATGGTGGTGCTGGGCACCAAGCGGTTCGAAGTGATGCGCCGGCCGATCGCGGCGGGGCGCTTCCTGCTCGAGCTGATCCCGGCCGGTTGCTATATCGAAGATGACGATCTGGACGCCTATGCAACAGCCATGGCGGCCGGGCAGACCGGCTTCCGCTTCGAGGCCGATATGGCGGCCAGCAATCGCGCGCTGGCGAGCCTTAATCGGGGCATCGAGGCGTTGGATGAAGGCATCCAGCAGATCGATCGCGTGATGGCGGGCGATGCTGGCCCGATGGGCGTGGGCGCGCTGGGCCGGCAGGCGCGCGAACTGGCCGACTTCATCGCCGCCGTGGAGAGCCAATTGGCCGATGCGGTGGAAGCGCGCGAGGCGCTCGAGGGCAAGCTGGGCGCGGTGGCCCAGCTGATTGGCGCCTTTGAAAACCGCGCCGCCCAGTTTGCCGGCTTTGCCAGCGGCACGGCCGATGATCTGGAGACGGGCGGGCAGGCGCTGCAACGCGGGGGCGAGCTGGTGCGGCGGGCACGCGCCACCGAGCGCGATGCGCGGACCCTGGCCGGCGAGGCCGAACTGGCAGCGGCACGCACCCATGCGGCCGTCGGCGATATCGATCAGATGACCGCCGAAATCGACAGGATGATCGCGGCCATCGAAGACGTCTCGTTCCGCACCAATCTACTGGCGCTCAATGCGGCGGTGGAAGCGGCGCGGGCGGGGGAAAAGGGCGCGGGCTTTGCCGTGGTGGCCGACGAAGTGCGCATGCTGGCGCAATTGACCAACAAGTCGGCCAAGGAAATCCGCAGCGTGGTCAGCCGCGGCCGCGGTCAGGCCGAGACCGGTCTGGCCCATGCCCAATCGCTGCAAAAAATGATTGCGGCGCTGGGCGGGCATTTACGCAATCTAAGCAATGAAACCGATACGATCACCGCAACTCTGGATGACGGGGAGACCGCGATCAAGCGGCTCGCCGGACGGATGGAGGCGTTTGACGCGGTGCGGGAGCAGGATGCCATCCCCAAGCAGCGGCTGATCGCATAACAGGCAGGCCAGAATGGCTGGCTTATTGGGGGAACGTCTGCATGGATCACGGGGAAATATCCCTCAGCGAACGGGAGTTTTCGCGGATCAAAAGCCGCGTCTATGCGGTGGCCGGCATTTCCCTCAGCGATGCCAAGCGGACATTGGTCATCTCCCGCCTCTCCAAGATCGTGCGCGGCTTGGGGCTCACCAGTTTTGACGCCTATGTCGATCTGCTCGAGCGGGGCGGCACGGCGCAGGACAGCCAGAATTTCGTCAATGCGCTGACCACCAATCTCACTCGCTTCTATCGCGAGGACCATCATTTCGAGCATTTGCGCAGCCATGTCGGCGGGCTGATCGCCCACAAGCCGCGCGGCACCCGTCTGCGCATCTGGTCGGCGGGCTGCTCGACCGGGCAGGAGCCCTATACGATCGGCCTAGATCTTCTGGCGGCCTTTCCCGAGCTCAAGCGCTGGGATTTCAAGATCCTGGCCACCGATATTGATACGGCGGTGCTCGCCAAGGCGGCGCGCGGAATTTATCCCGATAGCGAATTGAGTGGGCTAACGCCAGAACGGCAGCGCCTGTTCGAACGCGCCGAGGATGGTGGCCTGCAGATTCCGGCGGCGGCGCGCGAACTGGTCTCGTTCAAGCCGCTGAACCTGATCGGTCCCTGGCCGATGAAGGGCCCGTTCGACGCGATCTTCTGCCGCAATGTGGCGATCTATTTCGACAAGCCGACCCAGGGCGAAATGTTCGGCCGGCTGGGCAAGATGCTGGCGCCCGAGGCATTCCTTTATATCGGGCATTCGGAAAATCTGGGCGCGGGCGGCGGCGATTTCCGGCTGGTCGGCAAGACGATTTATCAATCGCGGCTCGCATTGGGCAAAAGGGAGGCGGCATGAGCATCAAGGTTCTGGTCGTCGACGATTCCGCGCTGATCCGCGAAGTGTTGACGCGCATGCTGTCGCGCGATGGCGATATCGATGTGGTGGGCACCGCCACCGATCCGATCGACGCGCGCGAAAAGATCAAGGCGCTCAATCCCGATGTGGTGACGCTGGATATCGAAATGCCCAATATGAATGGGCTGGATTTTCTCGACCGGCTGATGCGGCTGCGGCCTACCCCGGTGGTGATGGTGTCGACGCTGACCAAGAAAGGCGCCAGCGAAACGCTGCTGGCACTCGAATTGGGCGCGGTGGATTTCGTCGCCAAGCCGAGCGCGGAATATGAGGGCGGTATCGAGGCCTTCGGCGCCGGGCTGCGCGACAAGATCCGCGCCGCAGCACGTTCGGATGTGCGCGGCCGGGCCAGCCGGATCGAAGCGCCCAAAGTGGCGATCAAGACGGCGGCAGCACCCGCGGGCGCGCTCATCGCCATTGGCGCCTCGACCGGCGGGGTCGAGGCAATCCGGGCCGTGCTGGTGGATATGCCGCTCGATTGTCCGCCCATCGTCATCGCCCAGCATATGCCGGCAGGGTTTACCGCCCGCTTTGCCGCGCGGCTCGACGAGCTTTGTGCCATCACGGTGGTGGAAGCGCAGGATCGTATGCCGCTATTGCCCGGCCATGCCTATGTGGCGCGGGGCGGGTTGCATTTGCGGGTCGAGCGCTCCTCGGGCCAGCTCAAATGCCGGCTCAGCGAGGATGGCCTGGAAAGCGGGCATCGGCCCAGCGTCGATGTGCTGTTCGAATCCGTGGCCAAGGTGGTCGGCCCGATGGCCGTCGGCGCGATCCTGACCGGGATGGGGCGCGACGGGGCGCGCGGGCTTAAGCTGATGCGCGATGCCGGCGCCTATACATTGGGGCAGAACCAGGCTTCGGCTTTGGTCTATGGCATGCCGCGGGTGGCGTTCGAGGAGGGTGCAGTAGTGGAACAGGCGCCGATCGAGGCCATAGCCGGGCGGCTGGCCCACGCCTTGGTTAAGCTCAAGACCGCCGCATAGGGACAAAGCGCAGGAAGCGATTGAGGGATTTGTAACGCTTCTTCTCTAAGTGTTTTCAGTCAGTTCGGGAGTGGCCCCGAAACCAGAAGGTGACCAAAACCATGCCGAAAGCCAGCGCTGTCAGCGTTCTCGTGGTCGATGACCAGCAGTCCATGCGCGGTATTGCCAAATATATTCTGACCCAATTGGGCTTCAAGGACATTATCGAGGCCAAGAGCGGCCGCGACGCCCTGGGTAAGCTCGAAAAAGGCAATGTCGATCTGATCATTTCGGATTGGAACATGGAAGATATTGACGGGCTGACCCTGCTCAAGGTGATCCGCAAGCATCCGCGCACCCAGGCCATGCCCTTCATCATGGCGACCGGCCGTTCCGACAAGGAACAGGTCAAGGAAGCCATTTCCTTTGGCGTCAACAATTACATCATCAAGCCGTTCGACGCGACGACGATGAAAAAGCGCATCGAGGCGGTTATCGGCGCGCTGAGCTGATACTTTTTGCAGCATTGTCAGGATGAATACCGGGCGCCCATTGGGCGCCCTTTGTTTTGGCCATCCGTAAACTACCATACCAGTGCAACCCAAATTTAAGGTCCCGGCCTTAGGATCGCGCCAACTTGGGAGGGGGGCGTCCAGAAGGGCGCTTTGGCGAGAAGTGAAATTTTTTGCGGGACTGAAGAATATTCGGCTGACGACGGCGATTGCCGCCCTGGCCCTGACCTCGATTGCGGTGACGGTGATTGCCTATACCGCCACGGTCTATGTCGACCTGCGCGGGCAGGCGACACGGGCCAGCATCGCCAAGCAGGCGTCCGACCTGCAGGTGGCGGCGACGGTCTATGAAAAGCGCCTGCCGGGCTCGGTGGTGACCTGGGCCGAGGCGGGCGGCATTGCTACCTTCCAGACCTATGCGATCCCGTTCTTTTACGACACCGCCGCCGTCGATGCGCTGACCCGGGTGACGGGCGACGCGTCGGCGATTTTCGGTTTCGATCCAGCCACCGGGATATTTACCGCCAAGACCACCAGCTTCGTGCTGCCCGATGGCACGCGGGCCAAGGATTTCTCGCTCGATGCGGCTTCGCCCGAAGCTGTGGCGCTGGCCGCCAACCAGCCCTATGCCGGCGAAGTCAGCATGCAGGATCAGCGCTTCAATGGCGCGTTCCAGCCCATCAGCAATCTGAGCGGGGAATTGCTTGGCGCCTTCTTTGTCGGCGGCGATGCCAATGCGGCCGAGGTGACGGCCCGCGCTTCGGCACTCAATATGGTGATTATCGGCGCGGTGCTGCTGGCGATGCTGGGCAGCGTGGCGCTGCTGGTGTCGCGTTGGCTCACCAGATCCATCCCGCGCCTCGCCGGGGCGATGGATGAGATTGCCGATGGCAAGTTCGATACCATCGTGCCGTTCACCGACCGGGGCAATGAAGTGGGTGCCATGGCGCGGGCCGTGGAAGTCTTCCGCGAGAGTGGCCTGCGGGTCAGCCAGATGACCGAGGCGGAAGCCGCTCGGATCATTGCCGATCAGGAAAACCGCCAGCAGATGATGGCGGAACTGCAATCGGCCTTTGGCGAAGTGGTCGATGCGGCCGTCGCCGGGGATTTCACTCGGCAGGTGACGACCGAATTCCCCGATCCCGAACTCAATAGCCTTGCCAGTGGAGTCAACAATCTGGTCTCCACCTTCAATCGCGGCGTGTCGGAATTGGGCGAAGTGCTCGGCGCCATGGCCGATACCGACCTGACCCAGCGGATGCAGGGCGATTACGAGGGCGCGTTCGCGACCATCAAGACCGACATCAATGCCGTAGCCGACAAGCTGACCGAAGTGGTCGGGCAATTGCGCCATACCTCGGGAGCGTTGAAGACCGCGACCGGGGAAATCCTCTCCGGCGCCAATGATCTCTCGGAACGCACCACCAAGCAGGCGGCGACCATCGAGGAAACCTCCGCTGCGATGGAGCAGCTAGCCTCCACCGTGCTGGCGAACGCGCAGCGCGCCAAGGATGCCAGCGCCAATGCGGCTGAAGTCACCCGTACTGCCGAAGAAGGCGGCAAGGTGATGGATGCGGCCAATGTGGCGATGGAGCGGATAACCGAATCCTCAGCCAAGATCTCCAACATTATCGGTCTGATCGACGATATCGCCTTCCAGACTAACCTTTTGGCGCTGAACGCCTCGGTGGAGGCAGCACGGGCCGGTGACGCCGGCAAGGGCTTTGCGGTGGTTGCAGTCGAAGTGCGGCGCTTGGCGCAGTCGGCCGCATCGGCCTCTTCGGATGTGAAAAAGCTGATCGAGCAGAGTGCCGGCGAAGTGCGCGGCGGCAGCAAGCTGGTGAGCGACGCCTCGAGCAAGCTCAAGGCCATGCTCGAAGGCGTGCGCGGCAACAACGTGCTGCTGGAATCCATCGCCCGGGACAGTCGCGAACAGGCGTCGGCGATCGAAGAGGTCAATACGGCCGTCCGCACCATGGACGAGATGACCCAGCACAATGCCGCCCTGGTGGAAGAGACCAATGCGGCGATTGAGCAGACCGAGGGGCAGGCGGTCGAGCTGGACCGCATCATCGATGTATTCCGCATCGGCGGCTCGGACGTGGCGGACTGGCAGCGGGACGAGGATGTGCGGGGGCTACAGCAGCGGGTCAAGACTGCCGCAAAGGGACTCGTCAGCCGCGGCAACACCGCCCTCGCTCGCGACTGGGAGGCGTTCTAGCCCCACCTTGCCCGAAGAGCCGACCTCTCCCCAAGGGAGAGGCGGCGCGGTAAGGGCTCGCTAATCGATCTCGCGTACATATACGCATCGGCGCGCCAGAAGACGCGTTGTTTGGGGGAGTTCGGTATGTTTCGTCGGGTTGGCCGGTTTTTCGGCAATGTGAAGATGACCACGGCCATTGCGGCATTGGTGCTGATTTCGATCATTGGTTCGGTTGGCGCGGTGACCGCTGCCATCTATTTCAACACCAATGCGTCCCTGGCGCGCCAGAGCGAAGAGAACCAGGCCACCCATATGGGGGCAGCGGCGACGATCCTTGAACGGCGGCTGGCCGGTTCGGTGCTGACCTGGGCCGAAGATGGCAGTATCGGCAATTTCCAGAGCTGGGCGGTGCCGCCCTTCTACGATACCGAAATCATCGATTCAGTGGTGCGCGTCATCAAGCAGGATGCCACCATCTATGTGCTCGACAGCGCCAGCCAGAATTTCCTCGGCAAGACGACCAGCCTGACCGCGCCCGATGGGACGCGCGCCGTTGATCTGGTGTTGGATCCCAATAGCCCAGCCTATGCCACGGTGATGGCCGGGGAGCGCTTCTTCGGCACGCTGCCGGTCAATGGCGTCGAGTATTACGCCACGATTTTGCCGATCAAGAAGATGAGCGCCGCCGACAAGCTCAACGGCCCGGTAATGGGCGCCATCTTCGTGGGGACGCCGCTGGCGCAGGTCGCGGCGCAGATGAATTCGGCGTTGCAGCTGATCGCCATGGTGGGTGGAGCCGCCATTGTCGGGTTTGGCCTCCTGGGCCTCTTGGCCTCGCGGCTGTTGACCAAGCCCCTGCCCATTCTGGTCGGCGCTGCCGCCCGGATCGCCGAGGGCGAATATGATACTGAAGTGCCCTTTACCGGGCGCGGCAACGAAATCGGCGCCATGGCCAAGGCGGTCGATGTGTTCCGTGAAAACGGCCTGCGCATCAGCCAGATGACCGAGGCGGAGGCCGCACGGATCATCGCCGATCAGGAAAACCGCCAGCAGATGATGGCGGAACTGCAATCGGCCTTCGGCGAAGTGGTCGATGCGGCCGTCGCCGGGGACTTCACGCGGCAGGTCACGACCGAATTCCCCGATCCCGAACTCAATAGCCTGGCCAGCGGGGTCAACAATCTGGTCTCGACCTTCAATCGCGGCGTGTCGGAATTGGGCGAGGTGCTTGGCGCCATGGCCGATACCGACCTGACCCAGCGCATGCAGGGCGACTATGAGGGCGCCTTCGCGACCATCAAGACCGACATCAATGCGGTGGCAGACAAGCTGACCGAAGTGGTCGGGCAATTGCGCCACACCTCCGGCGCGCTCAAGACCGCGACCGGCGAAATCCTCTCCGGCGCCAATGATCTCTCGGAACGCACCACCAAGCAGGCCGCGACGATCGAAGAGACGTCCGCTGCCATGGAGCAGCTGGCCTCGACCGTGCTGGCCAATGCGCAGCGGGCCAAGGATGCGAGCGCCAATGCGGCTGAAGTCACCCGTACTGCCGAAGAGGGCGGCAAGGTGATGGATGCGGCCAACGTGGCGATGGAGCGGATCACCGAATCCTCGGCCAAGATTTCCAACATTATCGGGCTGATCGACGACATCGCCTTCCAGACCAATCTTTTGGCCCTCAATGCTTCGGTGGAAGCGGCAAGGGCCGGCGACGCCGGCAAGGGCTTTGCGGTGGTGGCCGTCGAAGTGCGGCGCCTGGCGCAGTCGGCCGCATCGGCCTCTTCGGATGTGAAAAAGCTGATCGAGCAGAGTGCCGGCGAAGTGCGGGGCGGCAGCAAGCTCGTGAGCGACGCCTCGAGCAAGCTCAAAGCGATGCTCGAGGGCGTGCGCGGCAATAACGTGTTGCTCGAATCCATCGCCCGCGACAGTCGCGAACAGGCGTCGGCGATCGAGGAGGTCAATACGGCCGTGCGCACCATGGACGAGATGACCCAGCACAATGCCGCCCTGGTGGAAGAGACCAACGCGGCGATCGAGCAGACCGAGGGCCAGGCCATCGAGCTGGACCGGATCGTCGATGTGTTCCGCATCGAGGCCGCAGAACAGCAGCCGGTGCGGCGGGATGATGCCGGCGCGCGTGGCCTGCAGCAGCGGCTCAAAAGCGCCGCCAGCGGGCTGGTCCGCGGCAACACCGCCTTGGCGCGTGATTGGGAAGCCTTCTAGGGCGCTAATACGGCGCTAATCGATTTGCGATAAAACAGACTGGGTCTGGCTTGCGTCCGTGGGACGCGCCGCTTGGGGGAGTTCGGCATGTTCAAACGCTTGGGCCGGTTCTTCGGCAATATCAAGATGACCACGGCCATTGCGGCGCTGGTCATTTCGGCGGTGATTGTCTCGGTCGCGGCGGTGAGCCTGACCATGTTCATCTCGCTCAGCGCTTCGGTGCGGATGGAGGCGATGGAGGGCCAGGTCAAGGCGCTCAAGACCGCTGCGACCATCCTCAAGGGCGGCATGCCCGACACCAATGTGGCCTGGACCCCCGAAGGGGAACTCGAGGCGATCAGCACCTGGATGATGCCGGGTCAGTTCGGCAAGGACGAATTGGTCAATTCCATCGCTAGGGTCACCGACGAAGCCGCGACGATCTTCGTCTGGGACGAGGCGACCACCGATTTCGTGCGCAAATCGACCACCATTATGGGCGCCGATGGGGCGCCGATCGTGGGCACGCCGCTCGACAAGGCTGGCGCGGCCTATGCCGCCATGCTGGCGGGCACGCCCTATTTCGGCGAGGCCATTGTGGTCGACAAGCCCTATTACACCGCCTACCAGCCCATTCTCAACCGCGGCGGCAAGCCGATCGGCGTGCTGTTCGTGGGCACCGACAAGGCGCAGGTCGAGGCGGTCATCTATGACATGCTCAAGCTGCTGCTCGGGGTGGGCGCGGCGGTCCTGGTGGCTCTGGGGGCGCTGGGCTATTTGATGTCGCGGCTGATGATGGCGCCGGTACCCAAGCTGGCGCGCACCATGGAAGTCATCGCCTCCGGCGATTACGACGCCGCGGTGCCCTATACCGGGCGCGGCAATGAAATCGGCGCCATGGCCAAGGCCGTCGAAGTGTTCCGCGACAACGGGCTCAAGGTCAGCCAGATGAGCGAAGAAGAGCGCGCGGCTTCGGTGCGCCGCCGCGTCGAGCGCACGGATATGATGGTGGCGCTGCAGGCCGCGTTCGGGGAAGTGGTGGATGCCGCCATTGCCGGGGATTTCTCCAAGCGCGTGCACGCCCAATTCCCCGATGCCGAACTCAATGCCCTGGCCGGCAGCGTCAATGCCCTGGTCGAAACCGTCGATCGTGGCCTCAGCGAAACCGGCGAAGTGCTGGGCGCGCTGGCCGATACCGATCTGACCCGCCGCATGCATGGCGAATATCAGGGCGCCTTTGCCAAGCTCAAGGGCGATACCAATGCGGTGACCGACAAGCTCACCGAAATCGTTGGTGGCGCCAAGGCGATCTCGGGCGCGCTCAAGACGGCGACAGGGGAAATCCTTTCCGGCGCCAATGACCTGTCTGAACGCACTACCAAGCAGGCCGCGACCATTGAGGAAACCTCGGCCGCCATGGAGCAATTGGCGGCAACGGTGGCCGAGAATGCGCGGCTGGCCGAAGACGCCAATGGCAAGGCGCAATTGGTGTCCAAGAGCGCGGCCCAGAGCGGGGTCACCATGACCGAAGCCAATGCGGCTATGGAACGCATCACCACGTCCTCGGCCAAGATTTCCAATATTATCGGGCTGATCGACGACATCGCCTTCCAGACCAATCTTTTGGCCTTGAACGCCTCGGTGGAAGCGGCGCGGGCGGGCGACGCCGGCAAGGGTTTTGCCGTGGTAGCCGTCGAAGTGCGGCGGCTGGCGCAATCGGCCGCTTCGGCGTCCTCGGACGTCAAGGCACTGATCGAGCAATCGGCCACTGAAGTGCGCGGCGGCAGCAAGCTCGTCTCCAATGCGGCCGAGCAATTGGCCGGAATGTTGGCGGCGGTGGACCAGAACACGGCCATCATGCAGTCCATCGCCAAGGCCAGCCGCGAGCAGGCCATGGCCATTGGCGAAGTCAGCACGTCGGTACGGGTGCTGGATGAGATGACCCAGCACAATGCCGCTCTGGTGGAAGAAATGAACGCCGCTATCGAGCAGAGCGAAGCCCAGGCGGCCCAGCTCGACCAGGTGGTAGACGTGTTTACGCTCGAGCAAAGCCCGGTGCGCACCACGGCGCCGGCGCCCCGCGCTCCCGTGCCGGTGCGTGGTGGGGCACAGGCCGCGGCCCGCTCCTATCTCAGCCAGGGCAATGCCGCCATCGCGGCGGATTGGAACGAGTTCTAGGGCGGCCTGGCATTCGACTTTCCTCATCGGAGGAAAGGCCCGATCCAGTCCCCTCCCCCTTGAGGGGAGGGCTAGGGTGGGGGTGTCGGACCGTCAACGAACTCGGTGCCCGCTTGGGCTCCGACACCCCCACCCTCAATCCCTCCCCTCAAGGGGGAGGGAGGCGGATCGAGGCTTCCCCGATCCACTCAAAGCCCGAATGCTGCTTCGGCTTGGGCCCGCCAATATACGTTGCGCTGCCAAGCATTGCCGAAAGCGCCCGTTAACCTATTGGGCGCAACAATGACCAACCAAAGCTTTGGTTTTATTTAAGAAATTAGCCATTCTCAAGGGTGCGAGTGACGCAATGCGTCCTGCTGAGCCACGGCGAGATAGCCAGATCGGACAATTGCTGCCGGCCGCTGCCGTGGCGATGTTCACTATTGTTATGGCTGTTGCCGCGGTCCACGTGCCGCCCAAGCAGGGCGAGATGGGGGTGGTTTTTGCCCCCTGGACAAGCCAGGCCGAAATCTTGGGAGCGGTGATAGAGGCGGGCGGGCGCATCGTCGATACCAGCCGGCTGCCCAATGTCATCGTCGCCTATGGGCTGGATGAAGGTTTTGCCGCGCGGATACGTGACCGGGGCGCGTGGTTCACAATTGCAGCAATCGGTCTTTGCGCGGGCACGGGGAGCCTAAGCTGATGAATCACGGTATGAATCTGGAACAATTTCGCATGCAGGCGGCCATTGGGCTGTGCGCGATGAGCGCGGTGCTGGCGGCCGCCGCCTTGGGCATCGACATCGTGCGCTGGGGTGGGCCGGGCATGGCCAGCGTGCTGGCCTTTGCCACGCTGGGGGCGCTGGTCGCGGGGTTGGTATTGTTCCGCCACCAGCCGGCCTTCCGGTATCTGGCCGTTTCGGTGCTGATGGCGCAAGTGATGGCGACCTTGATCGCCATGCGTGGCCATCCCCAGCAGGTCGATATGCACATGGCCTTCTTTGCAGCTTTGGCCATGTGCGCGCTGCTCTATGACATCAAGGCCATCCTGGTCGGCGCGGCGCTGGTGGCGGTGCACCATCTGGGGCTGGGCCTGTTCTGGAGCGAGATGGTGTTTTATGGCGGCGCAGGGCTCGATCGGGTCGTGCTGCATGCCGTGATCCTGGTGGCCGAGGCGCTGGCGCTGGTCTGGATGACGCGCAATACGGAAGTGCTGCTGCAATTGGCGAACCTCAAATCCGACGAAGCCGAAAGCGAGGCGGCGACGGCGCGCCAGCATGCCCAGACGGTCAGGGAGAGCCTGGAAACCAGCCAAACCCGCGCCGCTTTGATGCAGACCTTGCAATCGGGTTTTGGCGACGTGGTCGATGCGGCCGTGGCCGGCGATTTCAGCCATCGGATCGTGGCCGATTTCCCCGACGAGGATCTCAACCGGCTGGCCAATGCGATCAATCTGCTGCTCGGCACGGTGGAGCGTGGCGTCGCCGAAACCGGCATGGTGCTGACGGCTTTGGCCGACACCGACCTGACGCGGCGCATGGATGGGGATTATCGCGGCGCCTTTGCCAAGCTCAAGACCGACACCAATAGCGTGGTCGATACGCTGTCCGAGCTGGTCAGCCGGCTCAAGGGCACATCGGGCTCGCTGCGCACCGCGACGGGGGAAATCCTGTCCGGGGCCAATGATCTGTCCGAACGCACCACCAAGCAGGCGGCGACTATCGAGGAAACCACCGCAGCGATCGAGCAATTGAGCAATGCGGTGCTCGAAAACGCCAAGCGAGCCGAAACCGCCAGCAGCAAGGCGCAGGCTGTGTCCCATACCGCCACCGAAGGCGGGCAGGTGATGGATAGGGCCAATGCGGCCATGGCCGGCATCGAAGCCAGTTCGGCCAAGATTTCCAACATTATCGGGCTGATCGACGACATCGCCTTCCAGACCAATCTTCTGGCGCTGAATGCTTCGGTGGAAGCGGCGCGAGCAGGCGATGCGGGCAAGGGCTTTGCCGTGGTCGCCATCGAAGTGCGGCGGCTGGCCCAGTCGGCGGCGGGAGCTTCGGCCGAGGTCAAGCAATTGATCGAAGCGAGTGCCGAGGAAGTGCGCGGCGGCAGCAAGCTTGTGGGGCAGGCGGCCGAAAAGCTGCTGGATATCCTGGCGGTGGCGCAGGAAAGCTCGAGCCTGATCGATTCCATCGCCCATGCCAATAAGCAGCAATCCTCAGCCCTGCAGGAGGTCACCGCCGCAGTGCGGCAGATGGACGAGATGACCCAGCACAATGCGGCTTTGGTGGAAGAGACCAATGCCGCCATCGAGCAGACCGAGGCGCAGGCGGCCGAACTCGATACCATTATCGAGGTGTTCCGCACCGAGGACAGGCCCCCGTTCGCTCCGGCAATCGGACGGGTGCGGCTGGCTTCCTGACACGGGCTGTCAGCAGCGGCACGCTAAGGCTTTGCGGCGCAGACCAGCGCCGGGAGCCCGATGATGAGTGCTGCACGCAAGTTTGAACAGGCCGAGCGCCTGCCGGCCGGTGCGCCATTGCAAAGCGAGCTGGATGCCTTGCTGGCGCCCTTGCCCGAGCCGGTGGCGGCTTTGGCGAGGCGGCTGGTCGCCCTGGTTGCGGCGCATCCGGGGCTATCGGGCGAGGTCAAGACGGGCTGGAAATCGATCAATTTCCGCCATGCCAGAGCCGGCCATGTCTGTGCAGTGTTTCCGCATCTCGATCGGGTATCGCTCTATTTCGAACAGGGGCGGCTGCTCGACAATGGCCATGGGCTGTTTCAGGGCGAAGGGCTCAAGAAAGGGCGCTTCATCCGCATGCTGCCGGGCGCGGAAATTCCCATCGACATAATCGGCATCCTGATTGCCGAGGCCATTGCCCTGCAGCAGTGAGCATGCTTGAAAGCTCCAATGCTTGTGGGAGTTTAGGCAATGGCGCGGATTGGGCTGGTGGCGCATGACGACAAGAAGGACGAATTGTGCGCCTGGGCCGTGCAGCATAAGCGCAAGCTGAGCGAGCATGATTTGTGGGCGACCGGCACCACCGGCGGGCGCGTCATGGCGGCCACCGGCTTGCCGGTGACCCTGCTCAAAAGCGGGCCATTGGGTGGCGACCAGCAGCTTGGCGCGATGATCTGCGAAGGCCGGCTGGATGTGCTGATCTTCTTCATCGATCCGCTCTCCGCCCAGCCCCATGATGTGGATGTCAAAGCGCTGACCCGGCTGGCGACGCTTTACGATGTCCTGCTCGCCAACAACAAACCCACAGCCGATGCGGTTCTGGCCGCGGTACAGTAAACCGGTTTCCACTTTAGGCGGGCTTGCTGCCGGTTGACCACCTGCCCCCGTTATGAACAGATGCCACAAAATAGCCCGGACAATGAACCGGGCATGGCAGTTCAGGAAAACGGAACGGGTTTGGGTGTCCTCTGATGTAGTTATTGACGTTCGCAACGTCAGCAAGCGCTTTGGCGGTTTGACCGCCGTCAACAATTGTTCGCTCTCGGTTCGGCGCGGCTCGGTCACAGGCTTGATCGGGCCCAATGGCGCGGGCAAATCGACGCTGTTCAATATCGTGGCCGGCAATATCGTGCCCGATAGCGGCCAGGTGATCTTTGACGGGCAAGATGTGACGGGCCTCAAGCCCCACCAATTGTTTCGTACCGGCATGTTGCGCACCTTCCAGATCGCGCATGAATTCTCCAATATGACGGCGCTGGAAAACCTGATGATGGTGCCGGGCGATCAGCCGGGCGAATATCTGGCCAATGCCTGGTTCCGGCCGGGCCTGGCCAAATCGCGCGAGACCGAAGTGCGCAAGAAGGCGCTCGATGTCATCGATTTCCTCAAGCTCGGCCATGTGCGCAACGAGCTGGCGGGCAATCTCTCGGGCGGGCAGAAAAAGCTGCTCGAGCTGGGCCGCACCATGATGGTGGATGCCAAGGTGGTGCTGCTCGACGAGGTGGCGGCCGGCGTCAACAAGACATTGCTCAATGACCTTGCCGCCAATATCGAGCGGATGAACAAGGAACTGGGCTACACCTTCTTTGTCATCGAGCACGATATGGACCTGATCGGGCGGCTCTGCGATCCGGTCATCGTGATGGCGGCCGGCGAAAAGATCGCCGAGGGCCCGATGGCCGAAATCCGCGCCAATCCGGCCATTGTCGAGGCCTATTTCGGCACCCCGGTGGAAGCAGCATAATGGCGTTGATCGAACTCAAACACGTCGTCGGCGGCTATGGCGGCGCGCCGATCCTCAATGGCGTCAATATCGCCATCGAGCCGCATGATATCGGGGTCATCGTCGGCCCCAATGGCGCGGGCAAATCCACCACGCTCAAGGCGATTTTCGGGCTGCTCAAGGTCACCGGCGGCACCATCGAATTCGGTGGCGAGAATGTCGCCAATTCGCTGCCCGACAAGCTGGTGCCCAAGGGGCTGAGCTTCGTGCCGCAGGAAAAGAACGTCTTCACCTCGATGAGCGTCGAGGAAAACCTCGAAATGGGTGCCTTCACCCGCAAGGACGATTTCCGCGCCACCATGCAATGGGTCTATGACATGTTCCCGGTGCTGGCGGAAAAGCGGCGGCAGCCGGCGGGCGAGCTATCGGGCGGGCAGCGCCAGATGGTGGCCATGGGCCGGGCGCTGATGAGCAAGCCCAAGCTGCTGATGCTGGACGAGCCCTCGGCGGGCCTCTCGCCGCGCTATGTCATCGAGATTTTCGAGACCATCGTGCGCGTGAATAAAGAAGGCGTGGGCATTTTGATGGTCGAGCAGAATGCCCGCCAGGCGCTGGCCTTCGCCTCCAAGGGCTTCGTGCTGGCCAGCGGGCAAAACCGCTTCACCGGCACTGGCCCCGAACTCATCGCCGACCCCGAAGTCGCCAAGAGCTTTTTGGGGGGCTAGGACTGACATGACCGAACTCATTTTCTTCATCAACCAGGTCGTCATTTCCGGCGCGGTGCTGGGTTGCATCTATGCGCTGGGCGCGGTCGGCATCACGCTGGTCTTCGGCATTCTGCGCTTTGCCCATTTTGCCCATTCCGAGCTGATGACCTCGGGCGCGTTCTTTGCCTTCCTGTTGGCCGGCGCCTTTGCTGCCTGGGGCATTACCGCCCCCATTCCCATGGGCTTCGTGGTTCTGCCCATCGCCATGGTGCTCTCGGCAATTTTCGCGCTGGGCATCGACAAGGGATTTTATGCGCCGCTGCGCAAGCGTGGGGCCAAGCCCGTGACGCTGCTGATTGCCTCGATCGGCGTAACGCTGATGGTGCAGGGCCTGATCCGCCTGTTTTTCGGCGCCGGTTCCTATTCCTTCTTCGAGCATGAAACCAAGGACGTGTTCCGCGTCGATCTGGCCTTTCTCGGCTCGACCCGGCCGTTGGTGATCACCGAGCCGCAATTGCTGATGATCGTGGTCACGGCATTGTCGGTGATTGCGCTACATCTCTTCCTCACCCGCTCGCGGCTGGGCAAGGCGATGCGGGCCATGGCTGATAATGCTGACCTGGCGCAAGTGTCGGGCATCAATACGGCGCTGGTGGTGCGGGTGACCTGGATCATTGCCGGGGCGCTGGGCTGCATGGCCGGCACCATGCTGGCGCTGGATGTGACGCTCAAGCCCGATCTGGCCTTCAACATCATCATCCCGATCTTTGCCGCCGCCATTGTAGGCGGGTTGGGCCAGGCCTATGGCGCCATTGCCGGGGGCCTGCTGATCGGCTTTGCCGAATCGCTGGCCGTGTTCAACTGGACCATGGTGCTGCGCCCGCTCAACGCGATCCTGCCCGAATGGCTGCAATTGCCGGCCACGCTGGCTTTGGTGCCCACCGAATACAAGCTCACCGTGGCCTTCGTCATCCTGGTGGTCACATTGTTGGTGCGGCCCACGGGTATCTTCAAGGGAGCCTCGTCATGATCCAGCGTTCCCTCACGCTCTTTGCTGGACTGTTCGGGCTGATCCTGGTGATCGGCTGGGTGATGGGTCTGCCCTTCACCTCCTCGCGCCTTGTGGAAGCTGCCGCCTACGCGCTGATCGCGCTGGGGCTCAACCTGCAATGGGGTTATGGCGGGCTGTTCAATTTCGGCATTATGGGTTTCCTGATGGTGGGCGGCTTTGCCGTCACCTTCATTTCCTATCCGGTCAATCCGCAATTCTGGGGCGCCGATGGCCCGTGGATGCTGGGCCGGGCATTGCTGGCCTTTTTCGCCGGGGCGCTGCTGGTGCTGGCGGCGCGGCAGAGCCATCGCGTGGGGATATCAGGCAAGTGGAAGACCGTGCTGACGGTCATCGCCTGGTTTGTGGCCTATTGCGTCTATCGCAGCCAGATTGATCCGGCCGCCGCCTATATCGAATCCGATGCCGGCGGCAAATGGGTCGGCGGGCTGGGCGGCCATCCCGTGCTGGGCTGGCTGTTCGGCGGCGTCTTGGCGGCGGCCATCGCCTATTTCGTCGGCAAGATCAGCCTGGGCCTGCGCACCGACTATCTGGCCATCGCCACGATCGGCATTTCCGAGATTATCCGGGCGCTGATCAAGAATATGGATTGGCTGACCCGCGGCACGCTGACCGTCTCGCCCATTCCCTGGCCGGTGCCATTGCCCGATGCTTATGCGGGCGGCGGGCAGCCGGCGCTGCTCCTGGCGCGCGGCGGTTTCCTGTTGCTGGCCATCGCCGTCTTGGCCATCGCGATCCTCTTGATCTCGCGCGCCTATGCCGGGCCCTGGGGCCGCATGATGCGGGCCATTCGCGACAATCACATCGCCTCGGCCTCGATGGGCAAGAATGTCACCGCGCGACAGCTGGAAATTTTCGTCTTCGGCTCGGTGCTGATGGGCATTGGCGGCGCCATGCTGGTCAGCTTCGTGCAGATTTTCGATCCCTCCAGCTATCAGCCGATCAACCACACCTTCCTGATCTGGGTCATGGTAATCGTGGGCGGCGCCGGCAATAATTGGGGCGCGGTGTTCGGGGCGGTATTGATCTGGCTGATCTGGGTCATCTCCGAGCCGCTGGCCAAGGCGGTGTTCGATTTCATCTCCTATTGGTCGAGCACGGCCGGCTGGGGCGCCATCCCCGATATCGAAGCCCGCTCCGCGCAGATGCGGGTCTTCGTGCTGGGCCTGGTGATCACCATTGCGCTACGGTTTGCGCCCAAGGGCCTGATCCCGGAAGTCGTGCGGCGGGAGGGCTGATTTCCCGCGCATTCCCAAGTTGTGTGATCCCCGCGAAAGCGGGGATTTCCGTTTTCGGGCGCAGCACGTCCACCTCCACAATGTCATCCCGGCGCAGGCCGGGATCCAGGCTGAAGGTCCTCCACACACGGCGATCTCACAGCATGGATTCCGGCCTGCGCCGGAATGACCCGGCAGGAGTACGTGGATTGCGCGCGTCCAATATTGCACTTTGTCTAAAACTGGACTATATCTTCCTCCAGCAGACTGGAGACGCACATGGCCCGCATCGCCCGTATCATATCGCAACAGCCGGTGGCGCCCGGCCCCGATCTGCTGGATGCAGCGCGCTTCCTGCCGCAAAATCGGCGTCGCCTGAGCGGGCCGGGACTGCGCAGTTTTCTCGCTATTGCCGATCTATGGCAGCTCAATGAAGAACAGCGCCGGCTGGTGCTCGGCTATCCGGCGCGCTCGACCTATTACCTCTGGATAAAGCAGGCGCGGGCGCAGGAAAGCCTGCTGCTCGATGCCGATGTGCTGACGCGGATTTCGGCTGTGCTGGGCATTCATCAGGCGCTGGGCGTGTTGTTTGCCAATCAGGCCGAGGCGCTGGCCTGGCTGCGCGGACCCCATGCCGCCCCGGTCTTTGGCGGCCAGCCGCCATTGGCGCTGATCACCAGCGGATCGCAGGATGGCCTGCTGCTGGTGCGGCGCTTTCTCGACGCAGCACGCGGCGGGCTCTATATGCCGCCCAACCGAGCCGATCAGGATTTTGCGCCGCTGGGCGACGAGGCCATTGTCTGGCAATGACCGAGCAGCGCATTGCGGCGCCGCGGCCGTGCTATCGCCTGATCCCCTCGCAATTTCCGCCTATCGGCCTGTTCGACACGGTGAGCACGCCGGCAGACCTCGAAGCGGTGATGGACCTCGCTGGCTGGACCAATGACCGGCTGGTGAGCGAACGGCTGCGTCGCCTGCCTGAGAGCGAATGGGCGTTCGGGCGAACCAATTCGAGCATCATCATGGCCGCGTTCCTGCACGCCCCGCCGGGCGGCACCCGCTTTGCCGGGCCTGACCTGGGCGCCTGGTACGCCGCCGCGGCCATCAACACTGCGGTGGCAGAAGTGGCCCATCATCTGCGCCGCGAATTGGTCGCCCGCGACGTCCCGGCGATGACGCGGACCTATCGGACCTATCATTGCCGGCTGCAAGGCGACTATCTCGACCTGCGCGGCCAACAGGCCGAACGGCCCGCGCTTTATGACGGCACGGATTATGCCGTGAGCCAAGCCTTCGGCGAGGCCGAGCGCGCCGGGGGCGGCGATGGCCTGGTCTATGACAGCCTGCGCCACAAGGACGGCGCCAATGTCGTGGCCTACCGCCCCTCCAAAGTGCTCGACGTGGTGCAGGGCGAGCATCTGGATGTCGGTGTTAGCGCGGAGGTTTCGACGGTTCAGGTGCGGCGGCTGAGCGAATAGCTCAGCGTCGCGCACTGACCCAGAGCCAGCGGGTGGGCAGGGCGTCGTAACCGGTGCCGTCTTCCTCGGTCAGCTCGAGCTCGGTCCATGCTGCGGCGGCGCGGTAATGGGCGAGCAGGGTTTCCGCGCTGGGATAATTGTAATAGCGGCCGAACTGGTCGCGGCCTTCGCCATGACCCGCCTTGAAGCTGGCCACGAAGAGCCCGCCCGGTTTCAGGGCGCGGTGGATTTGGGTGAGATTGCCAGTCAATTCGGTGGCCGGGGCATGCAGCAGTGAGGCGCTGGCCCACACGCCATCATAGAGCGCGGCCGCATCGAGTTCGTCAAACCGCATCACCTGTACCGGCCGGCCGATATGGCGGCTCGCCTCCGCCGCCAGTTCGCGCGAGGCATCGGTGGGGTGAATGTCGAAGCCATGCGCCAGCATATGGGCCGCGTCATCGCCGCCGCCGGCCCCCAATTCGAGAATTTTAGCACCCACTGGGAGCGCGGCGAGAAAGTCCGCTAGATGCCGGCCAATACGCCGCTGGTGCCGTACATAGGTCGCGGCGTTTTCAGCGTAGAACCGCAATGTGTTGTCATCGGCCATGATTGCCTCCGGCATAAAAAAGCCCGGGATCGCTCCCGGGCTTTCATTATTTCATTGCTGGCGAAATTACTGGATTTCGCCCTTTTCGACGAACTTGCCGCCTTCGACAGCCAGTTCGACGATAATGCCGTCAACGTCACCGGCTGCGTCGAAATCGAGCGGGCCGCCGGCGCCGTCATAGTCGATGTCAGTGCCGGCCTTGATCAATTCGACTGCCTTGGTCCATTCGCCGGGCAGGATCTTTTCGCCGGGAGCGGAAGCAACGTCACGCAGAGCGGCCGAGAGGCCTTCGCGGTCGGCCGAGCCATTCTTTTCGATGGCGAGAGCCAACAGGAATGCCGCGTCATAGGCCTGGGGGGCATAGGTCGCGTTGGCTTCGATGCCGGCAGCATTGGCCAGATCGACATAGGTGGTGGTGGCAGTGCCTGCCGGCGCGCCGGCGCGGGTGGCGATCAGGCCCTCGACGGCGGCAGCGTCGATACCGGTCAGCAGGTCATCGCCGACCATGCCGTCACCGCCGACATAGGTGGTGAAATTGCCGGACTCGACGGCCTGGCGCAGCACGGTGTTACCCGAAGCATTGGCATAGGCCAGGATGACCAGGTTCTGCGACGCGACCAGATTGCCCAGTTCGGCGCGGTAATCGGCCTTGCCTTCTTCATGGGCGAGATTGGCCGCCACGGTACCGCCGCCGGCGGTGTAGGCAGCCGAGAGCGCGTCGGCGAAGCCCTTGCCATAGTCATTGTTGACATAGGTAATGGCAATGTCCTTGACGCCCTTGGCGAGCAGCAGGTCAGCCAGCTTGACGCCCTGCAGCGCATCCGAGGGGGTGGTGCGATAGACGAGGTCATTGTCGTCCAGCGTGGTCAGGGCCGGGGCCGAAGAGGCCGGCGAGATGAAGACCACATTGCCCGACTTGCCCGAGCCATTGAAGGCGCCGATGGTTTCGCCGGTGCACAGTGCACCGACCACGGCCGTCACATTGTCGGAATTGATGACCTTGTCGGCAGCAGCGGCCGCAGCGGTCGCGTCGCAGGCGCCGTCGGCCGAGATCAGCTTGAGCTCGCCGCCCAGAATGCCGCCCTGCTCGTTGACCTGCTTCACCACCAGCTCGGCGCCGGCAAAGATCGGTGGGGTCAGCGATTCAATGGGGCCGGTAAAGCCGCCGATGAAGCCGATAGTGGCTCCGGTGTCCTGCGCGATGGCCGGTGCGGCGACCGCAAGGGTCGAGGCAGCAACTGCCAGGGTCAGGGTCTTGGTCAGAATGTTCATCTAGGTCCCTCTCAATGGTCGTCCCGCTGGTGCGGCCCTTGCACGGCGCCAGTCTTGCACGCGGAACGACACGTCTTCGGGGGCGCCACGTGCGCCCCGCCAAGCCAGGACTGTTGCATATTGGAAATTCGGAGTCACCTTGTATTGATTGGCAAAACCGGGCCTTGTGACTGTTGCTTAACGCGGATGGTTTTTGGATAGATTGAGGCCTTATGCGGTGAGGGCGGCATGATTTTTCGTCGGCTTGGAGGGGCGCTGCTGAGCCTGATGCTGCTTGCGGCGCCAGTCGCGGCACAGGTGAGCGTGCTCGATCAGGCGCAGGACAATGTCGGGGTCGCTCCCCCGCCACCGCCCCCGGTCTGTGGCACCCAGCCGTTGGCCATTGCGCGCATGAGCTGGCCCTCGGCGGCATTGCTGGCCGAAATTCATGCGCGGATCTTGGCCGCCCAGTTCGGCTGCGAGATCAAGGTCATCCCCGGCGATCTGGCGGCGACCGGCTCGTCCATGGGTTCGACCGGCCAGCCCGCCGTAGCGCCCGAAATGTGGATCAACCGGATCGCCGAATTGTGGAACCCGGCCATCGAGGCGCAGATGGTGCGGCCTGCCGCCCCCAGCTATGCCGAAGCCAATTTCGAGGGCTGGTTCATTCCCGATTATGTGGCGGGGGCGCACCCCGAATTGGCCAGTGCCGCCGCGCTGGCTGCGGCGCTACCCACGCTCAATGGCGGGACCAAAGTGCGCTTCGTCTCCTGCCCGCCCGATTGGGCCTGCGCATTGATCAATCGCAATCTGGTGCGGGCCTACGGGCTGGGCAATCTGGTCGAGATTGTCGAGCCGGCAAATCGGTTCGAAATGGACACGCTGATCGGGGAGGCCGTGAGCCGGCAGGAGGCTATCGTTTTCTACTACTGGCAGCCCAATGCGGTGCTGGCGCAATTTGGTTTCCGGCCGCTCGATATGGGTCCCTACAATGAGGCCAATGCCAAGTGCCTGGCGAGCCTGTCCTGCCCCAGTCCCGCGCCGTCGGCCTTTGCGCCGGAGACGGTGGTGACGGCGCTAGCCGAATGGGTGTTTACCGACATCCCCACCATTGCCGGCTATTTCCAGCGCAGTTCCCTGCCACTGGCTGAGATGAATGGCCTATTGGCCCAGCTCAACCTGCCGGGCGCGACCATCGAAGGGGTAGCCGATCGCTTCGTTTCCGAACGCGGCGATATCTGGCGTCAATGGGTGGGGAATGACGCGCCGTAACAGGGCATTTACCCTGCTCTGCAAAGGCCATGTCCGCGGCGGCGGTTCGTTGTCAGACTGTCACATCAGCTCGATAGTTTCCGCCATTTTGTTTCCGGTAAGTGGCTGGTAACAAACGAATTTTATCGAGTTCTTTAGAAGATATTCATGCCTTGTCGCCGATAAGATGGTGCAATGGGGCCGGCTGATGCGCCCATATCCCTCTGGTAGAGCATGCGCCGCGATCCCAATCTCAAAGCCATTATCGACAGCTATAGCAGCATGGCGCTGGGCGCGGCATTGGTGATTGCCGGGCTCGTGCTGGCAAGCCTGTGGGCCATGTGGGGCGGGCTGGGTTCGCTCACCCTGCCGCTGGCGGTGCTGGCGGGCGGCTCGGTGCTGATCGGACTGTTGTGGCTGGGCTATCGTCGCCTGCGCGGCGGGGTGGCGGCGGCGCTGCTGGCCAATCGCGAGGCGATGGATTCGGTGCAGCGCGATGCCCTGACCGGGGTGTTCACGCGCTCGCATTTCCTGCAGGTGCTGGGCGGCGAGGTCTATCACGGCTCCGAAAGCGCCGTGGGCTATATGCAGCTCGATATGGATAATCTCAAGCTGCTCAATGACAGCGCCGGGCATGGCGCCGGCGACGCGGCTTTGGTGCATCTGGCGCGTACGCTGGGCAAGCTGATGCCGGGCGCCATTATCGGGCGGCTGGGGGGCGATGAATTCGGCATTGCTATTATTGGCCATGACAATCGCGCCGCCTTGCGCCGGCTGGCCGAGGAATTGCTGCGCCAGCTCGACAAGCCCGTGACCATTGGCGGGCGCCCGGTGCGGCTATCGGCTTCGGTGGGCATCGCCCTGGCGCCGGCCGATGCGATTGACGTCGTCGATCTCATCTCCAAGGCCGATCTGGCGCTGTATAAGGGCAAGAAGGCGGGCCGCCGCACGGTGGTGGCCTTCGATGCCGACATGCTGGGCGACGAGCGGCATCGGCGCTTCATCGAGCGCGAATTGCGCGCGGCTTTGCTGATGGATGAGCTGGAGCTGCATTACCAGCCGGTGTTTTCGGCGGCGACGATGACCATCAAATCGCACGAAGCCCTGGTGCGCTGGCGGCACAAGGTGCGTGGCATGATCCCGCCCGGCCAGTTCGTGGGCATTGCCGAGGAGAGCGACCTGATCGACCGGCTGGGCGATTGGGTGCTGCGGCGCGCCTGTGCGGACCTGCCCGCCCTGGGCAGTGACTCGGTAGCGGTCAATGTGTCGCCGGCCCAATTGCGCCATGCCGATTATGCTGCCCGCTTTGCCGCCGTGCTGATGGAAACCGCAACCGATCCGCGGCGGATCATCGTCGAAATCACCGAGACCGTGCCGCTCAATGCCGGCGGGGTGGCCATGGCGAACCTCGAGGCCCTGCGCGCCATGGGCGTGCGCATCGCCATCGACGATTTCGGGGCCGGGCATGCAAGCCTGCAATATCTGCGCGGCTTTGCCTTCGACATCATCAAGATCGACCGCACCTATGTGGCCAATCTGGCCGATAGCCGGATCGATGCGATGATCGTCTCGGCGATCTGCGACATCGCCCGCTCGCTGCCGGTCGAAGTGATTGCCGAAGGCGTCGAGACCCAGGAGCAATTGGCCAAGCTCAAGCTGGCCGGCGTCACCGGCCTGCAAGGGTTCCTCTTGGGCCGACCCGCCGCCCTGGTGCGCGAACGGCGGGCCAGCGCGGCTTAATTGGCTGCTGGTTCAACACCATCGCGCGCCGCTTCGATCTTGCGGCGCTCTTCCTCGGTCAAATCCAGCCGCGTCAGTTCCGCATCGAGCAGGATCGGGTGCTTGCTGCCGGCGTGGAGCACCGCCAGGGCCTGGCCATCGCCGTTGAGCCAGAACAGGTCCTGCTTGCGCCCAATGCGCGAGGCGATATTGGGGCCGGGTTTCTTGCCGGGGCGGGGAATGATGTAGGCCACGGCCTTGGCGCCCACCACATTGGATATAGCCACCACATTGACCGGAATCGGGGTCAGCGGCAACGCCTTGCGGGCCATTGCCCGCACCCGGTCGGCCCGGGCGCCCTTGAAGAACAAAGCGGCGCCGAGCGCGCCCAGGCCCAGCACGAAGGCCGCGCCGACAATGATGCGGTTCCACAGCATGTCGAGCCCCAGGCTGAGGCCGACGATCTGCGGCTTGTCGGCGGAGCGGACGACTTCGACCTCATAATCCTTGGTGCCGAAATCGACGAACATCAATTCGATATCGCGCTCGAAGGTCTTGCCTTTGACACTATAGGTCACATGCGCCTCGCAATCGGTGAAGACGAAGCGGCGGGTGGTGCAATGGCCGTCCTCCACCGTGGAATCGTAGACCACCACCGGGTTCTGCGAGATGATGATGTCATTGTAGATGCCGGGCGCCTGCCAGACGGCGATGAAGCCGGCAATGCCCAGGAACATGAGCCCGCCTAGATAGGAGAAGATGCCGGGCACGATGCCGGTCTTGCGCAGCTTGAGCGGTCGGGTGGGGAAGGCGGAGGCGAGATCGGTCATGAGCGAAATCCGCTTTATCGGTTTGAACGCACCCGGCGCGTCAACTGCAAGGCAGCAGTGCGCATGACAGGCTGGCGACAGCTAGCCTTCTGTCGTAGTTGCGTCTAGTGGTGGCGAAGCGATATAACGGCGTACCAGCCAGTTCGGTGCAGCGGGGAGCAAGCAGTTGGATTTGAAGCGCATAAATGATCACATCAGTGTTTCCGGGCAAATCCAGCCTGAAGACATAGCAGCGCTCAAGGCCCAGGGCTTTACCACGATCATCAATAATCGCCCCGAAGGCGAATCGCCCGATCAGCCGGATGGCGCCGCAATCGAGGCGGCCGCCAAGGCGGCTGGGCTGGCCTATTATGCTATTCCACTGGGCCGTGAAGGGGTTTCCCCCGCCATGGTCGAGGCGACCAAGGCCGCGCTCGAGGGGAGCACAGGCCCGGTGTTTGCCTTCTGCCGTTCGGGAACGCGCTCGACCACTCTGTGGGCGCTGAGCCAGGCCGGCGAATTGGATGCGGGCGAGATCATCGCCCAGGCGGCCGAGGCCGGCTATGACATGAGCCATTTGGCCGGTCACCTCAGCCGCGACTAGACGGTATTTTTTCGGCGGCATGGCCGGGCGACCGGCCCGGCCCATTCCAGACTGAGCCGGATCGCTCCCAGCGATCCTACGCCCCCTCCTGCTCGGAATTTATATCGATGCCAATCAAGAAAATCCTCGTCGCCAACCGCAGCGAAATCGCCATTCGCGTGTTCCGCGCCGCCAATGAGCTGGGGATCAAGACGGTCGCCGCCTTTGCCGAAGAGGACAAGCTGGCGTTGCACCGTTTCAAGGCGGACGAGGCCTATCTGATCGGCAAGGGCAAGGGGCCGGTCGAGGCCTATCTGCAGATCGACGAATATATCCGCATTGCCCGCATCTCGGGTGCCGATGCGATCCATCCCGGCTATGGCCTATTGTCGGAAAGCCCGGAATTCGTCGATGCCTGCGAGGATGCCGGCATCATCTTTATCGGCCCGCGGGCGCAGACCATGCGCGATCTGGGCAACAAGGTCGCCGCGCGCAATATGGCGATCGCCTCCAAGGTGCCGGTGGTGCCGGCCACCGAGGCGCTGCCGGACGATCCCGCTGAGATCAAGAAACTGGCGGCCGAAATCGGCTATCCGCTGATGCTCAAGGCGAGCTGGGGCGGTGGCGGGCGCGGCATGCGCCGCATCATGGATGAAAAGAGCCTGCTCTCGGAAGTTTCCGAAGGCAAGCGCGAGGCCAAGGCGGCCTTCGGCAAGGACGAGATGTATCTCGAAAAGCTGGTCGAGCGGGCGCGCCATGTCGAAGTGCAGCTGATTGGCGATGATCACGGCAATCTGGTGCATCTGTTCGAGCGGGATTGCTCGGTGCAGCGGCGCAACCAGAAAGTGGTGGAGCGGGCGCCCGCGCCCTATCTCGACGACAAGGTGCGCAAGGAATTGACCGACGCCGCCGTACGGCTGGGCAACGCCGCCAATTATCGCGGCGCCGGCACCGTCGAATTCCTGATGGATGCCGATACCGACAAATTCTACTTCATCGAGGTCAATCCGCGCATCCAGGTCGAGCATACCGTCACCGAGGAAGTGACGGGCATCGATATCGTCAAGGCGCAGATCCACCTGCTCGATGGCGCGGTGATCGGCACACCCGAATCTGGCGTCCCGCTGCAAAAGGACATCCATCTCAACGGCAATGCCATTCAGTGCCGGGTGACCACGGAAGACCCCGAGCAGAATTTCATTCCCGATTATGGCCGCATCACTGCCTATCGCGGCGCCACCGGCTTTGGCGTGCGGCTCGATGGCGGCACCGCCTATGCCGGCGCGGTGATCACCCGGTTTTATGATCCGCTGCTGGAAAAGGTCACCTGCTGGGCCCCGACCGCCGAGGAAGCCATTGCCCGCATGCACCGCGCTCTGCGCGAGTTCCGCATTCGGGGTGTCTCGACCAATCTGGCGTTCCTTGAGAACATCATCACCCATCCCGACTTTGTCGAGAACCGCTATACGACGCGCTTCATCGATACGACGCCCGAACTGTTCAACTTCAAGCCGCGCAAGGATCGTGCGACCAAGCTGCTCAGCTACATTGCCGATGTCACGGTCAATGGGCACCCCGAAGTGCGCGACCGCCCGCGCCCGCCGGCCGAGGCTGCGGCGCCCGTATTGCCCGAATTCCCGCCGCTGGCGACCATTGACGGCAGCCGGCAGGTGCTGGACCGGAACGGTCCGGCGGCGCTGGCCAAGTGGATGAAAAAGCAGAAGCGGGTGTTGTTTACCGACACCACGATGCGCGACGCGCATCAAAGCCTGCTCGCCACCCGCATGCGCAGCTATGACATTACGCGCATTGCCCAGGCCTATTCGCGAGGTCTGCCGAACCTGTTCAGCCTTGAATGCTGGGGCGGGGCGACGTTCGACGTCTCCATGCGCTTCCTCAATGAGGACCCCTGGGAACGGCTGGCCAAGGTGCGCGAAGGTGCGCCCAATATCCTGACGCAGATGCTGCTGCGTGGCTCCAATGGCGTGGGCTACACCAATTATCCCGACAATGTGGTCAAGTTCTTCGTCGCCGAGGCGGCCAAGGGCGGGGTGGATATTTTCCGCGTCTTCGATTGCCTCAACTGGGTCGAGAACATGCGCGTCTCGCTCGACGCGGTGCTTGAGGCCAACAAGGTCGCCGAGGGCGTCATCTGCTATACCGGCGATCTCTTTGATCCCGACCGTTCCAAATACGATCTCAAATATTATGTCGGTCTGGCGCAGGAGCTGGAAAAAGCCGGCGTGCATGTGCTGGGGATCAAGGACATGGCGGGGCTGCTCAAGCCCGCTGCGGCCAAGAAGCTGATCTCGACGCTGCGCAACGAGACCGATCTGCCGATCCATCTGCACACCCACGACACGTCGGGTGCGGCGGCAGCGACGGTGCTGGCGGCGGTGGATGCGGGGGTCGACGCGATCGACGCGGCCATGGATGCGCTATCCGGCACGACCAGCCAGCCGACGCTGGGTTCGCTCGTGGCGGCCCTAGCCGGTGGCGAGCGCGATCCAGAGCTCGATTCCAAGGCGATTCGCCAGATTTCCTTCTATTGGGAAGCCGTGCGCACGCAATATCGCGCCTTTGAGAGCGATCTCAAGGGCGGGGCGTCCGAAGTCTATCTGCACGAAATGCCCGGTGGGCAGTTCACCAATCTCAAGGAACAGGCGCGCTCGCTGGGCCTTGAAACCCGCTGGCACGAGGTCGCCCAGACCTATGCCGACGTCAACCAGATGTTCGGCGATATCGTCAAGGTGACCCCCTCATCCAAGGTGGTTGGCGACATGGCCCTGGCCATGGTGTCGGCCGGGCTGACCCGCGCCGATGTGGAAGACCCCAAGCGCGATATCGCCTTCCCCGATTCCGTCGTCGGTTTCTTTGCCGGCGATCTGGGCCAGCCGCCGGGCGGCTTCCCCAAGGAATTGCAAAAGAAGGTGCTCAAGGGAAAGAAGCCGCTGACCGAGCGGCCTGGCTCCTATCTCAAGGATGTCGACCTCGAGGCCGAGCGCAAGAAGATTGCCGACGAAGTCGGGCATCCGATCGACGATTTCCGGCTCGCCTCATACCTCATGTATCCCAAGGTCTATGCCGATTTCGAAAAGACCCAGGAGCGCTACGGTCCCACCGAAGTGCTGCCCACCCCGGTCTATTTCTATGGCCTGCATGAAGGCGATGAATTGCTGGTCGATATCGAGAAGGGCAAGACGCTGGTCCTGCAATATCTCGGCCGCGCGCCCACCAATGAAAAGGGCGAAGTGCGGGTGTTCTTCGACCTCAACGGCCAGCCGCGTACGATCCTCGTGCCCGACCGGCTCAAGGTTGGCGAAGTCAAGCTGCGGGCCAAGGCCGAGTCGGGCGATGCCAAGCAAGTCGGCGCACCCATGCCGGGCGTGATCTCGACCCTCGCCGTCAAGGAAGGCCAGTCGGTCACTGCCGGCGACGTGCTGTGCTCGATCGAAGCCATGAAGATGGAAACCGCCATTCATGCCGAGATCGATGGCGTGATCGCCGAACTCCTGATCAAGCCGGGCGATCAGATCGACGCCAAGGACCTGTTGGTGCGGTTCGAATAGGCTAAATCCTGGCTCCCATGGCTTGGGCAATCCTGCCGAAGTCATGGGCACTGATCTCGAACAGGCCAAAGCGCATCTGGTAACCCCAGTTCGTCCGGCCGCGGGTGAATTCGAGCTGGTCCAGCAAGGGGGCGACTGGCGCGTCGGTCGCCTCGACATAGTCCACGTCGCGGCGATAGGCCGTCCCGCCGCCCATCTCGCCGGCATAGATGTCGCCCGGTCGCACCCGGCCGATCAGCGTGAAGGCCTGCAATTTATCCTTGCCGCGGAAAGTTTCGGTGGGAGAATAATAGATCACGCCATCGCCGGGCGAGAGCCGGCGCAGTGGCGCGGCCTTGCCGTGATTGACCTGCATGAAACCGGCTTTGCCCTTGCGGGCGTGCTCGGCCGAGGCCACAGCTATCCAGTATCGTTCCATACCAATTCTCCTGCCGATGACGCCATCTAGCAGGAGCGGGTGTCAGAAAATGGCAGTGGCCACTAAAGCCGCCGCGCCCGGCCATTGATGGTCTGGTCATTGCGCTCGCGCATATCGGCGCGGACCGGCACCGGCAGCCGCGAAACGATCCAGCTGACCATGAGCGGCACCAGGATCAGATCATCCATCCAGCCCGCCAGCGGGATGAAGTCGGGAATGATGTCGATCGGGTTGACCAGATAGAAGGCAACGAACAGCGTCGCCGCCTTGAGATGAAGCGGGGTTTCCGGCGCGAACAGCGCCTTCCACAGCAGTAGCGCTTCCTTGCGGAAGAGCATAATGCGCGGGATGAAGCGGGACGTCAGGAGCTTGAACATGCACCTTAAATGGTTGCCCTGGGGCCGGGTTCAAGATGGTGCGGCAATTGTGATCGCGACACGTCTTCGCCATCATCAATCAGAAACATTGCGCAGATAGGCTCGGAGGCTTATTTCTGCGGCCAACAGCTTTAGACAGGTGAATGATGGCGGGTCCGGCGGCACGCAGGCAATCGGTGGGTGTGGATGTCGGCGGGGTGCTTGTCGGCGGCGGCGCGCCCGTGGTCGTGCAGTCCATGACCAATACCGACACGGCCGATATCGACGCGACGGTCAAGCAGGTGATGCAGCTGGCGCGGGCGGGTTCCGAGATCGTGCGCATCACCGTCGATCGCGACGAGTCCGCGGCGGCCGTGCCGATCATCCGCGACCGGCTGGCCTTCATGGGCTATGACGTGCCGCTGGTAGGCGATTTCCACTATATCGGCCACAAGCTGCTGACCGATCACCCCGCTTGCGCCGAGGCGCTGGCAAAGTATCGCATCAATCCGGGCAATGTCGGCTTCAAGGCCAAGCGCGATACGCAGTTTTCGACGCTGATCGAGATTGCCAACCGCTACAACAAGCCCGTCCGTATCGGGGTGAACTGGGGTTCGCTCGATGAGGAACTTCTTACCAAGCTGATGGACGAGAACGCGGCTTCGGCGGCGCCGATTTCAGCCTCCGCCGTGCAGCGCGAGGCGATCATCCAGTCGGCCCTTCTGAGCGCGCAACGTGCCGAAGCGCTGGGCATGGGCCGCGACAAGATCATCCTTTCCACCAAGGTCAGTGACGTCCAGCACCTGATCGCGGTCTATCAGGACCTGGCGGCGCGCTGCGATTATGCCCTGCATCTGGGGCTGACCGAGGCCGGCATGGGCACCAAGGGCGTCGTGGCCTCCTCGGCCGCCCTGGGTATCCTGCTGCAGCAGGGCATTGGCGACACGATCCGCATTTCCCTCACGCCCGAGCCGGGCGGGGATCGCACCACCGAGGTCAAGGTGGCGCAGGAATTGCTGCAGACCATGGGCTTCCGCCAGTTCCTGCCGGTGGTCGCTGCCTGCCCCGGTTGCGGACGCACCACGTCCACCACCTTCCAGACGCTGGCCAAGGACATCCAGGACCACCTCTCCCATTCCATGCCCGAATGGAAGGAACGCTATCCCGGCGTCGAGGGCCTGTCGGTGGCCGTGATGGGCTGCATCGTCAATGGGCCGGGCGAGAGCAAGCACGCCAATATCGGCATTTCCCTGCCCGGCACGGGCGAAACCCCGGCCGCCCCCGTGTTTGTCGACGGCGAAAAAGTCGCCACCCTGCGCGGCGCCGATGTGGCCGACCAGTTCAAGGTCATGGTGGCCGATTATATCGAGCGTAAATTCGGGACGGGGCAGAAGACTGCGGCGGAATAGGCCGGGTCAGCCGGCTTCGGCAATTTCGACCGGCGGCTGGCACGCATCCACCCATTTGCCGCCGCACAGCTCCGCCAGTCGTTCCACACTCAGCCGCACCGAAGCGTGGGTGGAGCCGCCGGCGGGGATGACCAGATCATAGACCCTGAGCGAAGCATCCAGATAGATCGGCAAAGGCTGCGGCAGCCCGAAGGGGCAGACGCCGCCGACTTGGTGGCTGGTCAATTGCTCGACCTCCTCGGCGCCCAGCATGCGCGGGCGGCCGCCAAAGGCCGCCTTGGATTTCTGATTGTCGAGCCGCGCATCGCCACGGGTGACCAGCAGCAACACCTCGCCATTGACGCGGATGCACAGCGTCTTGGCGATCTGGCCGGGCTCGACGCCATGCACCTGGGCGGCCAATTGCACGGTAGCGGTGGAGTGCTCGGTGACTTCGACCATGAGGTCAGGCGCGCGGGCAGCAAGGTCGGCTTGGACGGAGGCAAGGCTCATGACAAAAGTTCTCAGAACAGGCTGGCGAGGCGGGTTTCAAACTTGAACCGCGTCTTTTCGCGGATCGGGGTGGCGAGTGCCCGGCGCATGAAGGCGGGGTCGATTTCCCTGACGCCATCAAGCGCCATCAACTCGCTGACGGTGACGCGCTCGCCGGCATAGGGCTGGTAGCCCACACCCATGCCCGCTTCGACCGCGCCCGGCGCCAGCACCCGGCAATAAGCGCCGGGGCGGTTGGCGCGGTGGAAGCGGCGGACCCAGCCCGGGCCGCCCATGCGCGCGGCAAAGGTCATGCAGGGCGTGCGGTGATAGGTGACTTCGAGCAGTGCCGGGCCGATGGCGAAGCGATCACCAATGGCAACTTCGCGACCCTCGATCCCCCCAATTGTCAGGTTCTCGCCAAAGGTGCCCGGCGCGATCGATTGGCCGAGTTCATCGGCCCACCACAGATAGTCATCGGCGAAGTAGACATAGATGGCCTGATCGCTGCCGCCGTGATGCTTGCGGTCGCAAATGGCGTCGCCCGCCAGGCCCAGCCGCTCGATATTGGCTGTGGCGACCGGCGTCTTGATGATGCCGGTCAGCGGGGCATAGCCCGGGATGTGCTGGGCTGTGCCCAGATTGATGCTGAGCAATTGGGCCATGGCTCAGTTTTCCCGGCTGGCGAAATAGCGGGCCGTGGCGCGCAGGCCATCGGCCTTGGGGCCGAAGGTGCGCAGGGCGGATTGGGCTGAGGTGACGGTGGCCTTGAGGTGCTCGCGGGCTTCCTCGATACCGACGCGGGCGACCAGGGTCTGCTTGCCTTTGGCCTCGTCCTTGCCGGTTGCCTTGCCCATGGCCTCGGGCGTGGCGGTGACGTCGAGGATATCGTCGGCCAGTTGGAAGGCGCGGCCGGCGGCCTCGGCATAGGCGGTGAGTGCGGAGAGCGCCCGCGGATCGGCTCCACCCAGAATAGCGCCCATGCGCACGCTGGCGCGGATCAGCGCACCGGTTTTCATCGCCTGCATGGTGGCGACGTCATCGCCGGAAAAGCCGCCCGCCTCGCCCTCGATATCGCGCATCTGCCCCCCGGCCATGCCCCCGGCGCCGCTGCCGGCCACCAGTTCAGTCACCAGCGCCACGCGGGTAATGGGATCGGGATGGCATTCGGGGGAAGCGAGCAGGCCAAAGGCGTGGGTGAGCAGCGCATCACCGGCCAGGATCGCCGTAGCCTCGTCAAAGGCCTTGTGCACGGTGGGGCGGCCGCGGCGCAGGTCGTCATCGTCCATGGCGGGCAGGTCGTCATGGATCAGCGAATAGCAATGGATCATTTCGACCGCGAGCCCGGCAATCAGCGCGGCATGCGGCGGCACGTTGAAGATATTGGCGGCCTGACGCACCAGCAGCGGCCGCAGCCTTTTGCCCCCGCCCAGGCTGCCATGCCGCATGGCGGCGATCAGCCGATCAGCCGCCGGGCCCGGGCCGCTCAGCCGGTCGGCCGTCAATTGCCGGTCAAGCGCGGTTTCCACGGCCAGGGCGCAATCGGCAATGTCGGCGGCAAAATCGTACATGGCTCGTTGCTAGCCGGTTTGGGGCGGCTGCGGCAAGGGGGGCGGTGCCCGAGAGCCACGATCCGCCTCCTCCCCCTTGAGGGGAGGAATTGCGCCGCAACATTCAAAAACGCGGTGTCATCCCGGCGCAGGCCGGGATCCATGCTGAAGGCCCTCCCCAAGCTGGATGGGTGCGGGGCACCACGGACCTGGATTCCGGCCTGCGCCGGAATGACATTGTGGGTGATACGAGTCCGAGCACTCCCGCTCAAGGGGGAGGGGATGAGATCGCGGCTCCCGGCCATCTTCACCAATATCGCCGCCACCTCTTTGCCCCGCCCGCTGCTGCCGCTATGGAATGGTCCATGGCACGAGCACGCAAACCCAAGGGCATCTGGCGCATTCTGCGTCCTCTTTGCATGCTGGTCGCTGCCCTTATTGCCATTCCGCTGGTCTTGACCCCCGCCTATCTCGTCATCGATCCGGTCTCGGTGCCCATGCTCGAGCGCTATGTCACAGGGCGCCCCGTGGTGCGGGAATGGCGGGATATCGGGGCGATTTCCGATCGCCTCAAGGCCGCGGTAGTGCTGTCCGAAGATGGCCAATTCTGCCGGCATTGGGGTGTCGACCTCGGCGCCCTGCGCGACGAGGTCGAGCGCTATATGGCGGGCGAGGATGCGCGCGGCGCCTCGACCATCACCATGCAGGTGGCGCGGAATCTGTTTCTCTGGAATGGGCAAAGCGTGGTGCGCAAGGCGCTCGAAGTGCCGCTGGCGCTCTATGTCGATCTGGTGCTGCCCAAACGCCGGATCATGGAAATCTATCTCAACATTGCCGAATGGGGCCCTGAAGGCCAATTCGGCGTGGCGGCGGGGGCGCAGCGGGCCTTCGGCATCGAGCCGCAGAACCTGGATTGGCGGACCGCCACGCTGTTGGTCACGGCCCTGCCCAATCCCATGCTGCGCCAGCCGGGCCGGCCCTCGGGCGGCATGCTGCGCATTGCCGGCATCGTGCAGAACCGGACCCAGCAATATGGCGACCGCGCCAGTTGCGTCGGGGAGGACGGGCGGCTGGCGTTGTGAGGGGCACAATGTCACTATCTCCAAATCCCACCACCCCCACCGGGTCATTCCGGCGCAGGCCGGAATCCATGCTGTGTTCTTCTGACGCATGCGATGGTAGAGGATGGCTTTCAGGATGGATTCCGGCCTGCGCCGGAATGACACCGCGCTGGTGGATGGCTTGGTGGTGAAACCACCACAAAACCCACTAGCCAAGCCCCCCGTCTTGCTCTATAGACCCGATCAATCCCAACAGAGATAAGTCTCTGGGCCGCTTTGGCGGCGCAACGATATTGAATTCGGAGTACCGACCATGGCAGTGCCAAAACGAAAGACCTCGCCGATGAAGCGCGGCTTCCGCCGCTCGGCCGACGCTCTTGCCAACCCTACCTATGTCGAAGACAAGGATTCGGGCGAGCTGCGTCGTCCGCATCACGTCGACCTCAAGACCGGCATGTATCGCGGCCGGCAGATTCTCGACGTCAAGAAATAAGCCGAAGACGAGCTGCAGCCATGCGCTCGGATTTGTAGATAATGCAACGGCCGGTCCCGATGGGGATCGGCCGTTTTGCTTTGACCATGCCGCCAAAAAGAAGCGGCCCACACTCGGAGATTTCCATGAGCATGCGCGTTGAATCGGACTCGATGGGCACCATCAATGTCCCGGATAACAAATATTACGGCGCGCAGACGGCACGAAGCCTGGCCAATTTCGATATTGGCGGGGAGAAAATGCCCAAGGAAATCGTGCATGCCTTCGGCATCCTGAAAAAGGCTGCGGCTCTGGCCAATAACAAGCTGGGCCTGCTCGACGACAAGACGCGCGACCTGATCGTTGCTGCGGCCGATGAGGTGATTGCCGGCAAGCTGGAAGATCATTTCCCGCTCGTCGTGTGGCAGACCGGCTCGGGCACCCAGTCCAATATGAATGTCAACGAGGTGATCTCCAACCGTGCCATCGAGCTGGCCGGCGGCACCATGGGCTCCAAAAAGCCCGTCCACCCCAATGACCATGTCAATATGAGCCAGTCCTCCAACGACACCTATCCGACCGCCATGCATATCGCGGCCGTCGAGGCGCTGGAGAATTACCTGTTTCCGCGCGTCGAAAAGCTGCGCGACACGCTGGCCTCCAAGTCGGAAGAATTCATGGATGTGGTCAAGATCGGCCGCACCCATTTGCAGGATGCGACGCCCCTGACCCTGGGCCAGGAAATGAGCGGCTGGGTCGCCCAGCTCGACCTGGCCGTGCAGGCCATCAAGGTGACTATTCCCCAGCTCAAGGAGCTGGCGCTGGGCGGCACCGCCGTCGGCACCGGGCTCAATGCCCATCCCGATTATGCCGTGGCCGTGGCCAAGGAGATCGCCGCGCTGTCCGGGCATGACTTCGTCACCGCCCCCAACAAATATGCCGTCATGGCCGGCCACGACGCCTTTGTCGGCACCTCGGGGGCGCTCAAGCAATTGGCTGCCGCCCTGATGAAGATTGCCAATGACGTGCGTTGGCTGGCCTCCGGCCCGCGCTCGGGCCTGGGCGAAATCACTATTCCGGAAAACGAGCCGGGGAGCTCGATCATGCCGGGCAAGGTCAATCCGACCCAGTCGGAAGCCATGACCATGGTGGCCGTGCAGGTCATGGGCAATGACGCTGCGATCGGTTTTGCCGCGAGCCAGGGCAATTTCGAGCTCAATGTGTTCAAGCCGGTCATTGCCTATAATTTCCTGCAATCTGTGCGGCTGCTGGCCGATGCGGCGCGGTCGTTCAACGACAATTGCGCCATCGGCATCGAGCCCGACCGGGCCCGCATCAAGGAATTGGTCGACAAGTCGCTGATGCTGGTCACCGCGCTCAACCGCAAGATCGGCTACGACAATGCCGCCAAGATCGCCAAGACCGCGCACAAGAACGGCACCACCCTGCGCGAAGAAGCCATCGCCTTGGGCCTGCTCACCGGCGAGGAATTCGACGCCGAAGTGAAGCCCGAACAGATGGTCGGACCGCTCAAGCTGAAGAAGTAAGGCACTCCTCGGGCTCGACCCGAGGGGCAGTAATCCCCGCTAGGCCAGAAGCGTCTTACGATAGCCCGGCGGCATGCGCCGCTGGGTGGACCGGGCGCGGCTGGCATAAAGGCCGATGGCGCCTTCGAGCGGTGGCCGCTGGCGGGGACGCTGCTGTCCCAGTTGCGCCCGGCCGGTCAGCAATTGGCTGACGAACGCCGCGCCGGTCTGGCTGTGCAGCAGCGAGGGTTTGGGGCCCGCCGGTTCGAGCGCAACCGGCAGTCCCGAGATAGGCCCGATTTCCGTCTCAAAATCAGCCATTTATGCCTCGCCTGTATCAAAGCGGGCCAGATTGTCCCGGAATGGGACGGGTGCTCTGGCGCGTTACCCTATACAGGGCAAACGTTATGCCAGATGCTAACAGTCTGTTAACCTATTGCAGCGCGAAAGCGGTGGATTGTCAGAAACTATCCTTGCCCTTGCGCAGGGCGGCGAACACTTCGGCGGGCGCCGCATTCTCCAATCCATAATAGGCGGCGATCACCTTGTCGTCCGCTCGCAGGAACGGATTGGTGGCTTTTTCGGTTCCCAGGCTCACCGGAATCGTAGCTTTTCCGGCCTGCCGCAGCGCCTTGACCTCCTCGGCCCGCGCCTGCAGCGCCTTGTTGTCGGGATCGACCGACAGCGCAAAGCGGGCATTACTCTCGGTATATTCATGGCCGCAATAGATCAGCGTGTCGTCGGGGAAGTCACGTAACGCCTTGATTCCATTCCACATTGGCTCGGGTGTGCCCTCGAACATCCGCCCGACGCCGAGCGAGAACAGCGCGTCAGCGGTGAACAGATGCTTGCCGATCTTGTCGTGAAAAACCACGTGACCCAGCGTATGGCCGGGCGTGGCATAGACATCGAACACCGTCTCGCCCAGCTGGATCTGGTCGCCGGCCTCTACCAGTTCATCCAACCCGGCAATCTTGTCGGCCTCGGCCTTGGGGCCAACCACCCGCACCCCATACTCCGCCTTGAGTTCGGGGATAGCCTCGACATGGTCGATATGGTGGTGAGTGATGAAAATATCGCTGAGCGTCCAACCCCGGTAGAGCAAGGCATTCTTGATGGCCGCGGCCTCGGGAGCATCGATGGCGGCGGTGCGGCCGGTGGCGGTGTCGTGCACCAGATAGCCGAAATTGTCGCTGCGCGCCGCAAAGACGTCGACGATCAAACCCATGAAACTGCTCCTTGAATAGATTATTGCCCGAAAGCTAGCTGCGCGCACCTGACATGGCAAAGGCCCATTAGACAAGTTCATCGCACTGCGGCAGAGTTAGCATATGACGAGCGATGTCACCCGCCTGATTGGCTATTACAAATCTCCCCTGGGCCGGATTTCCCGCACACTGGTGCGCGAACAGGTGCTGGGCCTGGCCGGCGATGTGGCGGGTCTGCGGGTGCTGGGGCTGGGCTTTGCCACGCCCTATATGCGCTTTGCGCTGGGCCAAGCGGAACGGGTGCTGGCCTTCATGCCGGCGCGGCAAGGCGCGTCGGCCTGGCCGCGGGAGGGCCCGTCCCACACCGTCTTGTGCGATCCGCTCGAAATGCCGCTGACTGATGCCTCGATCGATCTGACCATTGCCGTGCATATGCTCGAGCATGTGTCGGACGATGAAGAATTGATGCGCGAATTGTGGCGGGTCACTGCGCCCAATGGGCATCTGATTCTGGTCGTGCCGCGGCGGCGCGGCATCTGGGCGCAGCGCGACAATACCCCCTTCGGCTCGGGCAATCCCTATTCGGGCGGGCAGCTGGAAAAGCTGCTGCGCGACCATAGTTTCGTGCCCGTGGCCTGGCGGGACGGGCTGTTCCTGCCCCCGTTCCAGTCTTCGCTGGTGCTGAAATCAACGCGCTTTTTCGAAGGCGTGGGGCGCTTGTTCGGCCCGGCAATGAGTGGGGTGATCTGCGTGCGGGCGCGTAAGGAGGCCTTTCCGGCCGTCCCCCGGCGCAAGAAGGAAGAGCGCTTCGTGCGCGTACCGGGCTTGAGCGCTGCGACGGCGCGCCAAGGCTAGTGCTTTCCTTTGCCATAGCGCGTCAGGTTGACTATGGTCCGCGCGGTTTTGACCCCGATAAGCAGCACCATGTCCGACGATCTTCGCCCAACGCCGCAGCCCGGTATCCTCGACATTTCGCCCTATGTGCCCGGCAAGTCCGGCGCGCCAGGCAGCAAGGTCGTCAAGCTCTCGTCCAATGAATCCCCGCTGGGGGCCAGCCCCAAGGCGATCGAGGCATTCCGGTCGGTCGCGGATCATCTTGAAATCTATCCCGAGGGATCCTCGAAAATCCTGCGCACGGCGCTGGGCGAGGTGCATGGCATCGATCCCGAGCGCATCGTCTGCGGCAATGGCTCGGACGATCTGCTGCACCTGCTCGGGCAATGCTATCTGGGCGAGGGCGATGAGGCGCTGATGAACCAATATGGGTTTTCGGTCTACCCCATCATTACCAGGGCGACGGGCGCCAGTATCGTCAAGGTGGACGCCACCAATTACGCCGCCGATGTCGATGCGCTGCTGGCCGCAGTGACGCCGCGCACCAAGATCGTCTGGCTGGACAATCCGAACAATCCGACCGGCACCTATCTCAGCGACGCCGAAGTGCGGCGGCTGCATGCCGGGCTGCGGCACGATATCCTGCTCGTCATCGACAGCGCCTATGCCGAATATGTGACGGCGGCAGATTATTCGGTGGGGCTGGAGCTCGTGGGTGAGGCCGACAATGTCGTAATGGTTCGCACCTTCTCCAAAATGGGGCTGGCGGCGGCGCGTATTGGCTGGATGGTGGGACCGGCCCATGTCGTGGATGTCATCAACCGCATTCGCGGGCCGTTCAACGTCAATCTGCCGGCGCAGCTGGCGGGAGCGGCGGCGACGCGCGATGTGGAATTCACCGCGCGGCTCAATGCGCATAATGCCAAGTGGCGTGACTGGCTGGTGAGCGAGCTGGATGGCAATTACATGCATGTCGTGCCCAGCCAGGCCAATTTCGTCATGGTGCTGTTTCCCGATGCCGAGCATGCTGCGCTGGCCTTCGAGACGCTGATGCAGCGCGGGTTGATCGTGCGCGAAATCGGCACATCCTATGGCATTCCGCACGGCTTGCGCATTTCCATCGGCAGCGAACAGGCCATGATTGGCGTTGCCGGCATTCTCAAGGCATTGGTGAAAACCGCATCATGAGTGTCAAATTTCGCAAACTCGCGCTGATCGGCATTGGCCTGATCGGCTCCTCCATCGCGCTGGCTGCCCGCCGGCAGGGATTGGCCGAGATGATCGCCATCTCCACCCGCAAGAGCGAAACGCTGGAAGAGGCGCGGGCGCTCAATCTGGGCGATATCTATACGCTGGATGCCGCCGAAGCCGTGCGCGGCGCGGACCTGGTGATCCTCTGCGCGCCGGTGGGCGCCTATGAGGCGATCGCCAAGGCGATCGCGCCGGCGCTGGAGCCGGGGGCGATCCTTTCCGATGTCGGGTCGGTCAAGGCGCATGTGGTCAAGGTTGTGGGCCCGCATGTGCCCGCTGGGGTCAGCTTTATCCCCGGCCATCCCATTGCTGGCACCGAGCATTCGGGGCCCTCGGCGGGCTTTGCCGAATTGTTCGCCGGCCGCTGGTGCATTCTGACGCCGCAACCCGATGTGCCGCAGGCGCAGACTGAAAAGCTCGCGGCTTTCTGGGAAGGCATGGGCAGCGATGTCGAAATCATGGAAGCGGGGCACCACGATATGGTGCTGGCCATTACCAGCCATATTCCGCATCTGATCGCCTACAATATCGTCGGCACGGCGGATGACCTTGAAACCGTCACCAAGTCCGAAGTCATCAAGTTCTCGGCGGGCGGGTTCCGTGATTTTACCCGTATTGCCGCATCCGATCCGGTGATGTGGCGCGATGTGTTCCTGACCAATCGCGAAGCGGTGCTGGAAATGCTGGGGCGGTTTCTTGAGGACCTTTCCGTGCTGCAGCGGGCGGTCGATAGCGGGGATGGTCCGGCGCTGGAGTCGATCTTCACGCGCACACGCGCCATCCGCCGCTCGATCATTTCGGCGGGCCAGGAAACCGCCGCTCCCGATTTCGGCCGGCCGCATGAAGCGCCGCCCGCGCCCGCCGCGCCGTTGTTCGTGCGCGAGCATGGCGGGGGCGACGACGCTTAGTAGAGCGGCGGAATGGCGGCTATGGGGACCAGACCCGAATAGATGCCGCCGGCGCGGAAGTTGAGTTGGTTGGTATAGGTGCCATCGGCGCTTGGCGTGCCCAGCACCAGAGTGCGCCAGGGCTCGGCCAATAGGGGCCCGATGCGTTCGGCGACGCCGGTGGATTTGATATCGATCTGGCCCTCAACCTGGCCGGCATCGTCGAGCTTGAGGTCGCCGCTGGCATCGAGTGTGGATGCGGCATCGCTGCCGCGCACCGAGACCAGCTTGAGTTGACCACCCGCTTGCTGCCAGAGCGTGAGCAGCAGCGGATCGCCCCAATTGCGGATGTCGTCGGGCAGGCCGTTCAGTTCGAGCTCGATTTCGGCACTGGTGTCGGTCAGCGTCAGGCCGGGATAGGCCAGGTTCTGAGCATGGATATAGCCAGCGAGTGCGGACAGGTGGCGGTCACTATCGTGCTGCTCGGGAATGTCGAGCAGATGGGCTTCGATCAGCGGGCTTTGCGCCAGGACGTTATTGCCCATCAGCGTATCGGACCAGACCACATCCTTGCCGATGATGGAGAGGCGGGAGATGCGCCAGTCATCAATGCGGATGCTGGCTTCGAGACCTGACCAGGCCAGCGTGTTGCGCAGGCCGGTAAAGGCGTCGGTGATACTGGCGGGGCCCAGGGCGGAGGCCAGCAGATGGGTGGGGCGATAGACCATGATGCTGGCGCGAATGCCGGGGATTTCGGTCAGCAGGTCCCCGCTGGCGATTTTGGCGTCGGTGCAATCGACATCGAAGCGGAACGGGAAGCCGCCGACATTGAGCGTGCCGCAGGTGAGGCGCGGACTGGTGATGCCGTCGGCCTGGGCCTGAGCCTCGATATTTTGCCGGACGAGGCCGGCGATGACCAGCCAGGCCGCACTCCAGGCGAGGACGACAAACAGCATGACGCTGCCGAGAATGATGATTCGCTTCTTCATGGGGAGCACTCTTATCCTCGGCGGTGCTGCGGCTAAAGCCGTTCAGCGTGGGTAAATCCGGGTCGATCTATAATTGCATGGCAACTAGATGCAGAGGGCCGTTGCCGCAATCGCGCAGCTTTACTAGGATTCTGGTGTGGATATGACGCTGAACGCACAATCGAGCCTGCTGCCAACCCATTGGGTGTTCGGCTATGGCTCGCTGATCTGGAACCCCGGCTTTGCCCATATCAGCGCGCAGCAGGGCCTGTTGCGCGGCGCGCATCGCTCGCTGTCGATCATTTCAACCCATCATCGCGGTACGGCCGAACGGCCGGGACTGGTGTTCGGGCTGGCGCGGGGCGGGGCCTGCCGGGGTATGGTGTTTGAGGTGGCCGAGGCGGATTGGGCGGCGGTGCGGGAATATCTGGAAGAACGCGAGCAGGTGACCTCGGTCTATCGCGACGTGATGCGCCCGGTGCGGCTGGCCGACGGGCGGATGGTGAGCGCCCTGGCCTTTGTGGTCGACGAGGCCCATGAGCAATTTGCCGGGCGGCTGTCGCTGGAGCAGCAATTGGCCATGGTTCGGGCCGGGGTGGGGCTATCGGGCCGCAATGTGGATTATGTGATCAATACGGCGCGCCATCTGGCAACGCTGGGGATCCGGGACCGGCAGCTGATGGCGCTGGTGGATATGCTCGAAGAGGGTGCGGAAGCCGCCTAGGACCTCAGGCCGCCTGGGCGGCCATGGGTTCGGCGCCTTCGAGGTCCCAGATGGTACTGAGGCGTTCGGAATCGGCGGCGGGGGAGACGAGGCGGAAGACCCGGTCGGCGCAGTCCAGCGCGAGGCGGAAACGGCTCCGGCTCATCGGATCACTCACGAGATCGGCGGTCGAGCCGACCCAGAGTACGTGGCTACCCTTCGCGATAATGTAGAGCTCGGCTTCGCCCATGGCGAAATGTTCGAGATTTTCGCTGACCAGGTCATAGGAGCGGCCCGAACGGCCCTGCCAATTGGTCCCACGGCTAAAGCCGCGTGTCACAATCCTGCCCTCAACCATGCCAGCCATTGCCGTGTCCCCTGTTCAGTAGAACAAGAACAAAATTAGAACAAAATGCCGCAGCTGTCAAGCTGGCACCCATGTCGTTCCTACATCTATGTATGTGACAGCAGGTTCTGTCAATATATAGTGGTGTGGGGCCGTCAGGAGCGCGAAGCTTTGAGAGCGTCGATCCTGCTGCTGAGATCGGGGTCCAGGGGACGCGAAAGGCCCTTTTCCGCAGCAGCGAGAATCAGATCAGTCGATTCGGATTCGATGGCTTTTTTGAGTCGGGCGGAGAAAACATCAGGCGGCAGCCCGGGTTCGATGGCGGGCAAGAATTTGGCTTCGGCCTTGCCTGGCCAGATGACCAGGCTATTGCGACCCCAGAACAGGCCGGAATTCAGCGCCACCGGCACGACGGGCACGTTCAACTCGCCATACATGCGCACAATGCCCTGCCGGTAATCGGCGGGAGCAAGCGGAGCCTTGCGGGTGCCTTCGGGAAAAATCACGATGCGGCAGCCGCGATCGATGGCGGCATGGGCCTGGGTCATCAATTGAGGAATGGCATCGGCACCGCGGCGGCGATCGACAGCGATGCAATCGAGCGAGCGAGCGGCCCAGCCAAAGAATGGCAGGTCCATTAGCTCCTGCTTGATGATGTAGGCGGGGCGGCCAGTATAGGGAAAAACGGCGAAGACGTCCCAATCGGACTGGTGCTTGCTGGCAATGATGCAGCCGCCCTCCGGGATATTCTCTGCGCCAGTGACGATGGTGCGCACCCCCGTCAGCACGCGCAACAGCCACACATTGGAGCGGCACCAATATTTGGCCAGCGTCCAGGCGAGATTGGTGCGGCGGCGCGTGATCAGCCAGAGCAGGCCGATGATGATGGCGATGATGGCGGTCTGGCCAATGAAGACCACATAGAACAGCGCCGTGCGGATCGCCTGGATGAACTTCAAATCGGACCTCTCTGGCGCAACAGACGGCCAGCTTCTGCAGCGTTCTTAATGGGCAATGCCGCTGCTGGCGAGATATTCCCGCAATTGTGCAAGCTGATCGGCGCTCAGCAGCCGCTTGGGCAGCATGCGATAGATGCGGGGACCTTCAAAGAGCAGGATGATCTTGTCGTTTTCGAGCCAGGAATGCAGGTGCGCCCAGGGCACCAGGTTCTCTCCATATTCGGAGCTGAAGCTTAGCCCCTCGGGCGACCAGCTGTAGTCGACGGGCGCGCGCAGGATCTTTTGGGCGGCAAAGGCCTGGCGGGCGGCGCGTGGCCCCAGGATCAGCGTCATGCCCACGATTATGGCGATGGGCAACACGGCGATCAGAACGATGATGGCGACAAAGGGGATGGTCGCGGCCCCATCGGTCCCGACGGTGATGGCGATAAGGGCGATGATCAGAAACAGCCACATCGCACCAAAGCGCAGCAGAGTGGAGCGGCGCAGCAGGAAGGACAGGCCGTAGAGCCTTTGCGCTGCCACGGCGTCCGCTTCGGTGAGGGCGACTCTGACCGGCTGCATGGCTCTAGGAGGTCTCGCTGAGATAGCGGCGCACCGTCATGCGCGAAGTAATGGCAGTGAGCGCCGCGATGACGGGGATGACGGCGACAATGCCGATCAGCCCGTCTATGCCCAGGGCAAAGCGCCCGAACAATACGCCCATTTGCGCACCGGCTTCGCTGGACAGCACATTGCCCGCCGCCGTGCTGATGACGAAGAAGAAGAGCAGCGTGGCGGCCGCGCCCAATAGCCCGCCTTGCAGACCGATGGAGAGGAAACGGCCCTGGAATTCGCCGGCAATGAAGCGGTTGGAGGCGCCTATATAGTGCAGGACGTCGACAATCTCGCGATTGCTGGCCATGGCGCCACGGGTGGCGAAGATAATGGCGAGGACGGTGGCAACCCCGATCAGCGCCAGCACCATCAGGCCTGACAACACGATGGTGCCGGCCATAGTGTTGAGCTGCTGGCGCCAGGCGGCGTGGGTATCAAGGCTCGCGCCCTTGATCGCCTGAAGATTGCGGGTGAGCCCCTCAATGTCGGCATCGACCGGATCGGCCAATTGCACGACCACAAGGCGGGGAATTTCGATGGCGGTGAGATCGAGCCCGGCGCCCAGCCAGGGCTCGAGCAGCTTCTGGCTTTCCTCGATGGTCAGCGCGCGGGCCGAAGCGACGCCGGGCGTGGTCTGGGCCAGCGACACGGCGGTGCGCAGATTGGAGTCCATGACCTCGCCCTCGACGGGACGGATCTGGATAGTGAGTTCGCGCCCGACATCGGCGGACCAGGCAATGGCCGACTTTTGCACCAGCACTACCCCGCCCAGCGTGACGGCAGAGAGGAAGCTCATAATGGTGATCATGAGCAGCAGGGTGCGGCCGGCAACGCTTTTTTCCGGAACGATGGGCGCGGCGCCGCGGCGGCGGGGCAAGAGGGAGAAAAGGCGCTCAATCATGGATCACCAGCTCGCCCTTGGATAGCAACATGCGGGGATAGGAGAATTTGTCGAGCAGCGGCAATTCGTGGGTGGCCAGGATGATCGTGGTACCCAAGGTGCGGTTGAGCTCGGCAAAGAGGTGCACGAGCCGACTCGATAGCTCGGGATCAACATTGCCGGTGGGCTCGTCCGCCAGCAGCACTTTGGGCCGGGCGATGACGGCGCGGGCAATGGCCGCGCGCTGTTTTTCGCCACCCGAGAGCAAGGACGGCAGGGCGTTCATGCGCTCGCCCAGACCGACCCAGTCGAGCAGTTCGGTGACATTGGGGCGGTATTCGCTTTCGGCCTGGCCCAGCACGCGCAAAGGCAGGGCGACATTTTCAAAGGTCGTCAGGTGATCGAGCAGGCGGAATTCCTGGAACACGATGCCGATATGGCGGCGCATCTGCAGCAGGCGGTCCTGGCTCAGATCACTCACATCCTCGCCGAACATGGTGACCTTGCCACGCGAGGGTTTGAGCGAAAGCAGCAGCAGGCGCAACAGGCTGGTCTTGCCGGCGCCCGAGGGGCCAGTGAGGAAATGGAACGAGCCGGGCTCGATCGAAAAGGTCAGGTCCCGCAAGATTTCGGGACCGTTGCCATAGCGCAGTCCCACATCGGAAAACTCGATCAAAAAAGCAGGCTCCCCACTTGTCCGCCGGCCGGAGCGCCCAGGGGCGAATCAGCCATGGTGCGCATCATAACAAAGGCGGGCGCCCGATGCGGCTGGTGTGAGCCATTGCCCGCAGGAAACGGCACAATTGTGGTGTTTTGCCGGTTCGGCCGTGTGGTTTGAGGAGTTTTAACCCCATCGGCATAGGTTCGGCGGGGCGCATTTATGTTTTACCCTCATTGTCTGGCCCGATGATCATCACCTGTCCCCATTGCCAGACCAAGTATCAGGTGACCTACGAGGCCATTGGCTCGGTCGGTCGCAAGGTGCAATGCGCTTATTGCCAGCGCGCCTGGCAGCAGGAGCCGGTGCGGCCCGAGGCTCCGCCGGAACCGGCCGACCAATTGTTCGAAGCCATGGCCGAGGACGGATTGGATGAGGCGCTGGCGGCCGAGGAAAAGGCCGTGGCCGCCGAACTGGCACAGCGGCTCGCGGCCGAGCAGGAACGCGAGACAAAACCGGCCGGAGAGCTCGACCCGGCGGTCATTCGCAAGCGACAAAAAGCATTTTTGCGCCGGCAGAGCGCGCTGATCGCGCATTTGCCGCTGGCCCGGCTGCGGCGAGCGGCGCGGGTGGGCGGCGCGCTCGTCCTGTGCGGCTTGATTGGCCTGTTCTATTTCGGGCGCGTGCAATTGGTCGAGCGCATCCCCTCGCTGGCCGGCGTTTATGCGTCGCTGGGCATGGGCGTCAATGTCGTCGGCCTCGATTTTTCCAATATCACTGCGCAGCGGGCGCTGCGCGATGGCAAGGACGTGCTGATCGTTTCGGCCCAGCTGGTGGGGCTGCTACCTGACCCCGTGGCAGTGCCGCCCGTTGTGGTGACACTGCTCGATCCAGCTGGGGCGGCCATTTACGAGTGGAGCGTCACCCCGTCGGTGCGTGATCTGATGGCGGGCGAGCGTTCGAGCTTTGATACCCAGTTGGCCCTGCCGCCTGGTGAGGCCGCGCGCATGCGGCTGAGCTTTGGCGCGACGGCCGGCAATGTGGCGCCGCGCCAGACAACACCTATATCGGGCAATGCCGGGCCATCTGCGCCCCAGGCCCCCATTTCTCCGGAGCATCCCTGATGGCCCGCATTCTTGTTGCTGAAGATGATCCGTCCGTGCGCGCCTTCGTGGTCAGCGCATTGACCATGAAGGGCCACGAGGTGGTGGCCGAAGAAGATGGCGGCCTGGCCGCCGAAACGGCGGATGAAGAACAGGGGCGGTTCGACCTGCTGCTGAGTGACATCAAGATGCCGATCATGGATGGCATTGCGCTGGCGCTGCATGTGGCGGCGAAATACCCCCAGATGATCATCGTGCTGATGACCGGCTTTGCCGACCAGCGCGAGCGCGCCCATGGGCTGGATGCGTTGATTTATGACGTCATCGTCAAGCCGTTCACGCTGGCCGATCTATTGGCCAAGATCGATGATGCCCTGGTGGGCAAGCCAGTCGAAGTGGTGTCGCTGGGCCGGCGGGCACTGGAGCAGTAATCAGCCGACAAGCGGGCGCCATTCCACCGCGACTTTTGCCATGCCGTCAGCGAGGAAAGCGCCCATGGCGTGGGCTTCGGCCTCGATATCGGCCTGTTCGGCTTTGCTGAGCTTGCGGAAGGGGGCGAGGTCGATTGTGAGGCGGTCTTTGGTCCGGTTTACGGTCCAATTACCGGCGATGAAGCCGTCGATGGTGAAGATCGCGACATAGCCGTTGACCACCACCATGCGTTCCCTGGCATGTGGCGGTTGCAGGCGGGAGCGGTCGGCAAAGCCTAGGAAGACATTGTCATAGTCGGGTAGGAAGCGGACGGGCGCTGGTGTGTCCGGGTCTGGGCGCGGAGCGTTGGGTAGATCGTAGAGGACGCGACCGTCTTCGCCGCGGAATTCTACCAAGTGTTCGCGTACCGAGTCGAAAGCCGGAGCCAAGCGCGTGAGGCCGCACCAGGTCTGCATATCTTTGACGCTGGCGGGGCCATAGGCGGCGAGATAGCGCAGGACCAGTTGGGGCAGGGGGATGGGGGCGGACAGGCCCTGGCCGATCCATTTTTCGATGCGCATCAGCAGCGGCGCGCCGCCATGGCCCCAGATACGGGTGGGTGGAATCTGGATCAGCGTTTCGGCGCCCTGCACCACCTGCGCCAGAACCAGTGGGTCGCTAGCGGGGAAATGTTCGAGCAGGCGCCGGCCGAGTTCGCCCGCGGTCATGGGGGCTTCATCGATGATGGCGACGCCCTGGCGGTTGACGGCCAGGCGATCGGCATTGATGGCGCGCGATTTGGCGACCGAGCTGAAAGTGCGGTCCAGCACCGGCTGCATGAGCGGGCGAATGCTGCGCATATCCGGCACGGTATGCAGATGCAGCGTCGTGCGCATTGTGGTGGCGCGGAGCAGGGTTTTGTCGGTGATAACAGCGGTCAATGCGCCATGGGTGAAGCCGGCAATGCGGTTCCACAGCGCGATATAGGGCGTGTTGGTGGTTTGCGCCTGTAGGCCCAAAAGGAAGGTGAGGGCGTCGGGAATAGCGATATCGGCGCGGGCCAGCATCCATTGCCGGGCGAGCGTGGCGCGGTTGAGCTGGCGGTCAGAAAGGGTCTCGGGCATGGCCATCTCCTGAGGAGAGACGACTATGCCCGAGCCAATATGACAAGGGGTGTCAGCAGGCGCTCACAGCCAATCGGGGACGCTATCCAGGGCAATCAGCTCGTCGAGCGATTTGCGCGGGCGGATGACGTGGAATTTCTCGCCATCGACCAGCACTTCGGGGATCAGGGCGCGCGAATTATAGGTCGAAGCCATGACCGCGCCATAGGCGCCGGCGCTCATGACGGCGAGCAGATCGCCTTCCTTGACGCCGGGCATGGTGCGCGCCTTGGCGAGGTAATCGCCCGTCTCGCAGACCGGGCCGACAATATCGGCGGTGATGGGGGCGAGATTGGAGTGGTTGACGGGCTCGATATCGTGATGGGCTTCGTAGAGCGTGGGGCGGATCAGATCGTTCATTGCCGCGTCGACAATGACGAAATTGGTGCCGCCTTCCTTCACATATTCGACCTTGGTGACGAGAATGCCGGCATTGCCGACCAAGAGGCGTCCGGGCTCGATGACCAGGGTCACGCCCAATTGGCCGACCTTGTCACGCACCACGGCGGCATAGGCGGTGGGCAAAGGCGGGGCGGCCTCTTCGTGGCTATAGGGGATGCCGAGGCCGCCGCCGACATCAACATGCTTTATGTCATGGCCGTCGGCGCGCAGCGCCTTGACCAGCTCGGCCATCAGGCCAAAGGCATTGCCGAAGGGTTCAAGATCGGTGATCTGGCTGCCGATATGCATATCGACGCCAACCGCGACCACATTGGGCAGCTCGGCAATGCGGCGATAGACTTCGAGCGCGCGGGCATAGGGAATGCCGAACTTGTTCTCGGCCTTGCCGGTGGAAATCTTGGCATGGGTGCGCGCGTCCACATCGGGATTGATGCGGACGGAGACGCGAGCGGTCTTGCCCATGTCGCTGGCGACCATGGAGAGGCGCTCAAGCTCGGGCTCGCTTTCCACGTTGAAGCACTTGATGCCGGCCTCAAGGCCGCGACGCATTTCGGCGACGGTCTTGGCGACGCCGGAAAAGACGATCATGTCGGGCTTGATGCCAGCGGCCAGAGCGCGTTCGAGTTCGCCCAGCGAGACCACGTCGGCGCCGGCGCCTTCGGAGGCCATCAGCTTGAGCACGGCCTGATTGGAATTGGCCTTCATGGCATAGGCCAAAAGCGTCGGGATGCCCTCGAAGGCGGCTTTCACCACGCGCACATGGCGGCGCAGAGTGGCGGATGAATAGACGTAAAACGGCGTGCCGACCTTTTCAGCCAGCGCGTTGAGATTGACGTCCTCGGCAAAAAGGGTGCCGTCGCGGTGTTCGAAATGGTGGACCAAGGTCTTTTCCCGGTTTTGCTACACCCGCGATGTCACCCCGGCGTAGGCCGGGGTCCATGCTGAAGGCTATCCACACGTTCGAAGCGGGGAGAGCGCACAGCATGGATTCCGGCCTTCGCCGGAATGACGCCGTGGGTGGGAATGTTTCGCAGAAATCCCTATGCCAAGCCTACTCAAAACGAAAGCAAGACTTATCGATTCAACGCATAAGCGGCCTCGATCCGCTCGGCGACCAGGTTTTGCAACTGCCAGAGATGGGGGTCGTGAATGCCCATATCTTCCAGATGCCGTACCGTGGCGAAAAGATATTCGGCCATGGAGCCGCGATTGCCGACCGCCTTGGCCAGCACATCGGCAATGGCTTCGACGGTGAGGCCGGAAATATAGCGCCCCGAATGGCGGTCGATGCAGAAGGTGATGGCGCGGATACTGCGTTCGCCGCTTTGCACATTGACCCAGCGCGGGGGAAAGGCGGAGGGCAGCCAGCCCATTTCGCGTTCGAGCAGCTTGGTCAGGTTTTCGTCGATCCGGTCGGCGGGCAGGCGATAGAGCACGCCCTTGCAGGCGCCGCCGCGATCCAGCGCCAGCATGAGGCCGGGATTTTCATCGCTCCCGCGGAAGCGATTGTTCCAGCCCAGGCAAAAGGCGCGGTGCCAGCCGCGCACCACACCGGTGCGCATTTCGACAAAGTCGCAGGCTGGCTTCCAGATCAACGAGCCATAGGCGAAGAACCAGACTTCCCCGCTATGGGGCTGCGCGCCCAGCAGGTCGTGGATGGTGGAATTGTAATCGTCTGATGTTGCCGCCCGCATCCCTTCCGGGGGCGGGGGCATTTCGTCGGAAAGCGAAGCGTGCTGCACGAGGGCGACATGACGCTCGGAAAGGCGCATCTGTCGGATTTTGGCTCGCATACGCAAATCTCCACTTTCCCTCTCCCCTTGAGGGAGAGGGTGGATCGGCGCAGCCGAGACGGGTGAGGGGTTGTCTCAGTCAGCGTTGAAGGACCAGTCATCGCTGACCCCTCATCCGCCCCTACGGGGCACCTTCTCCCTCAAGGGGAGAAGGGAAGATCGCGGCTTATCGAGATTTATTCAACCCCGCCATCGCCATGACCGCCATGCTTTTTCTTTTGCAGGGGCTTGGGATCATGCGGCTCACCGGTGAGAATGGTCTTCCAGCGGGCAGCCTGGATCAGCACATTGGCGGGCGCGGTGCCGCCATAGGACTGGCGGGCGGCGACCGAGGCTTCGACGGTCAGCACCTTATGGATGCGGCTATCGATGCGCTGGTCGATGAATTTGAAGTCCTCGATGGTGAGGCCTTCCAGGCCGCAATTCTTCTGTTCGGCCAGGGCGACGATCTGCCCGGTGATGTGGTGGGCATCGCGGAAGGGGATATTGAGCTCGCGCACCAGCCAATCGGCAATGTCGGTGGCGGTGGAAAAGCCGGCGGCGGCCGAGACGCGCATGCGTTCGCGATTGGGCACCATGTCGCCCACCATGCCGGTCATGGCGGCCAGCGACAGGGAAAGAGCGTCGAGCGCGTCGAAGGCGACTTCCTTGTCCTCCTGCATATCCTTGGAATAGGCCAGCGGCAGGCCCTTCATCACCACGACCAGCGAGGTGAGCGCGCCCAGGATGCGGCCGATCTTGGCGCGGACCAGTTCGGCAGCATCCGGGTTGCGCTTTTGCGGCATGATCGAGCTGCCGGTGGTGAATTTATCGGAGAGGCGCACGAAGCCGAACTGGGCCGAACTCCAGATCACCATTTCCTCCGCAAAGCGGCTGAGATGCATGGCGCAGATCGAGGCGGCAGCCAGGGTTTCGAGGATGAAATCGCGGTCCGAAACGGCGTCGAGCGAATTGGCGGTGGGGCGGTCAAAGCCCAAAGCTTCGGCCGTGCGTTCGCGATCGATCGGATAGGGCGTGCCGGCCAGGGCGGCCGAGCCGAGCGGGCTTTCGTTCAAGCGCTTGCGCGCATCGAGCAGGCGGCCGGCGTCGCGGCCGAGCATTTCGACATAGGCGAGCAGGTGATGGCCAAAGGTTACCGGCTGGGCGCTTTGCAGATGGGTAAAGCCGGGCATGATGGTCTGGGCTTCGTCTTCGGCCTTGGTCACCAGCGCGAGCTGCAGGGTATGGACCTGCACCACCAGCGTATCGATGGTGTCGCGGACATAGAGCTTGAAATCGGTCGCCACCTGGTCGTTGCGCGAGCGGGCGGTGTGCAGACGTCCGGCGGCGTCGCCGATCTTTTCGCGTAGGCGGGATTCGACATTCATGTGAATGTCTTCAAGTGCACGCGAGAACGTGAAGCTGCCGCTCTCGATTTCCGCCAGCACCTCATTTAGACCGACCACGATGGCGTCGCGATCTTCCTGCGTCAGAATGCCCGTCTCGGCGAGCATTGTGGCATGGGCGATTGATCCGGCAATATCCTGGCGGAAGAGGCGCTGATCGAATCCGATCGAAGCGTTGATTTCTTCCATGATGGCGTCGGGGCCAGTGGCGAACCGGCCGCCCCACATCTTGTTGCTCATCGCTGGTTTCCTGGAGATTGCATGTCTGACAATAGCGCACCCCACCAACCAGCACCAAACCGCTCGCGGCTGTTCATCACGCTGGCTGTGGCGGGAGCGGCCGTAGCTATAGCGGCGTGGACCTATCTCGGCAATGCTGCCGGCGCCACGGAATGTCCGGTGCAGGCCGAGGCTGCCGCAACCATCGACAATGCCGCCAAGGGCGAGCTGGCAGCGCTGATGGGGACCGGGGAAGGACGCGGCTACAAGACCATGGCGTTCAAGGACGCTACGGGCAAGGACGTGAGCATTGCCGATTTTTCTGGCAAGGCGCTGCTGGTCAATTTCTGGGCCAGCTGGTGCGTGCCGTGCCGGGCGGAAATGCCGGCGCTTGATGCGATCGCCACCAAATACAATTCGGACGCCTTCATGGTGCTGCCGATCAATCTCGATATCGGGGAAGGTGGCCTCGAAAAGGCTAAGGGCTTCCTCGACGAAAACCAGTTCAAGAACCTGCCGCTCTATGCCGATAGCAGCTTTGCTGCCTTTGAGCGCTTGAAGCGCGAAGCGGTGGCGGTGGGCCTGCCGGTGACGCTGGTGCTGGATGAGAATGGCTGCGAGCTGGCGGTGCTGCAGGGGCCGGCAGAGTGGCACACCCCTGATGGCGAGGCTGTGGTCGAGGCGCTGGTGGGGTTGAAGAGCTAGATCAGCCGATCCACCACGGCGCCCGAATTGATCACGGGCGCCTTTGTGTCCGCTTGGGGATTGAGCAAGGCGGCCTTGGCCTGTTCTTCGGCGGCAGCGATGCGCAACCGCGCGGTGAGTTCGGCGACTTTGGCGAGCTGAGCCACCGCAGGCGTGCCGGCGCGATCAACGATGCGGTTGATCATGGCCGGTGGGCTAGTACCGATGGAATTGCTCATGGTCAGGCCTGCTTGTCTATCCTGAGTCCCTGACCCGGCGGCGGCGCGGCGGGGGCGGATTGCAGCAGGGTATTGAGCAGGGTCGCTTCCAGGTCGTGGGTCTTCTTGAGCACGGCCATCTGTACGGACCCGCGGGTTGCCGCAGTCTGCATAGTCACCATTTGCATGGCCAGATCGGTATCCATGGAGCGTCCCTTCTGGGTCAATGAAGGTGTAGAATAGCGGCTGGGCGGTAAACAAAAGCTTGGAATATTGCGGTGATTTGGTGAAATTGCCGCCGAGATCAGCGGCCGCCCCAGAACACGACTTCGCGTCGTTTGAGCCCGGCCGCCAGGATGATGCCAGTGACAAAGCCGCCCAGATGGGCCCACCAGGCGACCGATTCGGTCGAGCCGATCACCACATAGAAGAGCTGGGTGGCGACCCAGAAACCCAGCATCCAGAACGCCGGTACGGGCAGGGGAATGGGGATGATGATGCGGGCCAGGACGAAAACTCGGGCATGGGGGAAGAGCAGGATATAGGCGCCCATGACGCCAGCCACTGCGCCGGATGCGCCGATTAGCGGGCCATTGGCGTCGAGGTTGAACGCCATATGAGCCAAGGCAGCGCAGATGGCGCAGATCAGATAGAAGGCCAGGAACCGGACGTGGCCCATGGCGTCTTCGATATTGTCGCCGAAAATCCACAGGAACAGCATGTTGCTGAGCAGATGCAGCCAATCGGCATGCAGGAACGCATAGGTCACCAACGTCGCCCAATCGGGCAGCCAGGGCACAGGCTGGGGGTAAAGATTGCGCACGACGATGGGGATCATGCCGAAATCGATGGTCGCCTGATCGAAGGCCGCCGGCGGCAGCACGGACTGAAACAGGAAGCAGATGATCGTTACGGCCATCAGCCCATAGGTCACATAGGGAAACCGCACATGCCTTAGAGGATTGGTGTCATGCAGCGGCAGGAACATGGGTCAGTCGCCTTTCGCCACGTCGCCGTGATTGCCGGGCACCCATAGCACGTCCTTGGCCCCATTGGCATTGGCCACGCGCGCCAGCACGAAGAGCAGGTCGGAGAGGCGGTTGAGGTAGCGCACGGCTTCGGGATTGGTATCGGGTTCGGCCGCGGCCAACCGCACGGTCAGGCGCTCGGCACGGCGCGTAACGGTGCGCGCGATATGGAGCGCCGAAGCCAGTGGGGTGCCGCCGGGCAGCACAAAGCTTTTGAGCGGGCTGATATCGGCGTTGAAATGGTCGATCTGTTTTTCCAGCCATGCCGTCTGCACGGCGCGGACGCGCAGGGTCGGGTGTTCGGCGGCGGGGTCATCAGCGCCGGGCGTGGCGAGGTCCGAGCCGACATCGAAGAGATCGTTCTGCACACGGGAGAGCAGCATATCGATCTTGGGCATGGAATTGGTTTGCAGCCGCGCGTGACCGATAAAGGCGTTGGCCTCGTCCACCGTACCATAGGCCTCGACGCGCGGATCGAATTTGGGGCGGCGGGGGCCGCGCACGAGGCCCGTCGTGCCGTCATCGCCGGTCTTGGTATAGATGCGGTTGAGCTTGACCATAGCTAACCCCGGCCGCCGAAGAAGTAGAGCGCGCCGAGCAGCAGCACCAGCGCCACGGCCTGGCCGATGACGCGCAGGCGCATCAATTTCTGGCTGGTATTGCCCGGACCGCCCTTGAGCATATTCCACAGACCCATGCCCAGCACGATGACGACAAAGATCAAAGCGAGCGCGATGGCGATATTGAGAAGGGTTTCCATGAAGTCCTGCAAGCGTTCAGGGGCTGGCGCCCCTACGAATCCGTAATGCCGATATAGACCGAAAGCCCCTCGGCCAGCGCATCATAGATGGCACGAATCCGGTGGCTGGTGAACAATTCCCTGTGCGTGGTGAGCCAGACTTCGAGCGGGGGGATCGCAAGATCAATCGGCAGGGCCACCATGCCGAGCGTTTGAGCGACCAGCCCGGCCTGGGCAAAGCCCACGCCCAGACCCGCGCGCAGCAATTCCCAGAGCTGGGTTTGGCTATCCGAACGCAAGAGGAATTGCTCGCGCTTGAGTGGGAAGCCGACCTTCTGCGCGTGAGCGATGATGAGATCGGAGCGGTCCAGCCCGATGAGATCGTGGTAGTAGAGATCGGCCGGCGTTTTTGGCGTGCCGCGCCGATCCAGATAGTCCTGATGGGCGACCGGAACCATGGGAATTTCGCCGAGCTTTTTGGTGACCAGGTCGAGCTGGTTGGGCCGGAACATACGGATAGCGATATCGGCTTCGCGCAGCAGCAGGTTTTCCGCCGAATCGGTGGGGACGAGTTCGAGCGCGATTGCGGGGTAACGTTGGCGGATGGCGACCAGCAAATCGGGCAACACGTAATTGGACACCATCGTGCTGGCGGTGATGCGCACGGTGCCGCCGAATTCGGCCTGGGCGCCTTCGGCCAGGATCGCCGCCTGCGCCAGTGATGCCTGGGCGGCGGCAACGGGTTCGTAGATGCGCAGCGCCGCGACATTGGGCTTGAGCCCGCTCAGGGTGCGCTCGAACAGCGACAGGCCCAGATCATATTCGAGGGTTTCGATATGACGACCGACCGTGGGCTGGCTGATGCCCAGCTCGCGCGCCGCAGCCGAAAGCGAGCCATTGGCGACGACTGCGGAAAAGCTTCGCCATAAGGCCCAATCGGGTTCTCTATTCATTTTTGAATGGCGATTCGAAGACAATGGCAGATTTATCGACGATAGTGAATGGAGGATGCTGTGTCCATCAGCAAAGGAGATGCAGGATGAGCACGGCAAAGATCACAGTTTTGGGCATTAACGGCCATATCGGCCACCACGCGGCCAAGGCGTTTCGGGACGCGGGCTATGACGTCACCGGCCTTGGTCGCAGCAATCGGATGCCGATCGAGGGCGTCACCTTCGTCAAGGGCGATGCGGGCAATATTGCCGAGATCGCGGCGGCGATTGCCGATGCCGACATCGTGGTGAATGCGCTCAACCTGCCCTATGACAAATGGGACAAGGGCCGTGCCGAGGCGCAGCTCGCCACTGTGATCGCCGCCATGGGCGATAGCGGCAAGACCATGCTGTTTCCGGGCAATGTCTATAATTATGCAGCGACGGACCGGCACATGACCCCCGGCATGGCCCAGCATCCGCAGACGCCGCGCGGCGCGATCCGGGTGCGGCAGGAGGCGATACTGGCGGCGGCATCCAAGGCCGGCAAGTTCCAGACTATCATCATCCGGGCTGGGGATTTCTACGCGCCGGGCAATGTTGGCGACTGGTTCGATCAGGCCATGCTGATGGATGCCAAAAAGGGCAAGGTCTATCATATGGCCGATCTGGATGTGGGCCACGCCTGGGCCTATTTGCCCGACCTAGGCCGGGCATTCGTCAAGGTGGCCGAGCAGCGGCACGGCCTTGGTGCCTTCGAGACGTTCCACTTTGCCGGGCACTTTGAAACGCATGGCGCCATGCTGGCGGCGATTCAGGCGGCGGCGCCTGTCCCGCTCAGGGCCGGGCAATTGCCCTGGATCGTGCTGCAGGCCATGGGGCTGGCGATGCCAATGATGCGCGAGATCGTCAAGATGCGCTATCTCTGGAACAATCCGATGGAATTGGTCGATCCAAGGCTGGGTGCCATTCTGGGCAAGGATTTCGGCACGCCATTTGCCGAAGCCGTGGCGGCGTCAACCAAGCCGTTCTTCGCTGGCAAGGCTGCCTAAAAGCCCAACTCCCGGCGAACGTCTTGTTGTGTCCAGCCAGCGTCCCGCAGGCTCGCCAGATTGGGCGAACCTTTCGATTTGCTGAGTTTCTTGCCCTCGGCGTCGAGGATCAGCCGGTGGAAATTATAGATGGGCGAGGGCAAGCCGAGCAGGAATTGCAGCAGGACATGCAGGTCGGTTGCCGCTTCCATGTCGCGACCGCGGGTGACGTGGGTGATGGCCTGGGCGGCGTCGTCCACGACGACGCTGAGATGGTAGCTGGTGGGCGTGCCCTTGCGCTGCAGCACAACATCGCCCCAGCGTTCGGGGTGGGCGTAACGCACTTGCGGGCGGTCGGTGACCAGCGGGCCGACAATGGTAAAGGTCAGCATGCCGGTCCGGGCGATAGCCTTTTCGATATCGAGGCGGAATTGCACGGGATCGCCGCGTTGCAGGCGCTCGATCTGTTCGCCCCGGTGCAGATGCCGGCAGGTGCCGGGATAAAGCGGGGCGCCGTCAGGGTCGGTGCCGTCGGCTTTGGCGGCGATACCGCTGCGCGAGCAGAAGCAGGGATAGAGCAGATCAGCATCGCGCAGGCGATTGGCCGCCTCGGCATAGATGGGGAAGCGCTCGGACTGAACCATGACCGGCTCGGGCCAATCCAGACCCAGCCAATGCAGGTCATCAATAATGGCTTGGGCAAATTCGGGTTTACAGCGCTCGGGGTCAGTGTCCTCCATGCGCAACAGAGCCGTGCCGCCCAGTAGCGCTGCCGCCTGCCAGGTGTAGAGCGCCGAATAGGCATGGCCCAGATGCAGCCGGCCATTGGGGCTGGGGGCAAAACGCAGGATGGGTTTGGACGATGGCGAAGACATTGCAGCTTGTGTACAGCAGACAAATGTCTCCGTCACCGCGCATCGATAGTGTCGAAACCATTGCCGCCCATCTCGACGTGCTGGTCGGGATCGATCCGCGACTGGCCGCCATCAGGGCGGTGACCGGGGACGTTTACCCGCGCATCGACGCGGCCGGTTTTGTGGGGATTTCGCGCATTGTCTGCGGACAATTGCTGTCGGTGGCGAGTGCCGCTGCAATCTGGGCGCGCTACATAAAGGTCGAGGGGGCGCTCGATCCCATCGGCTTTCTGAACCTCGATGAGGCGGCGATCCGCGCCGTCGGCTTTTCAGGCGGCAAGTATCGAACGGTGCGGGCGATTGCCGAAGCCATGGCGTCCGGCACGCTGGATTTCGACCATCTCGAGACCCTGCCGGCGGATGCGGCAGTAGGCTACCTGACGGCCCATAAGGGGATCGGTCCCTGGACCGCGCAGGTCTATCTTATGTTCTGCGCCGGGCATCCTGATATCTTCCCAGCCGGGGACCTAGCGCTGCGCAAGGCGGTGCAGGATGGGCTTGGACTTGATCGGCTGCCCGAAATCAGCGAACTAGCCAATCTGGCACGAAACTGGGCCCCGCACCGTTCGGCAGCGGCACTGCTGTTCTGGCGCTATTATGCGGTTCGCCGTAACCGCGAAGGCGTGTTGAGCTGAGGGTTTGGCTTTGAGGCATGTGGCGGATGCGCCACAGAAATTTCCTTACTGGGAATGGACGCCAATAAATCATCCAAATGAATGATGTGGAGAAAGATCAGCTTTGCTCATCTTGCGCCGCGGTTGTTTCGGCGAGGATGAGGGAATTTTGATGCGGAGCGCAATTTTGCTGGTTGGGGCCAGCTTTTCACTATTGGCGAGCAGCGCACAGGCGCAGGACATTACCGATTGGAGCGGCTTTTACGCCGGGGTGCTGGTCGGCTATGGGATGGACCGGACCCAGACCGAGTCGAGCTCGTCAATCATACCGCCAGTCGAAGCTGGTGACGATGTATTCTACTCGGGCAGCAACCGGTTCTCGCAGGAGCGGATCGAGGGGCTGCTGGGCGGCGTCGGCGCGGGTTACAATTTCCAGCACAACCAGTTTGTGCTGGGCGTCGATGGCGATATCAATTTCGGCGACCTGGACAAGACCACCAGCGCATTTGGTTCCCTCACCATTGACGATCGGGAGGATGGCGAGGTCTTCGAGCTGGGTCAGGGCAGTGACACGACCTATGGCGTCGATTGGTACAGCACCTTTGCGCTGCGGGCCGGCGTCACCTTCGATGGCTGGCTGGTCTATGCCAAGATGGGCGCGGCGGTGGGCAATGTTTCGTCCAATTCGACATCAAATTTCACGGTTGCATCCAACCTTCCCCCCGAGGATATGCCGCTACCGGCGGGGTCGTATTCATCCTCGGCCAATACCAGCCAGCTTCTATTCGGGCCGACATTCGGCCTTGGCGTCGAAAAGATGCTGACATCGAACATTTCGCTGGGCGCTGAATATAGCTATGTCGGACTGCCCGACGTCACGATCCCGCAGGCGAGCGGCATTGGTGGGGACCTGCTAGGCATTGGCGGCGGTTCGGACCCGATCGAAGTCACCTCCAGCATCCATGTGCTCAAGGGCACGCTCAAATATCATTTCTAGCATCTTCCTGATGCAGCTGTGCCTCATCGCCAGCTGAACTTGACCCCGGCGACCCCGTAAAGCCGTCGTCGGGCTTTTTCCGTCTTGCCACAATGGCATCCGCATGGATGATATGGCCGTGCGGCAAACACAGCGTCGATGGACGCGGGTGGTTGCAAATGGCTGAGACTTCTCCGCAGGATCTGACGGATCTGTCGAACTACCTCTATGGCGCGGTGTTCGACGACGCGATGTGGGCCAAGGCGGCCGAGGTGGTGCGCCGCGCCACCAATAGCCAGCATGTCGCGCTGGGCTTCTTCGACTATCAAACGCGGCAGCAATCCATGCTGCATGGCGATTGCGAGCCCGAGTTTGAACGTAGCTATCGCGATCTGGTGGATATCAATCCCCTGGCTCGCCCGATGCAGGCAATGGCGCTGGGCACTGCGCTGGTTGACCAGCAGGTGGTGGCCCACGGTGATTTCGAGCGCTCCGCTTTCTTTGACCTGTGGATGCGGCCACAGCAGATGCATAGCGCCATGATGCACAAGATCAGCACGCGCGATCGCATCAATGGCTATCTGGCGCTCAATCGCGGCGGCAAGGGCGGCAAGTATGACCGGCGTGAGTTGCTGGTGATCGATGAAATCAGTTCGACGCTGGCGCATGCGGTCACCCTGCGCGTACGGTTCGGTGCCCGTACCATGGCGCAGACGGGGCAGGAACTGGGTGGGCGCGGCATCGGCTGGGTGGCCGTGTCCGGCACTGGCAAGCTGATTTGGGCCAATGACGCTGCCGAGGCTCTGCTGGCCGAGCCGGGTTCGGCCATCAGCGGGCGGTTGGGCGCTTTGCGCGTGGTTCATCCCCTGCAGATGCGAGAATTCATGGCGGCCTTGCAGCGCGCCAATGTGCCGGCGGGCAGCATTGGCACCGACATGATCGCCACGCATCCTGAAACCGGCAATGCCGTCGCATTGTCGATCATCCCGGCGCGCAATCTTTTCGTGCAGGGGCTCCCCGCGCTGCAGGGCGCCCATATCGCAATACGCGATCTCTCCGAGCGCCTGCCGCCGGGCTTTGAAGATCGGATCCGCGCCATGTTCGATTTGACGCCCAAGGAAGCGGCGCTGGCGGCGGCTTTGGCGAGTGGCCGGGCGCTGGGCGATGTCGCGCGCAGCAATGGCGTGTCGATCCTGACGGTGCGCACCCAATTGGGGCATCTGTTCCGCAAGACCGATACCAGGCAGCAGAGCCAGTTGGTGTCCCTGTTGCTGGCGGTGGAGCCATTGCCGCAGATGTAGGTTTCTGCGGCTGGATTTTTGCGCCCTGGCGGGGCAGGGTGCGCCGGTCATTTTTGGAAATCGCCATGTCCGCAAAACTCTCCGGTCCCATGCTTGCGCCTAAATCGGGCGGGCAGCCCAACCATGCCGTGGTGCTGCTGCATGGCTATGGCAGCGATGGTGCCGACCTGATCGGGCTGGCGCCGCATTGGCAGGATATTTTGTCCGATGCGCTGTTCGTTTCGCCCAATGCGCCCGAAGCGTGCCGGGTCAATGCGGCGGGCTACCAGTGGTTCGACATCGACTATGAAGGCGATCGACTGGCCAGCCGGCAAATGGGTGTGGTGCAGGCGCGGCCGGTGCTGGTCGAGTTTCTTAACGATCTATGGCGCCAGACCGGGGTAACGCCGCAGCACACCATTCTCGCCGGGTTCAGCCAGGGCGCGATGATGGCGCTGCATGTGGGCCTGTCGCTGCCCGAGCCGCTGATGGGGATCATTGCGTTTTCAGGCGCCTTCCTGCCCGCAGAAGGTTTTGCCGAGGGGACGTTCGCCAGGCAGCCGGTGTGTCTCGTGCATGGGGACATGGACCCGGTGGTCGATCCTGAACTGAGCGCCGATGCCGATGTGGCCTTGCGACTGGCCGGCTATGATGTGGCCTATCATGTCAGCCCCGGCGTTGGGCATGGCATTGCGCCGGACGGTCTGGCTTTTGCCAGCGCATTCATCGCCCGCCAGCTCGAAAAATAATCACGCGTGCCTCTGCACATGCCCGCTTCACAGCCCTGACACAAAGGGCCTAGTATAAGGGGGCTATGGACTTACTCGATTCCCGATCCGGGAGACTCAAGTGACGATCCACGTGTCGCCTGAGGCCTGTCCCGCACTCGTTCTGAACGCCGACTTCCGGCCGCTCAGTTACTATCCCTTGTCATTGTGGTCTTGGCAGGATGCGATCAAGGCTGTGTGCCTGGATCGGGTCAATATTGTCAGCCATTACGATACGGTCATCCACTCGCCCAGCTTCGAAATGCAGCTGCCTAGCGTGGTGTCGCTCAAGGATTATGTGAAGCCGGCGCGGCATCCCGCCTTTACCCGCTTCAACGTGTTCCTGCGCGATCGCTTCCAGTGCCAATATTGCGGTTCCAAGGATGACCTGACCTTCGACCACGTGATTCCGCGCTCCAAGGGCGGGCTGACCACCTGGGACAATGTCGTGGCCGCCTGCGCGCCGTGCAATCTGCGCAAGGCCAATCGGCTGCCCAGCGAAATCAAGATGTATCCTCATCAGGCGCCCTATCACCCCACGGTGCATGATCTGCACAATAATGGCCGGGCCTTCCCGCCCAACCATTTGCACCAGAGCTGGCTCGACTATCTCTACTGGGACATCGAACTCGAGCCGTAATAACGAAAATCCCGCCTGGCTTTCACCGGCGGGATTTTTCATTGCTCACGCGATTTATTGAGGTCTCACGCCGCCTGAGCGGCTGCGGGTTTGCGGCCGGCGATAAAAGCGCCGAAATAGCGGGTAATCAGCGGCACGATCAGCAGGACGATGGTGGTTGCCATGAAGGGCACCAGCACGAGGCTTCGCTGCCAGATTTCCCATCCGGTGGTGAGCGGCATCAGGATGTAGAGATAAAGGGTCACGACCGGATAGACGGCCAGGGTCATGACTGCGGCCATGCGCAGACGTGCAGCGAGAGAGGGCTTCATTTCCAAGCTCCATTGAAACGGTACGTTTCGTTATATATGAGAACGACACGTTTCGTTCAAGTCTTTTCTTTCGACGCGTTCTGTCCGATATTGCTGACATGACAGAGCCGAGCGCAGACGATAGCGAGGAGCGCCGCCGATCCATTGGGGCGCGGCGCAATCCCGATACCCAGGAAGCCATTCTCGACGCGGCTCAGGCCATCGTGGAAGAGGAAGGCATTGCCGGGTTTTCCATCGAGGCGGTGGCCAAGCGGGCCCGGGCCGGCAAGCCGACCATCTATAAATGGTGGCCGGGCCGAACGGCTTTGCTGCTCGAGGTCTATCACCGGCACAAGCCGGCAAATGTGCATATGGATACCGGCAGCGTGGAGGGCGACGTGGTCGCCTTCTTCACCGGCGTCTTTGCCCATTGGGGCAATACCGGTGCCGGGCAGGTGTTCCGCTTCATTGTCGCCGAAGCCCAACGCGACGAGGCGGCCGCCGCTTCGCTGCGGGCCTATGCGCTTGAGCGACGCCAGCAATCCGGGCAGATTTTCGAGCGGGGCGTGGCGCGGGGCGAATTGGCCGCCGATATCGATACGGGGCTGGCTGCCGACATGCTGGCGGGGTTTGCCTGGCATCGGCTGCTGACCGGGCGGCTGATCGCGGATCCGGAGGAGATGCGGCAGGCGGCTCGGCAATTGGTCCGGGGGCTGTTAACCCCCGGACCATAGGACGCTTACTGCGCGGCGGGAGCGGCTTCGCCTTCACCCGCGGCGGCGGCCGGCTCGGACTGTGCCTTGACAGCGGCGTCGAGGGCCGCGTCGGGAATGTCGATGGTGACGCCTTCCATCAGCTTGGCAACGGTGCCGTCAAAAGTGGTCATCAGCAATTGCTGCTGCAACTGGCTGGCGACCTGCTCGAAGGTGGGCGGAGCGGATTCGCGCTTTTCCTCGAGCTTGATGATGTGCCAGCCGAACTGGGACTGCACCGGCTCGGAGACCTGGCCGATTTCGGTCAGGGCGTAGGCAGCTTCCTCGAAGGGAGCGACCATCATGCCCTTGCCGAAAAAGCCGAGATCGCCGCCATTGGCTGCGCCCGGATCGATCGACTTTTCCTTGGCGATGGTGGCGAAATCGGCGCCGCCATCGAGCTCGGCCTTGATCGCCTTGGCTTCTTCTTCGGTGGCGACCAGGATGTGGCTGGCGCGGATTTCCTCGGCCGGCTTGAAGTCGGCGACGAGCTTGTCATATTCGGCGCGCACGGCTTCTTCCGTCACCGAATTGGCGATGGCATCGGCGAAATAGGCGCGGCGCAGGGCGCGTTCTTCAAGATAGGCCAGGCGCTGCTTGAACAGGGGCGTGTCGCCCATGCCGGCATCGCGGCCGGCCTTGGCCATGACCTTCATGTCGATCAGCACTCGCAGCAGGAATGGCCGGCGCTGGTCGGCCGGCATCTGGCTGAGTTCCTGGGTCAGGTCTTCGGCCGCAAAGCTCAGATCGGCTTCGGTGATGGTTTCCCCACCAACCGTTGCGACCACAGCGTCGGGAGATACAGGCGCAGGTGCTTCGGCAGCAGGGGCCTCAGCGGCGGGAGCGGGAGCTGCGTCCTGCGCGAAAGCGGGGGCGACAGCATTGGCCGCCATGAGCAGCGCCAGCACGCTGGCAGTCGTGGCAAGGCGCAGGGTCGAAAAGGACATCAGGACATTCTCCTTGGCCGGCGCATCCGGTGGCGCCTGGGCTCGTTACTGGTCGGCCTGCCCTCACACGGCATCGGGGCCAAAATGTGCCGCGCCGCTACTTGTGAGGAGACGGCGGCAGTAGAGAGGCCTAATTGCCGGTTTGGGCCGGGTTTCCGGCGGGCGCAGGAGGTGTCGCCCATTTCGGCGGCGTTGACAAGACAATGGCTCGCTCTTACATCTCACGCGCTTTTCAAGGCCCCTGGCAAGGCAATGGACAATGACGTCCTGACTTGCCGCGGGAACAAACGAGATCGTGAAGCCGCAACGGCTTTGTCATCGCGCCGACGAGGCCAGCCGGGTAAGGTACCCGACCGAGACCGCCTAGGCCCTGCGCGCCCGCGCCGATGATCAAAAAAAGGACCTGACATATGGCACTTGCTGCGCTCGCCCGGCGGATATTCGGTTCTCCGTCCGATCGGCACGTCAAGCGGTTCCAGGGCAAGGTGGATGCGATCAACGCACTCGAGCCCGAATTCGCCAAAATGACCGACGATGCCCTGCGCGGCATGACGGCCGAATTCAAGTCGCGGTTGGAAAAGGGCGCCAAGCTGGACGAGCTGATCGTGCCGGCTTTCGCGGCGGTACGTGAAGCCTCCAAGCGCGTGCTGGGTATGCGGCATTTCGATGTGCAGCTGATCGGCGGCATGGTGCTGAACGATCGTTCCATCGCCGAGATGCGGACCGGTGAAGGCAAGACGCTGGTGGCAACGCTGGCCGTCTATCTCAATGCGCTGACGGGTGAAGGCGTCCACGTGGTTACGGTCAACGATTACCTGGCCCGCCGCGACGCTGCCTGGATGGGGCAGATCTACAATTTCCTGGGGATGAGCTACGGCATTATCGTGCACGGGCTGACCGACCCGGAGCGCAAGGCCGCCTACGCCGCCGACATTACCTATGGCACCAATAACGAATTCGGCTTCGACTATCTGCGCGACAACATGAAATATACGCGCGCCCAGATGGTGCAGCGCGGCCATGCCTATGCGATCGTCGACGAAGTGGACTCCATCCTGATCGATGAGGCGCGCACGCCGCTGATCATTTCGGGTCCGTCCGAAGACCGCTCCGATCTTTACGTCAAGATCGACGAGCTGATGGCTATTCTCGACGAAGGCGATTTCGAGATCGACGAGAAGCAGCGTTCGGCGACCTTTACCGATGCGGGCATCGAAAAGCTCGAAGAGCGCCTGGCGGCTGATGGCCTGCTCAAATCGGCCTCGATGTATGACGTGGAAAACGTCGCCCTGGTGCACCACGCCAATTCGGCACTCCGCGCTCACAAGATGTTCCGCAAGGACAAGGACTATATCGTCCGCGACGACGAAGTGGTGATCATCGACGAATTCTCCGGTCGCATGATGCCGGGTCGCCGCTATTCGGAAGGTCTGCACCAGGCGCTTGAAGCCAAGGAACACGTCAAGATCCAGCCGGAAAACCAGACGCTGGCCTCGATTACCTTCCAGAATTATTTCCGCCTTTACAAGAAGCTGGCCGGCATGACCGGTACGGCCTCGACGGAAGCCGAAGAATTCGCCGATATCTATAAGCTCGACGTGGTCACCATCCCCACCAACGTGCCGGTGGCGCGTAAGGATGACGAGGACGCAATCTACCGCACGGCTGCGGAAAAATTCGACGCCATCGCCGATCTGATCAAGCAATGCCAGGAGCGCGGCCAGCCGGTGCTGGTGGGCACGACCTCGATCGAGAAGTCGGAAATGCTGGCCGAACTGCTGCGCAAGAAGAATGTCGGCTCCATGAACGTGCTGAATGCGCGCCACCACGAGCAGGAAGCCTTCATCGTTGCCGATGCCGGCCTGCCGGGCGCCATCACCATTGCCACCAATATGGCTGGCCGCGGTACCGACATTCAGCTGGGCGGCAATCTCGAAATGCGTATCGAGAAAGAGGCCGCCGGGCTGGAGGGCGAGGCGCGCGAGGCCAAGATCGCCGACATCAAGAGGACAATTGCCGAGGACAAGGCCAAGGCTTTGGCCGCGGGCGGGCTGATGGTGATCGGTACCGAACGGCATGAAAGCCGCCGCATCGACAACCAGCTGCGCGGTCGGTCGGGCCGTCAGGGCGATCCGGGCCATTCGGCCTTCTTCCTGAGCTTGCAGGACGACCTGATGCGCATCTTCCCGGTGGAATCGATGGATTCCATGCTGGGCAAGCTGGGCCTGGAACAGGGCGAATCGATCACCCATCCCTGGGTGACCAAGGCCATCGAGCGGGCGCAGGGCAAGGTCGAAGCGCGCAACTTCGATATCCGCAAGAACATCCTCAAATACGACGACGTGATGAATGATCAGCGCAAGGTGATCTTCGAGCAGCGTCTGGAAATGATGGATGCCGAGGATGTCAGCGAGACGGTCGTGGAAATGCGCCACGATCTGATCGAAACGCTCGTTGCCAAGGCGATCCCGGCGCGGTCCTATCCCGAGCAGTGGAATACCGAGCAGCTGGAAGCGGCTGCCAAGACCTATCTCAACCTCGACGTGCCGGTGAAGGCATGGGCCGAGGAAGAGGGGATCGATGCGGAAATCGTGACGGAGCGACTGATCGAGGCGGCCGATGCCGCTGCTGCGGCCAAGGAAGCTCAGACGCTGCAGGCGTTTGAAGCAGCCGGCACGCCCAACCCAACCGTGATGCGGCAGGTGGAAAAAACCATCCTGCTGCAGTCGATCGACGGGCTGTGGCGCGAGCATCTGGTGACGCTGGATCACCTCTCCAAGGTCGTGGGCTGGCGCGGCATCGCCCAGCGCGATCCACTCAACGAATACAAGCAGGAAGCCTATGAGCTATTCCAGGCGCTGCTGACCAATATGCGCGAACTGGTGACCACCCAGCTCAGCCATGTCGTGCTGCAGCCGCGCCCGGTAGCGCCGCCGGCGCCCGATTTCTCCCGCATTCGCGAAACCCATATCGATCCGCTGACCGGCGAGAACGATGCCGATGGTGGTGACACGATCGCGGATTCGCTGGGTGCGGTGGGCAGCGATCCATCGCTGCGGCCGGTCGATCCCAAGCTGCTGGTTGGCGTATCGCGCAATGCACCTTGCCCCTGTGGCTCGGGCAAGAAATTCAAGCATTGCCACGGCGCGTTCTAGGCGCCGGTTTGGCCGGATAGATAAAAGCCCGGGCAGTGATGCCCGGGCTTTTTTGTTTGTGCGGAATGGGATGGCGCTACCCGCTCAGCACTTCACGCGGATTTCGGCGAAGCCGGTGGTGCCGCCATCGCCAGAGGACATGACGCTGATATTGCAGGTGCTGTCGGGCAGGGGAATGGTGGCGCCGGAGGCGATGGTGGTGCCGCCAGCCAAGGTGATGAAGCCATTGTCCACTACGGCGATATCCACCTTGGCCGTGTTGTTGCAGATCGGGTAGCTGTCGCCCGCCGAAACCAGGATGCGCATGCCATCGGGCAGGCAATCGGCATTGGCGGCGCTAGCTGCCGGGCCCGTGGGCGCTGCATCGGGGGCCGCAGGAACGGCCGGCAGGGCGGCCGGCGCCGTGCCGCTGCGCCAGTTCTGTTCGAGGATGGCCAGGCGATTGGCCAGGTCCCGCAGGGCCCCGTCATTGCTGGCCGGCGCTGCTGCGGGTGCCGTTGTGCCTTGCTGGCCATAGAGCGCCAGGCTCAGGCGGATTTGCGCAATGTCGGTGGAGATACGGGCGATATCGCGCTGGGTCTCGGTATAGACCCAGCCGGCGGCCGCAATGGCAGCCACGCCGACCAGGCCCACGACGAAGCTCAGCACCCGGCCCGTGACCGGCTGGCGGGGCGGTTTCTGGGTCCCGGGAGAAGAAGCCGTGGCCGGCTCCTCCTTGGAAACGCCGCCCAGTGTCCAGGTGTCTTGCACTGCCAGGTCTCCATCATGCGCCAGCGCGTTGTCATTGCGCCGGAATACGGCCCAAGCATGATGCTCAGCCAAATTGCTCGCGCTGATGTCGGCGCGCGTTAGCCGCGCTTCAAGGGCGAATAGCGGGGATCGGGGCGATTTTTCCGCTCATCACCGGCACGACATCGGCATCCCTAGCGCCGCCAAAGACATTGCCCAAGCCGCCAAACAGTCCGGTGACAGCGCCGTTAATGGCCTCGCCGCGGGCCTTGATGGCAGCCTGCTCGCTGGCCTTGCGCTGGGCACTGGTCTGATGGCTTTCAATCGCTGTGGTATCAGCGGCCTGTAGCGCCAGCAATTGCGGGCTGCGGCTCACCGGCGGGCAGGGGCCCAGCGCATCGAGCGGAGTGCGATTGTTGGCGTTGAAAATATAGCGCCCTTCGCAGACATCCCAGACGGGCGGAGTCTTGGTCAGCTCGAAAATGTCGGAGCCTTCCTTGATATTGCGCCAGAAATCGAGATGCGGGCTGGCCACGTTCTGGGCCAGCTTGGCGCTGCTCATGCGATAGGGCAGGATCTGAATCTGGAAGCTCGGGTTGCCGCCCTTGAAGGTTTCGCGTGCCAGCGCATAAATTTCGGCAATGCCCGCATCGGTCATGGCGAAACAGCCTACCGATTTGCAATCGCCATGCACCATCAGATTGGAGCCGGTACGGCCAAGAGCACGGTCGAACTTATTGGGAAAGCCGACATTGAAGGCCAGGTAATAGGACGAGTTCGGGTTCATCAGGCCGGGGGTGATGGTGTAAAAACCCTCGGGGCTCTGATAGTCGCCTTCCTTGACCTTCGGCCCCAGTCCGCCCGAATAGGCGCAGATGGCGTATTGCTTGAACAGCGCATACTGGCCCGATTTGGTGCGTTTCCACACTTCGAGCACTTCTTCCTGCTTGAAGACGCGGATGACCATGGGCTCGGATGGCGAGGAGCCGATACGGGCTAGCCCCGCCAGCGTTTCGCTCGAGAGCGGCCGATTGGCCTTTTCATTGCCGCCCTTGACGAAGGTCGTGCAGGCGGCAAGGCCGAAAGCCAGCCACAGCAGGATGATCAGCGAGCAGATATTGCGCAGAAGCGTGGACACCGGGAGCCGCCAGATGATGCGATAATTGGAGTGACCCTTAGCGGGCCATAGTTACCGCAGCATGAGTATTCGCGGTGAACGATTCCTTACCATGCCGAAAAATTGGCTGGAAGCGGGCCGTTCACGCGAAGATGTGATGGCTTCCTAGAGCGTCGTGCCGATGGCGAGGAACTTTTCGCGGCGATGTTCGCGAGTTTCCAGCCGCCCCTTGCCGGCAAAGTCCGCCAGGAACTTGTCGATGGCCGCGCTGGTCGAGGCCATGATCTGCTCGGGATGGCGATGAGCGCCGCCGGTGGGCTCGGGAATGATGCCATCGACCACGCCGAAGGCCAGAAGATCGGCCGAGGTGATCTTCATGGTGGTGGCGGCGTCCTGGGCCTTGGCCGCGTCTTTCCACAGGATGGAGGCGCCGCCTTCGGGGGATATCACCGAGTAGATGGCGTGTTCGAGCATGAGCACGCGATTGGTGGTGGCAATGGCGATGGCGCCGCCCGAGCCGCCTTCGCCGATGATGATGGCCAAGTTGGGTACGCCCAGTTCGAGCGATTTTTCGGTGGAGCGGGCAATGGCCTCGGCCTGGCCGCGCTCTTCGGCGCCGATGCCGGGATAGGCGCCGGCGGTATCAACGAAGGAGATGACCGGGATATTGAAACGGTCGGCCATGTCCATGATGCGGACGGCCTTGCGATAGCCTTCGGGGCGGGCCATGCCGAAATTGTGCTTGAGGCGGCTTTCGGTGGAATTGCCCTTTTCCTGGCCGAGAATGGCGACGGGCTGGCCGTTGAAGCGCCCGAAACCGGCCTGCACAGCGGCGTCTTCGCCGAATTTGCGGTCACCCGAAAGCGGGCTCCACTCGGTGATCAGGCCGGTGATGTAGTCGGAAAAGTGTGGGCGCTGAGGGTGGCGGGCAACCTGGGTTTTCTGCCAGGGCGTCAGCTTTTTATAGATCTCGACCAGCGCCTCGTCGGCGCGGCTCGACAGGCGGTTGACTTCCTCATCGATGGACACAGCCTGGTCGGTCGCCGCGAGCGACTTGAGTTCGGCGATCTTGCCTTCAAGATCGGCTACCGGCTTTTCGAAATCGAGATAAGACTGCATCCCACCGCCCGTTTGGGGTCGTTTTGCTGCGACCATAGAAGTAGGGGGCTGCTCTTGCGCCCCAAAGTGGCCGGAAAGTGGCGACCGATCACCTCCGAGTCAAGACCACAACGCTAATGCGCTTAATCGGTGCACATCTGGCTAACATTTCGAGCAACGCACAGCCACCTATTTCGCGGAATCGCTCAGGGGATGGTGCTGCTCCACAAGGCTGCGCAGCTTTTCGTCGAGCACATGGGTGTAAATCTGGGTGGTCGAGATATCGGCATGGCCGAGCAGCATCTGCACCACCCTTAGGTCGGCGCCACCACCCAGCAGGTGACTGGCAAAGGCGTGGCGCAGCACGTGGGGCGCGACGCGAGCCGAACTGATACCGGCGCGGCCGGCGAGCAGCTTGAGATCGCGAGCAAAGACCTGGCGGGAAAGATAACCCTCGGCGCCGGTGGCGGGGAAAAGATAGGCACCGGGTTCCAGCGTTTTGAGATAGACGCGGATGGCGTCGCGGGCGCGGTCATTGACCGGCACGACGCGCTCCTTGTTGCCCTTGCCGATAATGGTGATGAAACTGGCGTCGCGCATCACGGCGGAGCGCTTGAGGCTGACCAGTTCGGACACGCGCATGCCGGTAGCGTAGAGCAGTTCGAGCAGCAGATAGAGCCGCAGGGCGGCGGCCTGCTTTGGCGGAGTGGCGGGGGTATTGGCTTCGGCTTCGGCGGTGGTCAGGAGCTTATCCACCTCAGCGATGGACAGCACTTTGGGCAAGGCGCGGCGGCTTTTGGGGCTCGAAACAATGCGCGTTGGATCGTCGCCACGCAGATTGTCGGCGCACAGAAAGCGATGGAACTGGCGGATGGCCGAGAGGCGGCGAGCGCTGGACGAGGCCGATAGGCCTTGGCTGCGTAGGTCATCGAGATAGGCGGTGACGGTTTCGCGGGGCGCGGTGAGCAGGGTCTGCTTTTGGGCTTTGACGAAGCCGGCATAGTCAGTGAGGTCGCGGCCATAGGCTTCGATGGTGTTTTTGGCGGCGCCGCGTTCGGCCGACATCATCTCAAGAAATGAGCCGATGAGATGGTCTCCGCTCACGGCGTGGGCGCCGGATCGGTGGGCGTTGGTGCCTGGCCGGGCAGGGTGGGCTCGCCGCCGCCAAGCAGGTCGCGCTGGGGAATGCGGATCGTGGTTTCCTTGGGCGTTGGCTGCACATAGGTCACCAGCGCAATCATGCCGCCATAGACCAGGCCGGCGAGAAACAGCAGAATGATGATCAGGCGGATGAGCGTGGGCATGGCGATCCGGCGGTTGAACTCTTTGCGTAAAATTGACCGCAAATGGTTTCCATCTGGTAGGCATAGTCCAGTTTGCCCATTTTGCCTCCTCGAAATGCGGGAAGCGCCTGCATGTTCTTGACAGGCAGGACCGGGACGGCTTGATAGCGCGCAAACAAGACTTGGAGCCCCAATTGAGCCGATCCGATCCGGCAAAGCGGCAGGCCCGCGCCGAGGAACTTGCTGCCCTGTTGGGCGGCAGGCCGATCGTGCTTGTCGGCATGATGGGGGCGGGCAAGACGACGGTAGGGCGGCGGCTGGCGGCCAAGCTCAATCGGCTGTTTCTTGATAGCGACGAAGAGATCGAAAAAGCCGCGCAAATGAGCATTCCCGAGATCTTCGAGCAGCGTGGCGAGGCCGAATTCCGGGCCGGGGAGGCCCGGGTGATTGCCCGGGTGCTCAAGGATCCCGATATCATTCTGGCAACGGGCGGCGGCGCTTTTGTCAGCGAGGAAACGCGGGCGCTGGTCAATGCCGAGGCTATCTCGATCTGGCTCAAGGCCGAGGCTGATATTCTGTTCGAGCGGGTATCGCGGCGCTCCAATCGGCCCCTGCTCAAGACGGCCAATCCGCGCCAGACGCTCGAAAAATTGATTGCCGAACGCTATCCCATCTATGCCGATGCCCATGTGACCGTGCTGTCGCGCGATGTGCCGCAGGATGTGGTGGCCGCCGATGTGATCGAGGCCGTGCTGGCCCATCTCAAGAATTAGGACTGTTTCGCTCATGGCCGATATCGCCCACAAGGTTCACGTTGCACTGGGCGAGCGCGCCTATGACATTCTGATCGGCGACCGGCTGATCGATGAGGCCGGGGCGATCCTGGCCGAGCGCTTTCCCGGCAGGCGTTTTGGCATCATCACCGATGAAAACGTGGCCAAGGCGCAATTGCCACGGCTGATCGCGTCGATGGATGCAGCGGGGCTGGGGCATAGCGAGATCGTGCTGCCGCCGGGGGAAAGCACCAAGGGCTGGCCCGGGCTGCAGGCGGCAGTCGAGGGCATATTGGCGGCGCGGCTGGAGCGGGGCGATCTGGTGATCGCGCTGGGCGGCGGGGTGATTGGGGATCTGGCCGGATTTGCCGCCGCGATCGCGCGGCGCGGCATGGATTTCGTGCAGATGCCGACCTCGCTATTGGCGCAGGTCGATAGCTCGGTGGGCGGCAAGACCGGGATCAATTCGCCGCATGGCAAGAATTTGATCGGGGCGTTTCACCAGCCCCGGCTGGTGCTGGCGGATTTGTCGACGCTGGACACGCTGGCGCCCCGCCAATTTGCCTCCGGCTATGCCGAAGTGGTCAAATATGGGCTGATCGACGACGAGGATTTCTTCTTCTGGCTCGAGGAAAAGCGCGAAGAGATTTTTGCTGGCGGGCCGGCCCGGGGCGAGGCCATTGCCCGCTGCTGTGCGCATAAGGCGCGGGTGGTGATCGAGGACGAAAAGGAATTGGGCGTCCGGGCGCTGCTCAATCTGGGGCATACTTTCGGGCATGCGCTGGAAAAGGATACCGGCTATTCCGACCGCCTGCTGCATGGCGAGGGGGTCAGTATCGGCATGGTGCTGGCGCATGGCTTTTCCGCCAGACTGGGCCTCGCGCCAAGCCAGGACGCCGGGCGGATTGCCGCGCATTTGAAAAATGCGGGCCTGCCAACCATATTGGGTGATATCGAAGGCGGGCTTGGCTCCACCGAGACTTTGATGGCAGCCATTGCGCAGGACAAGAAGGTCTCGCGTGGGGCGCTGACCTTCATTCTGACGCGCGGTATCGGCAAGGCCTTCATCGAAAAAGGCGTGGCGCCGGAGGCGGTATCAGCATTTTTGGATGAGATGCGCAGATAGACGCCCATCCCGACAGATAATGCTGTATCTTGCGGCCCCGACCTTGTGGCTAGAACGGCCCTTCGGCAGGCAGAACATCGATGGCCAGGGCGTGTACGGGGCCTTTGAGTTCGGTTTCGAGCGCGTCCATGACCGCGCGGTGTTGCGCGACGCGGCTTAGACCGTCAAAATGACGGGTCGCGATTCTGACACGAAAATGGGTTTCACCACCCTCGCGCCACCCGGCGTGACCATGATGCTGGCTCGACTCGTCGATCACATCGAGGAAAGCGGGGGCAAATTTAGCGGTGAGCTTGGCTATGATGGTCTGTCTGGCGGACATCGTGGCAGGTTCCTTTGGTCTATTGGCAAGTAACTAGGCGAGAATGAAACTGCAATCCAAGCTGTTCGATAACATTCGCATCAGGCCGCGCCGGGAAGAGAAGCCTGCGCCGGTGGAGCAGATCTGCGACTGGGAAGGCTGTGACCGGCCCGGTACGCACAAGGCACCCAAGGGGCATCGCAGCGAGGGGCAGTATCATCATTTCTGCCTCGAGCATGTGCGCCACTACAATACCGCCTTCAATTTCTTCGCCGGCATGGAGAAGGACGAGCTGGAAGAGGCGCTGCATGCGCCACCCAAGGCCGATACCCGCAAGAGTTTTGCCACGGGTCAGGCGGGCGCACGGCCGGCCAGCACGGCGGGCCTGCGGCCCGGCGACAAATATGGCGATCCGTTCGGCGTGTTTGCGCGCTACCGGCACCGGCAGGCGCAGACGCCGGCCTCCGAACGCGTCAAGCCGCTGCATGAGCCGGACCGGCGGGCGCTCGAAACGCTGGGCATTATGGGTCATGCCAAATCGGACGAGATCAAGCGGGCCTACAAGACCCTGGTCAAGATCCACCATCCCGATGCCAATGGCGGCGACAAATCATCCGAGGACCGGCTGCGCACCATCATCGCGGCCTATTCGCATCTCAAGAAGGCGGGGTTCGTTGCCAAATAGTTGAGTTCGGTGATGGAGGCCTGCAAATGGCAGTTTTCTGCGCTTCCGGTGCTCACGTACTCATGTACGCTCCGCTCCGGCTTCTCGAAAACCACCATTTTCGACTCTCCCTGACCGAACTCGTCACGAGAGGCAGGGGTGAGCAATCCACGGCTACCCCCCTTGTCACATTGCTGCTATAGAGCGCCCGTCTTTTCGTTCTCCCGCCTCGATTTTCTCTCCTTCCTGCAAGAGCCCTCCAATGAGTGAATTCAGCAATCTGCCCGACACCGACTACAAGGCCCGGGACCTGTTCGGGATCGACACCGACATGGTGGTCAAGGGCTATGCCGAACGCACCAGCCATGTGCCCCCGATCGATCCGGATTATCTGTTCGACCGCAACACCACTTTGGCGATCCTGGCCGGCTTTGCGTTCAACCGCCGCGTCATGGTGCAGGGCTATCACGGCACGGGTAAATCGACCCATATCGAGCAGGTCGCGGCGCGGCTGAACTGGCCGCTGGTGCGCGTCAATCTCGATAGCCACGTGTCGCGTATCGATCTCGTCGGCAAGGACGCGATCGTGCTCAAGGATGGCAAGCAGATCACCGAATTCCGCGATGGCATTCTGCCATGGGCGGTGCAGAACAATGTCGCTCTGGTGTTCGACGAATATGATGCGGGCCGGCCCGACGTGATGTTCGTTATTCAGCGCGTGCTGGAAGTGGCAGGTCGGCTGACCCTGCTCGACCAGAACCGCGTCATCGTGCCCCATCCGGCGTTCCGCCTGTTCTCGACCACCAATACGATTGGTCTGGGCGATACGTCGGGCCTCTATCACGGCACCCAGCAGATCAACCAGGGTCAGATGGACCGCTGGAGCCTGGTGACGACGCTGAATTACCTGCCGCATGACAAGGAAGTCGGCATCGTCCTGGCCAAGAACAAGGCCTATGGCGAGACCGAAAAGGGCAAGAAGCTCATTTCCAACATGGTGCGACTGGCCGATTTGACGCGCCAGGCGTTCATCAATGGGGACCTGTCCACCGTGATGAGCCCGCGTACGGTGATCACCTGGGCCGAGAACACGCAGATTTTCGGCGGCGACACCGGTTTTGCGTTCCGGCTGACCTTCCTCAACAAATGCGACGAGCTCGAGCGCCCGGTGGTGGCCGAGTTCTATCAGCGCGTGTTCGGGGAAGACCTGCCCGAGTCGTCCGCCAATCTGGCGGTGACGGCTTAATCCACGCCCCAGAGGTCGTGGCAGACTGGATCGGCTCATGGCCCAGAATATCTATGACGACGCCAAATTCTTTGAGGGTTACAGCCAGTTCCCGCGTTCGCGCCAGGGACTGGCTGGGGCTCCCGAATGGGCGTCGCTTAAAGCTATGTTGCCGGATCTGACGGGCAAGCGCGTCCTTGATCTGGGGTCGGGCTTCGGCGCCTTTTGCCGCTTTGCGGTGGAGGCGGGTGCGGCCGAGGTGGTGGGTGTCGATCTCTCCGAAAAGATGATCGCCAGCGCCAAAGAGCGGGGGGCGGGCCTGCCGATCCGCTATGAGCAGGCTGACCTTGAGACCTATGTGCCCCAGACCGGCGCCTATGATCTCGTGTTCTCCTCGCTGGCCGTGCATTACCTCGGCGACTTCGATGCCTTTGTTCGCAAGGTGCGTGATGCATTGGTGCCGGGCGGTGCTTTCGTCTTTTCGATGGAGCATCCGATTTTTGCGGCGCGGGGCGAGCCGGAATGGCTCGAGTCTGATGGCAAGCGGGTGTTTGCGCTGAGCGATTATGCGCGCGAAGGCGAGCGGGTGACCAATTGGGTGGTCGAGGGCATCGTCAAATACCACCGCAAGATGTCGACCATGGTCACCGCATTGCTGGTGGCCGGCTTTGTTATCGATGCCATGGATGAATGGTCGCCCAGCGCGGATGATCTCAAGGCCATACCCGGCCTTGCCGACGAAATAATACGGCCCATGCTGCTGCTGATGGCAGCACACAAGCCAGACCAAGAACACTAAGCCGGACCGAACCTCATGGCACAGCCTCCTCGCAGCAAAGCCAATAGACCCGACCAGACCCAGGTCTTCAAATCGGCCATGGGTGCGACCGTGCGAGCCATTGGCGGCAAGGCGGATCTGGAGGTGACCTTCACCTCCGACCGGCCGCTGCTGACCTCGGACAAGGCGCGTCTCGCCAATCTGCCGCGCCTGCCGACCCGGCGCGACGTGGCCATTGCCCGCGGGCAGGGCGATGCCATGGCGATGCGGCTGGCCAGCCATGATCCCGAAACCCACCGTAAGCGTAGCCCCGTGGACCCCATGGCGCGGGCGGCATTCGATGCGCTGGAACAGGCGCGCGTCGAGGCGCTTGGCTGCGTGCGCATGCCGGGCATGGTCGGCAATATCGGGGAAATGCTGGAAGACCGGTTGTTCCGCGCCAATTTTGCCGAGGTCGATGACAAGGGCGACGCGCCCATCGCGGAGGCGCTTGGCCTGTTGCTGCGCGAGAAGCTGGCAGGGGTGCCGGTGCCGCCTTCGGGGCATGCGCTGGTCGATCTGTGGCGCAAGGAGATCGAGGACAAGGGCGGCAAGTCGCTCGAGGATCTGTTGACGCGCTATGAGAACCAGGACGAGTTCTCCAAGGCCGCCAAGGCGCTGCTGCGTGACCTCAACCTGGTGCCCGAAAGCGAGCTGGATGATCCGGACGCTTCCGACGAGGAGAGCGACGACAATCAGGAGCCCGATGCCGGGGACAGCTCGGACAAGGCGCCGGAGCAGGGCGAGGGCGAGAACGAAAGCTCGGATGCCGATCAGGACCAGCAGGCCGGCGAGTCGGAAGAAACCGGCGACGTCGAAGGCATGGAATCGGACATGGCCGATACCGATGAGGACGCGGCCGCCGAAGCGGGCGAAGACGCGCCCATGCCCCCGCCTGCCAAGGATGGCGGGGAGCGCCTCTCCAACCAATTCCAGTACAAGGTGTTCACCACCAAATTCGACGAAATCGTCAAGGCGGCCGAACTGTGCCCGCCGGACGAGCTGGATCAATTGCGGGCGCTGCTCGACAAGCAATTGGAAAACCTGGCGGGTGCGGTGGCGCGCCTGGCCAATAAGCTGCAGCGGCGGTTGATGGCCAAGCAAAACCGTAGCTGGCAGTTTGATCTCGAAGAAGGTCTGCTGGACACGGCGCGATTGACCCGCGTGGTGACCGATCCGATGCAGGCGCTCAGCTTCAAGGTCGAGAAGGACACCGATTTCCGCGACACGATCGTCACGCTCCTGATCGACAATTCGGGCTCGATGCGCGGGCGGCCGATCACCATTGCGGCGATCTGCGGCGATATTCTTGCCCGCACCTTGGAGCGCTGCGGCGTCAAGGTCGAGATCCTGGGCTTTACCACCCGCGCCTGGAAGGGCGGCAAGAGCCGCGAGGCGTGGCTCGAAGCTAATCGCCCGGCCAATCCGGGGCGCGTCAACGACGTGCGTCACATCATCTACAAGGCAGCGGATGAGCCCTGGCGGCATGCGCGGCGCAATCTCGGCCTGATGATGCGCGAGGGACTGCTCAAGGAAAACATCGATGGCGAGGCGCTCGAATGGGCGCGCAAGCGGCTGATGGCGCGGCCGGAAGCCCGCCGCATCCTGATGGTGATTTCCGACGGCGCGCCGGTCGATGACTCAACCCAGAGCGTCAATGCCGGCAATTATCTGGAAGCCCATTTGCGCCAGGTGATCGAGGATATCGAAACGCGCTCGCCCATCCAATTGGTGGCCGTGGGTATCGGGCATGACGTGACGCGCTATTACCGCCGGGCGGTGACGCTGCTCGACGCCGAGGAACTGGCCGGGGCGCTGACGGATGAATTGGCTGCCCTGTTCGATGAAGAACCTCCGGCCCAATCGCGCCGGCGCGGCCGCGGATGAGACTGATTGCTGCTGCCGGGATCATGGCGCTGCTGGCGGGCGTACAGCCCGCCGCAGCCGCCGAGGTAACCGTCAGCGCCGTCCAGATCACCCGCTTCAAGGATAGCGCGCTCGACCAGCCCGTGGACAAGCTGATCTGGCGGGGCGGTATCGCCATGGTCAGCCAGGAGGACACGTTTGGGGGGCTGTCGGGGCTGACCTTTACCGGGGCGGATCACCGCGCGGTGTTTGTCAGCGATCGCGGCAATTTCGTCGCCGGGCAATTGGCCTATGATGACGCGAACCGGCTGTTCGGCTTTATCGGCGTCACCATCGAGCCCATGCGCAATTCCAAGGGTGATTTGCTGCCCCGGCAATATGCACGGGATGCCGAGTCAGTGGATACCGTTTATCGCGACGGGCTACCGTTGGCGGTGCGGGTGGGGTTCGAGAATTTGACGCGGGTGGCCGATTTTGCGCTGAGCAATGGCGTGCCCGGCGGCGCCGCGCGCGAGGTGCCAATTCCCGATTGGCTCAGCCAATTGCGCACCAATAGAACAGTGGAATCGGTGTGCGTGGCGCCGGCCGGCTCTCCGATTGCCGGTTCGACGCTGTTGCTTGCCGAGGGGGCCTTCGATGCGGACGGCAATCATCGCGGGTGGCTGTTGGGGCAAAGTGACAAGGGGCCGGTGAGCTATCGTTCGAGCGCGGCGACTGACCCTACCGAATGCGCTTTCCTGCCCAATGGGGACCTGCTGGTACTCGAACGCGGCGTGTCGTTCCTGAGCTTTTCCATGGCCCTGCGCCGCGTCCCGGCCGCCGAGGTGCGGGCCGGCAATGTGATGGCGGGCGAAGTGCTGCTGTCGGCCGGCGGCGGGGAGGTCGACAATATGGAGTCGATGGCGGTTTATACGGCCAAAGATGGGGAAACGCGGGTTGTTATTGGATCCGACAATAACTTCAACGATTGGCAGCGGAGCCTGCTGTTGGAATTTGGGTTACCGCAATAGACCAATCCCCTGAAGCGGCCACACCCACGATGTCACCCCGGCGCAGGCGGGGGTCCATCCTGGGATCTTTTCCGTACCGCCAGGTAGGTGTTCTGATCCGCGACCTTGCGGCGTGTTGCATCATCTCGAGATGGGCCCCGGCCTGCGCCGGGGTGACACCGCATTTTTGACGGGCGCGGTGTCCCCATCGAGAGATGTGCCCTTACGCCCGCGCGCCAAGCGGCGGGAGGGGCATGATCCGGCCCATCAGGGCGCGGTAGGGGGCCAGCAGCAGCAGGGCGGCGAGGAATTTTACCAGGAAATCGCCGGAGGCCAGGGAGATCCAGAGCGGGACTTCGGGGCCGATGCCCAGCCAGGGGGCGGGGAAGGCCAAGGAGCCATCGGCCAGGCCGAACAGCAGGTCGATGCCGACCAGAGCCGGGGCGAAGGCGACGGTGAAGAAGATGGCCGTATCGATCAGCGAGCCGAACAGCGAACCGGCCAGCGGCGGCAGGAACCAGGCCTTGGCCGCGCGCAGGCGCGAGAACACAGCGATATCGAGCAATTGGCCGGTGAGGAAAGCCGCAGCGGAGGCGAGGGCAATGCGCTGGGTGGTGGCGGGGCCGCCTTCGGCATTCCAGGGCAGCGGATGGTAGCTGAGATAGAATGAGAGCCCCAGGCCCACCAGGAAGCCGACCAGAACGACGAGCCGTGCATTGCGCGGGCCGTCATAGCGGTTGGTGAGGTCGGTGACGAGGAAGGCAAAGGGGAAGGTGAAGGCGCCCCAGGTCAACAGATCGGCCAGGTTAACCGAACCAAGCTGGACCTGCAGCGGAAACAGCACCAGAATATTGGACGCGGCGACGACCACGACCATGGCGGCAACGGCCGCCAGGAAACGAGCAAGCATCAGAATGCACCTCAATGTAACCGCGGCCCGGCAGCAGACCGGCGCGGATGTTCGTCTTGGCCATCATAGCGCAAAACAAAACCGCGTGGACACGTCATCCACGCGGCTAATTCTTATAGGCCGACCGTTTCGCTCAGGCAGCAGCGAGAGCGGCGCGGACTTCCTTTTTGATGCCCTGGGCCAGGGTCGACAGGGTCGCGTCGTCCTGCTTGAGCAGGAAGGCGTCGAGGCCACCGCGGTGCTCGACGGTGCGCAGGGCCGCAGCCGAGATGCGCAGCTTGACCGGACGGTTCAGCGCGTCCGAAATCAGCGTCACGTTGAGCAGATTGGGGAGAAAGCGGCGGCGGGTGCGGTTGAGCGCGTGGGACACGTTGTTCCCGGTCATTACGCCCTTGCCAGTCAGTTCACAGCGACGTGCCATTTGGAGATATCCTAATTTGTGTAAAGGTCCTACGTGGCGGCTCAATACCGCGACGGGCCTCGATTGTTGTGAAATCTTGGCCGCTCTTTAGAGAAAAGGGGGAGCGCGTCAAGAAGACAGCGCCCGCAAACGCCCGTGATTGCCTTGCATGGGCCACAAGGGCACGGCAATTTCATCATTAATAGTGATTCGCTGCGGCGTCCGGGCCTGCCTGCTCGCCCCCAAAGTGTTGAGACGACGCGCCCGTGACGTATTTCCGTTCCGCCTTCGCCGCAATGGCTCTTCTAGCCGCCACGCCGGCTCTTGCCCAACAGGTGGATGCCCGCGCCAGCTATGTGCTGACCCTGGGCGGCATCAATATCGCCATGATGGATGTCGAGCTCAGCGACAATGGCTCACGCTATGCACTCGATCTTTCCGCCAACGTCGCGGGGATGGGGGCCGTGGTGGCCAGCGGCACGGCCAGCGCCCATGCCTCGGGCAGTTCGGCCAATGGGCTGGTGTCACAAAGCTTTAATCTCAAGACCCGGGCCAATGGCGAAGCCTTTGGCGTGGATGTGACCTTTGCCGGCGGCGAGGTCAGCGCCTTCAAGGTCGAGCCGCCGATCACCGATACCTATGACCGGGTGCCGCTGGAACGCCGGCATCTGACCGGCGTCGGCGACTTCCTCTCGGCCTTCGTCGTCAAGGGCGGAACGCTCGACAAGGGGCTGTGCCAGCGCAAGCTCAATATCTTTACCGGGGTCGAGCGCTTCAACATCGCCATGAGCTATGCCGGGGAAGACGAGGCCACCTCGCCACGCACGGGCTATCAGGGGCCGGTCGTGGTTTGCAGCCTCGATTACCAGCCGATCTCGGGGCATTTCACCGAGTCCGAAATCACCAATTACCTGGCCGACAAGAGCCGCATCCTGATGTGGTATGCGCCGCTGGGCCAGACGGGCTATTTCGTGCCCTATCGCGTGCTGCTGGGCACCAATATGGGGGATCTCTCCATGGTGCTGACCAGTATGAAACCCTGACGCTTCGTCCCGTTTCGATACGGTCAACGGGTTTTTTGCCAAGATCGCGGCCCAAGGCCGGGCATTTGTGGGGGCTGCGCTGTTAAGTCCGTGCAGCCCTAGCGCTTTTTGCGATTAGCGTTTCGTTTAGACCTGGCCGAAAACGAGCAATCTTCATGCTTTGGTGATGGAGTTGAACGGGTTTGGCGGGGAGCGGGCGGGTTTTTGGCGATGGCGCTGCCGGCTAGTGGGCGAGCGATGGGGCGGGCCACCAGATGTGGTGGAGAACAAAGCCGCATTGGTTGATTCTCTGCCGTTTCTTCCCTGTTCGTTCCGGGTTTGGTTCAGAGGTGAACGGGGACGGGGTTGACGGCGCGGAATTGTGCCGTTTCGGGACGGGAGGATGCCCGAGTGACCAAGCCAACCACGACGTCATTCCGGCGCAGGCCGGAATCCATGCTGAAGACCATCCCGGCGCTGGATGTATGCGGATCGCCACGGACATGGATTCCGGCCTGCGCCGGAACGACACGGTGGGTGGGAATGGCATTGTGGAAGGGGAGGAATCTGCCCTTGTCCCCGGATGGGACGGTCAATGGGGAATATCCTCAATCTTGCCGCTGAGGCCCGCAGAGATGGGGCGGCGAAATCTCTACGGGGCAAAAAACTGAGAACCCACGCGATTTACCTTTGCTTCATGGATCGCGAAAAATCGCGGATTTTCATGGTTTGGTAGCGGAGTTGAACGGGGAAGTTCCGTTGGCGGCCAAACCTTGGTTGCCGCATTCGCGTCTGGTGGGGCGGGGTGTCGCGACCTACTACCAGTGGTGGAGAACAAAACGGGATTCAGTGAGTCGCGCCGATTCGGTTCTGTTTCGTTCCCCGGCTGTTCCTGCCATTAAGCCGGATGACATTTCCGTCGCATTGAGTGTGCATTTGTGGGACAGGCCGCTGGGGGCTCGTAACCGGACAGAACTGCCCCTACATTGGCGGCGATGACTTTTACACCCTACCAATCGGTCAAGGCGATTCTTGGCCCGACCAATACCGGCAAGACCTATTTCGCCATCGAGCGAATGCTGGCCCATCCGAGCGGGATGATCGGGCTGCCGCTGCGTTTGCTGGCGCGCGAGGTCTATACGCGGGTGGTCGAGCGGGTCGGCGAGCAAGCCGTGGCGCTGGTGACGGGGGAAGAGCGAATCGTGCCGGCGCGACCGCGCTATTGGGTGTGCACGGTCGAGGCCATGCCGCTCGATATCCATGTCGATTGCGTGGCGATCGACGAAATCCAGACGGCGATCGATTTTGACCGCGGACATGTGTTTACCGACCGCATATTGAATGCGCGGGGCCGCCAGGAAACCCTGCTGCTGGGCGCGGCGACCATGGCGCCGGTGATCCGCAAACTCCTGCCCAATGCCGATATTGTGGACCGGCCACGCTTTTCCCAGCTGACATATGCCGGGTCCAAGAAGATTTCGCGCCAGCCGACCCGCTCGGCCATCGTCGCCTTCTCGGCGCGGCAGGTCTATGCCATCGCCGAACTGATCCGGCGCGAGCGGGGCGGGGCGGCGGTGGTGATGGGGGCGCTGTCGCCGCGCACGCGCAATGCGCAGGTCGAGCTTTATCAGAATGGCGATGTGGATTTTCTGGTGGCGACCGACGCGATCGGCATGGGGCTCAACCTTGATATCCATCACGTCGCCTTTGCCGACGACACCAAATTCGATGGACATCAGAGCCGACCCTTAACTGCGGCAGAATTGGGGCAGATTGCTGGCCGGGCGGGTCGCCATGCGCGCAATGGCACGTTCGGGGTGACCGGGGGCACCGAGGGATTCGAGGAAGAAATGGTCGTGGCGCTCGAAACCCACGATTTCGAACCCGTCAAAGTGCTGCAATGGCGCAACAATAGGCTAGATTATTCATCCATCCCCGCGCTGCTCGATAGCCTCGAACAGAGCCCGGAAAACCGCAGTTTGACGCGGGTTCCGGTGGCCACGGACCAGCGGGCGCTCGAATTTGTAGCGCGCAACGAGGCGGGCAAGCTGGCGCGCGGTCTGGACGGGGCGCGGCTGTTGTGGGAATGCTGCCAAATCCCTGATTATCAGGGGATTTCGCCGGCCAATCACGGGGAAATCGTCACCCGAATTTACTCGGATTTAAAACGAAATGGAACGGTCGACCAGGACTGGATTGCCGAGCAGGTTCGCTTTTGCGACAATGCCAGTGGGGACATCGATACGCTCAGCAATCGGATCAAGCAAATCCGCACCTGGACGTTTGTCGCCAATCGGAAAAACTGGCTTGCAGACCCTTCACATTGGCGCGAAAAGACCCGAGACATTGAAGACCGCCTGAGCGATGCCCTGCATGAAAGGCTCACTCAGCGGTTCGTCGACCGGCGCACGAGCGTCTTGCTTCGCCACCTGAAAGACAAACGTATGGCATCTCCCGAGATCAATGAGCGTGGCGAAGTTCGGCTGGAAGGCCATCTGATCGGCACACTCGAAGGCTTCCGCTTTACCCTTTCCCGCAATGACGGGGACGTCGATACCAAGGGCTTGCGGGCGGCGGCCGATCACGTGGTGGCGCCCGAAATTCACAATCGGGCCGACCGGCTGGCCGGGGCGCCGAACGAGGAGTTCGTGCTGGCGACCGATGGCAAGCTGCGCTGGAAGGGCGATGTCGTCGCCGAACTGATCGAGGGCGATGCGCTCTATCGCCCGCGCATCCTGATTCTGGCCGATGAGACGCTGACCGGGGTGGACCTGGAACGCGTGCAGGACCGGTTAAGCCTGTGGCTGCGCCATCACATCAATACCGTGCTCGAAAGCGTCATGTCGCTGGAAGCGCCGGCCGATATCGAAGGCGCGGCACGGGGTATTGCCTTCCAGCTTTATGAGCATCTGGGGCTGTTGCCGCGGGCGCAAGTGGCCGACGAGGTCAAGGCGCTCGACCAGGACGTGCGCGGCAAGATGCGCAAACTGGGCATCAAGTTCGGCGCCTATCACATTTTCCTGCCGCTGGCGCTGAAGCCGGCGCCGCGCGAACTGGCGCTGATTCTATTTGCGCTGAAGCATGGCGGCATCCGCCAGCCGGGCGTCACCGACATTCCCCATATCGTGCTCTCGGGCCGCACCTCGTTCCTGGTCGATCCCGAGGTCGATACCAGGCTCTATGAGGTCGCCGGCTTCAAGGTGGCCGGCAAGCGGGCCGTGCGCGTCGATATTCTGGAACGGCTGGCCGATATCATCCGGCCGCTGATCGCGCTCGATCCGACGCGCCATCAGGGCGATGTGCCGGTCGGAGCCGCCGAAGGCAACGGGTTCCGCGTGACGGTCGAGATGACGTCGCTGCTGGGGTGTTCGGGCGAGGATTTCGCCTCGATCCTGAGTTCGCTCGGCTATCGGGTCAAGCGCACGCCCAAGGTCGCGGCGCCCGTGGCCGCTGAAGCCAGTGCGGAAGCGCCGGCGCTTGGGGAAGTGCTGGCGGAGAATCCGGTATCGGTCGATGCTGTTGCCGAAGCGCCGCTGGAGGCCGTCGCGGCCGAGGCGGAAGTGGTTCCCGTGGCGCTTGAAGCCGAAATTCCGGCGACGACCATCGTCGAATCCGAGCCGGCTGTGGTTGCAGATGCGACCCCCGCCGAGCCCGAATTCGATGAAATCTGGTTCCCCGGCGGCAAGCGGCCCGAGACCAAGCGGCATGAGCATCGCCGCCGTCCCGAGGGCGAAAGCCGGCAGCAGCGGCCAGTGGCCAAGCGCCGCCCCGAGGGCGAAGTGCAGGACCTGAGCAAGGCCCAGCATCTCAATCCCAAGCCAAAATTTGAGCCACGCGGGCGCAATGACAACCGGAAGAATGAAAGGCCCCGTGACGAGCGGCCTAAATTCGACAAGCCGCGGCCCGAACAGCGCGAGGCCAAGTTCGATCCGGACAGCCCCTTCGCCAAGCTGGCGGCCTTGCGCAACAAGAGTGCGGAGTAGCGATTGACAGGAACAAGTGCGACACCCGTCCGCAAGGAACGGCTCGACAAGTTCCTGTTTTTCTCGCGTGCCCTCAAATCGCGCACGCTGGCGCAAAAGGTCATCGAGACCGGCGCCATCCGCGTCAATTCCGAACGGACCGATAAAAGCGATTACAAGGTTGGCGCGGGCGACGTGTTGACCATGGCGATCCATGGCCGCATCGTGGTCTGGAAAATCCTCGATGCCGGCGTGCGGCGTGGACCGGCCAGCGAAGCGATGACGCTCTATGAGGATCTTTCGCCTCCCAGTTTGCCTAAGGCCGAGCGTTCGCCCTATGAGGCCGCCATCGCGCCGCGCGACGAAGGAGCGGGGCGTCCGACCAAGAAGCAGCGGCGCGATACGGACCGGCTCAAGGATAGAGAGGCATAAATATGTCGTTCGGCGACATTCCAACCCTCACCACCGAGCGGCTGGTGTTGCGCGCACCGGTGCTGGACGACTTTGCTGATTATGCGAAATTTCTGGGCTCGCCGCGCTCGCGCTATATGGGCGGGCCCTTCGACACCAGGGGCGCCTGGCTCACATTCTGCCACGATATTGCCTGCTGGGACCTGTTCGGGCATGGGGCGTTGATGATTGATCTACGGTCAACGGGCGAGTGCGTCGGACAGGTGGGGATCAACCATGGTCCGCTCTTTCCCGAAAAGGAACTAGGCTGGCTGATCTATGCGCCCTTCGAGGGCAAGGGCTATGCGCTGGAAGCCGCGCGCGCCATGCGGGACTGGGCCTTTGCCGGGCTGAAGCTGCCGACGCTGGTGAGCTATGTCGATCAGGACAATGCACGGTCGCGGACGCTGGCGGAAAAGCTTGGCGCCCGGCTCGATCCGGATGCATCACGGCAGGACAAGGAGGATCTGGTCTATCGCCATGTGGCAGGATGATCGGCCGGGGCGGGAAAATTTGCTGGCCATTGCCGGATGCGGGCCAAACCCTGCCCCCGCACGATCTTGCAGGGAAAGCCAAAAGGGTTTAGCACCGCAGCCGTTGAGACCATCCGGCCCCGTCCCTCCCGGCGCCGGACCATCGTTCGGGACTGCCCAATAGATGACCTATATCGTCACCGATAATTGCATTGCCTGCAAATATACCGACTGCGTCGAAGTGTGTCCGGTGGACTGTTTCTACGAAGGCGAGAATATGCTGGTCATCCACCCGGATGAGTGCATCGATTGCGGCGTGTGCGAGCCTGAATGCCCGGCCGAAGCGATCAAGCCCGATACCGAAAGCGGGCTGGACGAATGGCTGGCGCTCAACACCAAGTTTGCCTCCATGTGGCCCAACCTGACCGAGCGGCGCGATCCGCTGCCCCAGGCCAAGGAAAAGGACGGCGAAGAGGGCAAGCTGGCAAAGTACTTCTCAGAGGCGCCCGGCGAAGGCGACTGACGAATAGGCGGATGGGCTGGATGAGCGATAACCCACCTCGTGGATGGGTTTGCTAGTGCAGATGCGCTCGCGGCGCCATATCCCGGTCACATTGACCGCCGTCCCGCGGCGGCATGAATCCGTCATTGATTCGTAGTTTTTGATTTTGCTGAAATTTTGTGCTATGGTCTCACTATATGCAGTTGAGCCCGTCACCAACCCGTGCCTGATGGCACGATTTTTTTGACCGACATTGGTGTGTTGCCTGGCCTCCGGGGAAAGCGGACCTGGAAAGCCATGGGGTTTTTGCTGCGCGCAGCGCCCACGATTTGGGCGTTTATGAGTTTGGAGTGGACGATCCTTCCCGCAGGGAATTGTCCATTTGGGGCGTCAACAAGGAGTTCCAAGACTATGGTAGCCAAGAAGGTACAGACACGGCTGGGTTTCAAGACGGGCGAGTATGTTGTCTATCCGGCGCATGGCGTCGGCGTGATCGTCTCGATCGAGGAACAAGAAGTCGCCGGCCTGACCCTTGAGTTGTTCGTCATCAGTTTCGAGCAGGACAAGCTGACCCTTCGCGTGCCCGTCGCCAAGATCAAATCCGTCGGCATGCGCAAGCTGGCCGAAGAGGACATGGTCACCCAGGCGCTGACCACCGTGACCGGTCGTGCACGCGTCAAGCGGACCATGTGGTCGCGTCGCGCTCAGGAATATGAAGCCAAGATCAATTCGGGCGATCTGATCGCCATCTCCGAAGTCGTGCGCGATCTCTATCGCTCCGAAGAGCAGCCCGAGCAGTCCTATTCGGAACGCCAGCTGTTCGAGCAGGCCATGGACCGCATGAGCCGCGAAATCGGCGCGGTCAATCGCCTGACGCTGACCGAGGCCGTGCAGCTGATCGAAAAGAACCTGGCCAAGTCGCCCAAGCGCACCAAGGCCGACGCCGCCGAAAGCGACGAGGAAGCTGCCGCCTAAGCGGATGGTTCAAGGACTACGGAAAGGCCGGTGGAGACACCGGCCTTTTTGGTTTTTGGCCTTTGGTAGCGGAGGGAACCATGGAGCTGGAGGAGCAGCAGGTTGCGGCGGCGCTGGCCGGGCTCGAGCTGGGGTCGGTCGTCGCGATCAAGGCGATGAGCGGCGGCAAAGCGCCGGTCTTCAGGGTTGATCTGTCGAGCGGCTCGGCGGTGGTTTTGAAGCCCTATGCCGAAGGTGTTCACAGTTCTGCCGGCAAGGACGCTTTTGCTGCGGCCCAGTTGCAGAGCAGAGGGCTGCCTGTGGCGCGGCTACTATTGGTGGATGAGAGTAGGACAAAGCTGCCGTTTGGTTTTGTGGTCACCAATTATCTGCCCGGGCTTACGGCCGGCGCGCTCAAAGACCATCCCGATATTGCCAGTCTCTATCGCCAGATGGGCGCATTGTTGCGGTCCCTGCACGAGATCAGGATGCCGGCCTATGGCGCTTTCGATGCAACGGGCATTGTTGATCCACTTGTGTCCAATGGAGCCTTTGTCCGCAAACTGATCGTAAACTCGTTCGAGTGGTTTGCCGCCATGGGCGGCGGACCCGCGCTGGACGCGCGCCTGCGGGAGATCGCCGAGGCGCGCTTTAATTCCGTGGTCCCGCATAGCCGAGGACCAGTCTTTGCTCATGACGACCTACACCCCAACAATGTTCTGGCTGTGGAGGACGCCCAGGGCAAACTGGTGTTGAGCGGGTTGATCGATTTTGGCAATGCGCGGGCGGCCGATGCGGTGCTCGATCTGGCCAAGTGCCTGTTTTGCTCCGAGCATGATGCGCCTGGCAGTACGCCCCACCTATTGGACGGCTATGGCCGTATAGATCATCCGGACCCCGAGGGAGCGCTCTGGTATTATACGCTGCTGCATCGCGTGACGATGTGGTGCTGGCTGCGCCGCATCGGCGTCATTCCCGCGGCCGACACGCCCAGCGAATTGATCGATGACTTGCGGGCGATGGTGTAGCGCGCGATTACCCCTTGAGCACGTCACCAAGCCGGCTGGTGGCGCTGCCGGGCTTGAGCGGTTTTTGCTGGTTTTCGTGTGGGGCCCAGCCGGAGAGCCAGATGATGTCGAGCGTGGCGCGGATGCGGCCATCGGGGTCGGCGTCGCGCTCGGCATAGGCGCTGGCGGCGGCGGCGAGCAAAGCGGGCGTGGCGAGGCGCCGGGGGCGGTCGGCCAGGGGATTGGCGGCGCCCAGGGATTTGAGCTCGGCCATCAGCGCGAAGGGATTGGCATAGCGCACGATGTGGGTTTCAACGTCGGCGACCGGCAAAGCCAGCCCGGCGCGTTGCAGCAATCCGCCGGCATCGCGGACCTGGATCATTGGGGCCACACGGGCCGAAGCGCCGCCGGTGACCAGACTATCGGCGGCCAGGAAGGCTTCGCGCAATTCGGTGAGGGTGTCGCCGCCCAAAGCGGCAATGGTCAGCAGGCCATCGGGCGCCAGAATGGCGCGGAGGCGGGCGATATAGCCGGGCACATCGTTGACGGCCTGCAGATGGAGCAGGGAGACGATGAGGTCGAACGGGCCTTCGGGCAAATCAGTGAGATCATCGGGGCCGGCAAAGGCCGCAAGCCGCTGATAGGTGAAACTGGCGCTGGCGGATTGGCCCATAGTTGGCAGAGCATCGATGTCGGGGCCGATGATCAGCGCGCGAGGAAAATCGCGGATTAGCGTGCCGATCCGATCCTCGAGATCGCCCAGCACCAGGTCCAGGACGAAGTTGTTGGCGCCGGGCGTGCGGCGGGCCAAATGGGCCGCGATCAGCGCGGTGTCGAAGATTTTGGGCGGATTGGCCATAAAGGGGATTGCCGGGTTTTGCGCGCGTGGCAGGATGGCTCGTTATGGAGAGCCAGGACGAGCTTGTCAAAACCACGCCTTTACATCGCCGGCTTGCTCTGGGCGTGAGGCGCGCCGGGCAGGTCCTGCTCGATCAACTCTATCCGCCGGTTTGCCTCTCTTGTGACGCCCCCACGGGCACGGCGGATACGCTCTGTGCCAAATGTTTTGCCGCGCTGCGGCCGATCACGGCGCCGCTCTGCCCGGTGCTGGGCCTGCCTTTCGAGGTGGCGCTGGGTCCCGATACCCTATCGGCCGAGGCGATTGCCGATCCACCCCCTTTCGAGCGGGCGCGGGCGGCTTTGGTCTATAATGATCTGGCAGGCACGCTGGTGTCGCGTCTCAAATATGGCGACCGGCCCGAGCTGGCGCGGTTCTGTGCGCGGCTGATGGCGGGGGCGGGGCATGAATTATGGGCCGAAAAACCCATTCTGGTGCCGGTGCCGCTGCATCCGGCACGATTGCGCGAGCGGCGCTATAATCAATCGGCAGAACTGGCGCTGCAACTGGCCAAGCTTACTGGGCTTGACTGCGAATTGGGGCTGGTGCGGCGCGTCAAGAAAACGCGGCAGCAGGTGGGGCTGAGCGGCGATGGGCGGGCCCGCAATGTGGCGGGGGCCTTTGCCGTGGATATTGAGCGCCTGGCGCGACGGGCAGGACGGCGGCTGGTTTTGATCGACGACGTCTATACCACCGGGGCGACCTGCAAGGCCCTGGTGCGGGCGCTCAAGAAAAGCGGCGTCGAACATATCGATGTGATGAGCTTTGCGCGCGTTGTGATCGCAGCGGAAATGCCCATATAGTAGGAAACCCATAGCAGCTTTCGGAGAGCGCAGATGAGCAAGATCGAGATCTACACCACCCCCACCTGTCCCTATTGCCATGCGGCCAAGGCGCTGCTGAGCGACAAGGGCGTGGACTATACCGAGATCACGGTGCTCGATCCGGACCTGCGCGCCGCCATGACCGAGCGCGCCCATGGCCGCCGCACCGTGCCGCAAATCTTCATCGGGGAAACCCATGTGGGTGGCTATGACGACATGGCCGCGCTTGACCGGCAGGGCGGGCTGGACCCCTTGCTGGCGGACTAATATTTCGCCACGGCGTGGCACCGGAACCAGACATATGAAAATCGCTGCCATTCAGATGCGTTCGGGCATGGACCCCGACGCCAATCTTGCTGCGCTTGAACCCATGATCGCCGAGGCGGCTGCAGCGGGCGCATCCTATGTGCTGACGCCCGAAGTCACCATGATCTTTGCGGAGAATCGCGAGGGGCTGGCCAAGGTTGCGGCGCCGTTCGAGGGCCACCCGCAATTGGCGCGGGTCGGGGCGCTGGCACAGCAATACGGCATTCATATCCATATCGGTTCGCTCGCCGTGCCGCTTGAAGATGGGCGCTTTGCCAATCGCAGCGTGCTGTTTGGGCCCGATGGGGCGATCGTCGCGACCTATGACAAGATCCATCTGTTCGACGCCGATATTGCCGGGCTCAATGCCTATAAGGAAAGCGCCACCTATCGAGGCGGCGAGGCGGCAGTGACGGCGCCGCTGGGGGACTTCACCCTGGGCTTTTCCATCTGCTACGACATGCGTTTCCCCAGGCTCTACAATGGTTTGGCCAATGCCGGCGCGACGCTGATCGCGGTGCCGGCAGCTTTCACGGTGCCGACGGGGCAGGCGCATTGGGAAGTGTTGTCGCGGGCGCGAGCCATTGAAACGGGTTCCTATGTCATCGCGGCGGCGCAGGGCGGGCAGCATGAAAATGGCCGGGCGACTTATGGGCATTCGATCGTGATCGACCCATGGGGGCGGATCGTGGCGCAGCTGGCCCATGACGAGCCGGGGGTGCTGCTGGCCGATATTATGCCTGACCTAGTGACCGAGGTGCGTGGCCGTATCCCGGCTTTGGCTAATGCGCGTGATTTTACCCTGCCCGATGCATTGCAGGACTAATCTTATGACTTATATCATTGAACAGACGGGCGCCGCGCGGGCGCCAAGGACGGTTCTGTGATTCAGTATTCCCTCAATTGCGATAAGGGCCACCATTACGACGCGTGGTTCAGGAACGCGGCGGCCTTCGACGAACAGCAAGCGCGCGGCATCGTCAGCTGCGCCGTATGTGGTTCGGACAAGGTCAGCAAGGCGCCCATGGCGCCGGCCGTGGCGCGTACCGACCAGCAAAAGATTTCCCTCAGCTCCAGCCATCCCGAAGCGGCCAAATTCCGCGAGCTGCTGCGCGCCTATCGCCAGAAAGTGGTGAGCGAAGCCGATTATGTCGGCGACAAATTTGCCGAAGAAGCGCGCAAGATCCATTTCGAGGAAGCCGAGGCGCGGGGCATTTACGGTGAGGCCACCCGTGACGAGATGGTTGCACTGGCCGAAGAAGGCATTGAATTCATGCCGCTGCCGGACCTGCCCGAAGAACACAATTAGCGCCATCGGCGCCTGATCGAACAATATACCTCACCCCGAGCTTGGCGAAGGGCGAGGACTTGTCGGCATCTTTTCAGTGATGCTGCCTACCCTTCCGGCGCTGTTCTGGCGCATTCACACGGAGACTTCAAAATGACGAAACTTGACGCAGCTCTTTCGGGCAGCTTTGCCATTGGTGGGGACCTCAAGGTCAACCGGCTCGGCTTTGGCGCGATGCGCATTACCGGCCCCGGCATCTGGGGGCCGCCCACCGATGTCGAAGAGGCCAAGGCCACGCTACGGCGACTGCCGGACCTCAATGTCGATTTTATCGACACGGCAGAAAGCTACGGCCCCTATATCAGCGAAGAGCTGATCGGTGAGGTGCTGGCCCCCTATGCCAAGGGCACCATCGTCGCCACCAAGGGCGGACTGACCCGCACCGGGCCCAATGAATGGCCGCAACTGGGACGGCCCGAATTCCTGCGGCAGGGTGCGATCCTGAGCCTGCGCCGGCTCAAGATCGAGCGGATCGATCTGTGGCAGCTGCATCGCATCGACGCCAAGGTGCCGGCCCGCGAGCAGTTCGAGACTATTGCCGAGCTGCAGAAGGAAGGCATTATCCGCCATGCCGGCCTCAGCCAGGTGAGCGTGGCCGAGATCAAGGAAGCCCAGAAATACTTCAAGGTCACCACGGTTCAGAACCTCTACAATTTCGCCAATCGCGAGAGTGAGGATGTGCTCGATTATTGCGAGCAGCAGGGCATCGGCTTCATTCCGTGGTTCCCGCTGGCCGGCGGTGATCTGGTCGAGGGCCATGCCGAGGCCAAGGCGATCGTCGCCAAGCACAATGCCTCGCCCAGCCAGATCGCGCTGGCCTGGCTGCTCAAGCGCAGCCCGGTCATGCTGCCCATTCCGGGCACCGGCAAGGTCAAGCACCTGGAAGACAATGTCGCCGCGGCTGGCATCCAGCTCAGCGACGAGGACTTCGCCACGCTGGACGCCGTGGCCAGAAAAGGCTGATCCAAGCCTGGTTTGAGCTATTCCGGGGCCGGCAGCGCAATGCGCTGCCGGCCTTGCTCGTTTGGGCGAGCAAAAGCGGCTGTTGCAGTTGTCCGGCAATTTGGGGGGATTAGGTCGGTTCGATAGGGAGGGTGGAATCCCCGCTATCGAACCTGACCAACGAGCAATCTTGGCAGACCGCTCGAGGGCTGAGCGAGCCTCTAGCACGGGTTAGAGGCGGTTGTCACGTATTTGTCGTGTTTAACCGCAAGTGCTGGGTGTGCCGGCGGCCTTGGCTCACTCGGCTTTGAAGGGCACGTCGCGCTTGGCGGCGCCCAGGGTCAGGCGTAACCAGACATTGCGCAGCGGCAGGGCAATGTCGCGGGCGACGAAATCGACGAAATTGTAATGGGCGCGGCGCCAGAAATTGGCTTTGTCGATGAGGTCGCGGTGCCGGCGAGTGCTTTCGAGGTCGCTGTTGGCGATGCGGTCGGCGCGCTGGCCGAGCCGATCTTCCTGAACGACCAGGGCGGGCACCAGCTGGCGCACTGTCAGGTCGCGGGCGATCGGGGCATAGGGATTGAACAGGGCCTGATCGGTGAGGTCGAACAGCACTTCTTCGCCGGCCAGCACCCGCGCCGCACCTTTGCGAGACATGACATAGCCGGCCGCGGCGCCGCCCGTGCTCAACATGCGATGGATGGCGAACTCGCCGATCTGGGCGTCGCCGCGCGGCAATAGCCGCATGCGCGTATTGGTGGTTTCGAGCCGCAGGATATCGACCTGTGGCGCTGCCTGCTCGAATTGCTCCAGCAAGGCCGGCAGCGACGGCGCGAGCACTGCATCGTCTTCGAAGATGGCGGCGTATGGCGCTGGCGTGCTCAGGAATTGGTGCATGGCCTGCAGGTGGCTCAGGCTACAGGCCAGTTCGCCCTCGCTCTGCCAGGCGTGCTCCGCAGGATTGCAATAGCGTTCCCGTTGCTCGGAGGTGATCGCGTCCGGCGTCAGCGCCTCGACGCGGTCATGCTCGAGGCCTAAGTCGGCAAAGCGTTGTTCCATAATCGCCCGCCGGTCAGTCCGGCGGGCCAGGTTGATATAATAGCAGCGCAAGTGGCTTAGAAATCCAGCTTGCCGAGGTCGCGCACGGCGCCGCGGGCGGCTGATGTCGCGAACGCGGCGTAGGCGCGTAGGGCCTGGGTCACATTGCGCTTGCGCGGATGGGCGGGTTTCCAACCCAATGCATCCTGGTCGTGGCGGCGCTGGACCAGTTCGTCATCGGTGACCAGCAGCGTGATGGTGCGGTTGGGGATGTCGATTTCGATCGTGTCGCCTTCGCGGACCAGGCCGATCGTGCCGCCTTCGGCCGCTTCGGGGGAGACATGGCCGATGGAGAGGCCCGAGGTGCCGCCGGAGAAGCGGCCATCGGTGAGCAAAGCGCAGGCTTTGCCCAGGCCCTTGGATTTCAGATAGCTCGTGGGATAGAGCATTTCCTGCATGCCGGGGCCGCCGCGTGGGCCTTCGTAGCGGATGACGAGAACGTCGCCCTCCTTGATCTGATTGGAGAGGATCGCCTTGACCGTATCGTCCTGGCTCTCGAAGACGCGGGCCGGGCCGGTGAATTTGAGGATCGAGTCATCGACGCCGGCCGTCTTCACGATGCAGCCATCGATGGCGATATTGCCCTTGAGCACGGCCAGGCCCCCATCCTTGGAGAAGGGGTTTTCGGCCGAGCGGATGACGCCGTTCTGGCGGTCCAGATCAAGTTCGGCCCAGCGGTTGGACTGCGAAAAGGCCTGGGTGGTGCGCACGCCGCCGGGGGCGGCCATGTAGAATTGGCGCACGCTCTCCGAATTGGTACGGGAAATGTCCCATTTGTCGATGGCATCGCCCATGGTCGCCGCATGAACCGTGGGCTCGCTGCGGTTGATCAGGCCGGCGCGGTCGAGCTGGCCGAGAATGGCGAAAATGCCGCCAGCGCGGTGCACGTCTTCCATGTGCACGTCCGATTTGGCGGGCGCGACCTTGGAGAGCACCGGCACTTTCAGGCTGAGCCGGTTGATGTCGTCCATGGTGAAATCGACGCCGCCTTCATGGGCCGCGGCCAGGATGTGCAGCACCGTATTGGTCGAGCCGCCCATGGAGATATCGAGTGCCATGGCGTTTTCGAAGGCCGCCTTGGTGGCGATGGAACGCGGCAGCGCCGAAGCGTCGTCCTGCTCGTACCAGCGCTTGGCCAGATCGACGATCAGGTGACCGGCTTCCTGGAACAGGCGCTTGCGATCGGAGTGCGTTGCCAGGGTCGAGCCATTGCCGGGCAGGCTGAGGCCGAGCGCTTCGGTGAGGCAATTCATCGAATTGGCGGTGAACATGCCCGAGCACGAGCCGCAAGTGGGGCAGGCGGCCTCTTCGACGGCCTGCACTTCCGCGTCGGTATAATGATCGTCGGCAGCCATCACCATGGCGTCAACCAGGTCGAGCGCCTGCAGCTTGCCCTTGAGCATGGCCTTGCCGGCTTCCATCGGGCCGCCCGAGACGAACACCACGGGAATGTTGATGCGCATGGCGGCGTTGAGCATGCCGGGGGTGATCTTGTCGCAATTGGAAATGCACACCATGGCGTCGGCGCAATGCGCGTTGACCATGTATTCTACCGAGTCGGCGATCAGGTCTCGACTGGGCAGGGAATAGAGCATGCCGTCATGGCCCATGGCGATGCCGTCATCGACCGCGATGGTGTTGAATTCCTTGGCGACGCCGCCGGCGGCCTCGATCTCGCGCGCCACGAGCTGGCCGAGGTCCTTGAGATGGACGTGGCCGGGCACGAATTGGGTAAAGCTATTGACCACGGCAATGATGGGCTTGCCGAAATCGCCATCCTTCATGCCCGTTGCCCGCCAGAGCCCGCGGGCGCCGGCCATGTTGCGGCCATGGGTGGTGGTGCGGGAACGATAGGCAGGCATGACACTTCCTCGGGCTTGGCGCCGGTTGGGCCGACGATGGTTGATCTTCTTTAGACCCATTCCAGGGCAGGATCAATAAAAAACCGTACCGTACCGTACGGTACGGATGGGTTTTGATAGTGGATGACGGCGGGCGCATGCGGAAGCGCCGCCTGATGCGGTTGTCGAACAGACGGACGGACCCCGAGACGGCTTTCGCCTCGTGAGGGATAAAAATGAGACGGAAACCGTCTCGGGGTGCCGGGACTTTTTCGGACGGCGCGATCGCAGACCCCAGCGTTTGCCGTAGCGCCCGCCCGATTGCCTCGTCCGCTCGACCCGAAGCGGAGCGCGACCTCCCCTCCCCCGGCTGGCCTCCGGACGCTCGTCGCTGCAGCGCCGCCCGTATCCCGGAAGATGGAGGGAGTATGGGGGAGGTTTGGGGGAGGGGGATAAGTTTGTTGGGGGGCCGCTGTTTCCTCCAATTATCGTCATCACCCGGCTTGTCCGGGTGATCCATGTCTCAGCGCCAGCGGCAGCATGGATTGCCCGGACGAGCCGGGTGATGACGGTGGAACTGGCTTTGGGGAGAGGCAATGAATCCCCCTGCCGACCCGAGAAAACAGAGGTTCCCGCTTTCGCGGGAATGACATTGTGGGGTGGCGAAAGCCACAGGGGGGCAGGAAAGGCCGTGTCCAGTGTGGGGAGAGCGCGCAGCATGGATTCCGGCCTCCGCCGGAATGACATTGTGGGGGGGGGGCGAGTTGGTGCATGCCACCATTGCTCCCAATATCACCGCATCTCCCTCGGGCTTGACCCGAGGGTCTTTCTCAATCTGGCGCAAGTGACGAGTGGCCCTCGGGTCAAGCCCGAGGGAGAGCGGTGGGGAGGGGAGATTGGAGACAACCGTTCAGTCCATCGCGGCGTCATTCCGGCGGAGGCCGGAATCCATGCTGAAGATCATCCTCAAGCTGGATGCGTGTGGGACGCTACCGACATGGATTCCGGCCTGCGCCGGAATGACATTGTGGGGTGGGGGCGATTGGTGCAGGCTACCATTGCTCCCAATATCACAGCGTTTCCCTCGGGCTTGACCCGAGGGTCTTTCTCAATCTGGCGCAAGCGGCGAGTGGCCCTCGGGTCAGGCCCGAGAGAGAGCGGTGGGGAGGGGAGATTGGAGATGGCCCTGGGATCGCTCAATCAACCACGGTCATTCCGGCGCAGGCCGGAATCCATGCTGAAGGCCATCCCGGCGCTGGATGCGTGTGGTTGGCCACGGACCTGGATTCCGGCCTGCGCCGGAATGACATTGTGGGTGGTACGAGTCCCGAACGAACACTCCCCCTCAGGCCGGAGGGAGGCGATGGCGCTGATGGCAGCGTCAAAAAACTAGAACTTGTAGCGCAGGCCCAGGGTGGCGGCGTTGGAGCCGTCTAGATTGGCGATGGTGCTGAAACCGCCGGAGCGGTGCTGGACGCGGCCGAGCACTTCCCAATTGGGCGCCGCGGCGTGGGAAATGGCGATTTCGGGGCCGAGATAATAAAGGAAGGGGGCGCCATCCTCGCCATTCTGCTCGGCGCGGGTCGCTTCGGCGCCGATCAGGTCGGTCACCACAGAGAAGCCCCCGTGATCGATGTGGCGATGCGGAAATCGCCCAATTGCCAGCCATCATAGCGGATCACGGCGCCGGCCCATGCCTCGGCCGAGCTTTTATCGCCAAGGCGGGCGCCGAAACCGGCTTCGACACCGAATTTGAGACCCTGCGGGACCTGGTGGAAGAATTGCTGATAGCCCATGCCAACGAAGAAATTGCTCTCATAGTTGACGTTCCAGAAGGCCAGGGTGTCCCCGAAATAGCCCTCCGAAAACGGTCCGCCCATGACGAAGACGTTGCGTTCGACGGAGTCGTTCGCCTCCTGGGCTTGAGCCACAGGAGCAATGCTTGCCAGCAGAGCGCAGGCTAGGGGCAGGGCGATCTTCAACACGACGGAAATTCCAGACTGGGTGACGACAGGGCAGGCTGTGCGCGGGCAACAGCTTGCGCCAGCATGCCAAGGTGGCCGCACCACATTAAAAAAATGTGTCTAGTGTGGGGCGGAAATGGATTGAACCGCAGTATAGCCGCAAGCGGCCGCGGGGAAGCGGACTTTGTGCAACACTGTCCTGCGCGTCAGTTATTGATGCGGGTGATCAGCCAGGCGCTGGTGCTGCAACTGTCGTCAGAGCAGACATTGGCAAGCCACAAGGCGCCATTGGCAAAGCCTACGCCTTCATCGGTGACGATCAGATCGGCATAATCCTGATTGGCGATGGCATCGATGGTTTCAGGCAGCAGCAGGGCATCGAAATTGCCGGTGAAATCCTGCGGCGTGAAAATGTCGTAGAGCTCGCCATTGGCGGCGACCTCGAAGGGATAGCTGCCCATGTCGGCCAACGTCTGGCTATCACCTTCGGCAAAGGCGGTGGTGATGGTGGTGAAATAGGCGTCGAAATTGCCTGCCGCTTCGATGCCATAGACGCCTTCAAGGGCGGCGAAGACATCATCGTCGGTTTGGGCGAGGGCGGGGCTCGCGGCAAAGGCCAGCAGCAGAATGGCAGCAAGAATGCGCATGAAATCTCCTCGGATGAGCGAGTCCGGTGTCACAAAGGCCGCTCGGCCATGATCATATAATTGACGCCCATATCGCGCGAGGCGCGCCATTCGTCGGCCAGCGGGTGATAGACCACGCCAGTTTCCCCGGTGACCTTGAGCCCATTGCGGGTCAACAGTGCCTTGATCTCGTCGGGGGTGAGGAATTTGTTCCAGTCATGGGTGCCCACCGGCAGCCAGCGCAGCACGCGCTCGGCGCCGATAATCGCCAGGGCATAAGCGCGGGCGGTGCGATTGAGGGTGGCGGTCAGCATGAGGCCGCCGGGCTTGACCAGATCGGCGCAGCTTTTCATGTAAAGCGGCACGTTATCGACATGCTCGACCACTTCCATATTGAGCACCATGTCGTATTTTTCGCCTGTGGCGGCGAGGGCCTCGCTGGTGGTCGTCTGATAGTCGATATCGAGGCCTGATTGCTCGGCATGCAGCTTGGCAATGGTGATATTGCGCTCGGCAGCATCAATGCCGGTGACCGTCGCGCCCAGCCGGGCCAGCGGCTCACAGAGCAGGCCACCGCCGCATCCGACATCGAGAATGGTCAGGCCCTCGAAGGGCCGCATGGCGCCGCCATCGCGACCGAAACGGGTCAGCAGATGATCGCGAATATAGGCCAGGCGCACCGGGCTGAACTTGTGCAGCGGCTTGAACTTGCCCTTAGGGTCCCACCATTCTTCGGCCATCGCGGTAAACTTGGCGATCTCGGCGTCGTTGATGGTGGTCTGGGTCATGGGGCGGCTCCGTTTGGCTCTCCATATGCCCCGTTCGAGGTGAGGCAGGCAAGACGCGTGGGGTCGCACTTGAAAAAGTGTACACTTTGGTGTATTGCCTTGACTATTGCTGCGCATGAGTGCGGCCAAACTCAGCTGGGGGGCTGATGGCGTGGCAACGCACTTTGAGTGGGATGAGGAAAAAGCCCGGCTGAATTTCGAAAAGCGCGGGATACGGTTTGAACAGGCAGCATTGATATTCCGGGCTCCTGTTCTTATCGAAAAAGATGAGCGGATTGATTATGGCGAGGATCGCTACATCGCCACCGGTCTGTCGAAAGACCGCTGCTATGTGGTGATCTATACGCTACGGGGCGATGGACTGCGCCTCATAACGGCTTGGTATGGAGGTCGACGTGACAGAAGCAAATATCAAGCGTATCTCGCTGGAAGAACTGATCGCTCTGGATAAAGCCGGGGCTCTTCCAAAGAATAACCCCGATGCCCAGCCCGGCGAAGACCTTCCCGACGAGTTCTGGGACAATGCTGTTTGGGTGGACTATCGCGAGCCGACCTCGGTCCACCTCAAGCTCGATCCGCTGGTCTTTGCTTGGTTCAAGCAGCAGGGCAAAGGGCACCTTACGCATATGCAGAATGTGCTCAAGGCTTATGTGCAGGCTGAGATGCGCAAGAAAAAGCGCGGCAACCGCCACCCCGACGCCGCCGAGTAGGCTCACGTTCTTTAGTTGATCGCGCCCCGGCTTTGTCGTATGTCCCGGCGCGAATTCAGAGCGTACCGGCGGGTTCTGCCGGAGGAACGGGGTAGGGGTCTTGGCCCGCATAGTCGTCAAGTTCGGTGGCACGTCAGTGGCCACCGTCGAACGTATTCGCCAGGCCGCGCGCCATGTGAAGCGCGAAGTCGAGGCCGGCAACGAGGTGGCGGTCGTCGTTTCGGCCATGTCGGGCAAGACCAATGAACTGGTCGGTTGGGTCAATGAAGCCAGCCCGCTGCACGATGCGCGTGAATATGATGCCGTCGTGGCTTCGGGCGAGCAGGTGACTGCGGGCCTGATGGCCATTGTTCTCAGCGAAATGGGCATCCAGTCGCGCTCTTTTGCCGGCTGGCAGGTGCCGATCCATACCGATGACGCGCATGGCGCGGCGCGGATCACCGAGATCGACCCGACCGAACTCAACAAGCGCCTTACCGATGGCTGGGTGCCGGTGATCACCGGGTTTCAGGGCATTTCCCCGCATGGCCGCGTGACAACGCTGGGCCGAGGCGGCTCGGACACCTCGGCGGTGGCCGTGGCGGCGGCGATCAAGGCGGATCGTTGCGATATCTATACGGATGTGGACGGTGTTTACACGACCGATCCGCGCATCGTGCCCAAGGCGCAGCGGCTGACCAAGATTTCCTTTGAGGAAATGCTGGAAATGGCCTCGCTCGGCGCCAAGGTGCTGATGATCCGCTCGGTTGAAATGGCCATGGCGCATAAGGTGCGCCTCCTGGTGCGGTCCACCTTTGATGACCCGGACGCGCCACAGCTGGCGCCGGACGGGAGCCCGGGCGTTCCCGGCACGCTGGTATGCGATGAGGAAGAGATCATGGAAAAGCAGATCGTTTCGGGCGTGACGCTCGCCAAGGCAGAGGCCAAGATCACCCTGCGCGACGTCAAGGACAATCCCGGTGTCGCCGCCGCCATTTTCGGCACGCTGGCCGATCAGGGCATTATCGTTGACATGATCGTGCAGAACATTGCCGATGATGGGGCGACCACCGACATCACCTTCACCGTGCCCGATAGCGAATATGACAAGGCGATCAAGACGCTGAAAGACGCCGGCGATCGCATCGAATATGCGCGGATTTCCGGGTCAAAGGGCGGGGCAAAGGTCTCGGTCGTGGGCGTGGGCATGCGTAGCCACGCGGGCGTTGCATCCTCCATGTTCAAGGCCTTGGCCGACAAGGGCATCAACATACAGCTGATCACCACTTCGGAAATCAAGACCTCGGTGCTGATTGATGAGCAATATGCTGAGCTTGCGGTTCGCGCGTTGCACACCTATTACGGTTTGGACAAGAAGGACGCCTGAGATCAGTTGAGGGGATCTCGGCCGCTCCTTTAAGCAGGGGGGTGGCTTTTGCGGGCCGCCAATAAGGCATGGTTACGTCCATAGGCGGCCCGAGGGTGCTGCTGCGGCAATTGCGCGAAACGATGGCGGAGCCCCTGGCAAGCCAGGAGCGGCTGGACAAGATCGTCTCGCTCATCGCCGAAAATATGCGCGCCGATGTGTGCTCGTTCTATGTGCTGCGCGATGATGGCGCGCTGGAACTGTTTGCCACCAAGGGCCTTGCCAAAGAATCCGTGCATATGACCACGCTGCGGCTGGGGGAGGGCCTGGTCGGGCTGATCGCGGCCGAAGCCGAGCCGCTGTCGCTGGACGATGCGCCCTCTCATCCCGCCTTTGCCTATCGCCCGGAAACCGGGGAAGACCGCTATTTCGCCTTCCTCGGTGTGCCGGTTTTGCGGGCCGGGCAGACGCTGGGCGTGCTCGTCGTGCAGAATGTCGAGCGGCGCAAATATGGCGAGGATGAAACCGAGGCGATGCTGACTACGGCCACAATCCTGGCCGAGATGATCGCCACTTCCGACTTCGACAATCTGATCAAGCCGGGCTCCGATATCGATCTCAGGCGTCCCCGCATGTATACCGGCGTCAGCTTCACCGACGGCATTGCCCTGGGCACCGTGGTTCTGCACGACCCGCGCGTCGTGGTGACCAATTTCATCGCCGAGGATACCGAGCAGGAAAAGCTGCGGCTCGAATCGGCGCTGGAAAAGATGCGCGTCTCGATCGATGCCATGCTCGACCATGGCGACATGCAGCCGAGCTCCGATCACCGGGAGATTCTGGAAACCTATCGCATGTTCGCCAATGACCGGGGCTGGGTGCACCGGCTGACCGAGGCGATCGATAACGGGCTTTCGGCGGAAGCCGCCGTCGAGCGGGTGCAGAACGATACGCGTGCGCGCATGCTGCGCCAGACCGATCCCTATATTCGCGACCGCCTGCACGATCTGGACGATCTGGCCAATCGCCTGCTGCGGGTGCTGACCGGGGATGGCCATGCGCTGGGGCGCAAGGAATTGCCCGAAAACGCGATTCTGGTCGCCCGCAATATGGGGCCGGCCGAACTGCTCGAATATGACCGCACCAAGCTGCGCGGCGTCGTGCTCGAAGAGGGCGGCGCGACGGCGCATGTGGCCATTGTCGCGCGGTCGCTGGGGCTGGTGGCTGTCGGGCAGGCGCAGTCGATCGTCTCGATGTGCGAGACCGGCGACGAGATCATCATCGATGGCACGGCCGGCATCGTGCATCTGCGGCCAACGCCCGATATCGAGCAGGCCTATGTCGACAAGGTGCGGGTTTCGGCCCGGCGCCGGGCGCATTATGCCGCGCTCAAGGACAAGCCCTCCATCACCAAGGATGGCGTGGAAATCACGCTGCTGCACAATTCGGGCCTGGTGGCAGATCTGCCCATGCTGGACGATACCGGCGCTTCGGGCGTCGGGCTGTTCCGCACCGAATTGCAGTTCATGATTGCCTCGCGCCTGCCACGCCTGCCCGAGCAGATGGAGCTTTATGCCGAGGCCATGGCGATTGCCGGGGACCGGCCGGTGGTGTTCCGCCTGCTCGATATCGGCGGCGACAAGGTGCTGCCCTATCTGCGCTCGGCGCAGGAGGAAAACCCGGCCATGGGCTACCGTTCGATCCGGCTGGGGCTGGATCGACCGGGTCTGCTGCGCACGCAAATCCGCGCATTGCTAATGGCGGCCAATGGGCGGCCGCTCAAGATATTGGTGCCCATGGTCACCGAGACGTTTGAGTTCCTGCAGACCCGCATGGTGGTGCAAAAGGAAATCGAGCGGCTGCGGCGCGCCGGCAAGCCGACGCCGTCGCGGCTGGAACTGGGCGCCATGGTGGAAGTGCCATCATTGCTGTTCGAGCTCGATCAATTGCTGCCCGAGGCCGATTTCGTCTCGATTGGTTCCAACGATCTGGTGCAGTTCCTGACCGCGTCGGACCGGGCCAATCCGCGCGTGTCCAAGAATTACGACCCCATCGCGCTGCCGCGCCTGCGCGCCATCCGCATGGTTGTGGAAGCGGCCAAGCGCTACAATATTCCCATCACCATGTGCGGCGAGCTGGCCGGCAAGCCGCTCGAAGCGCTGGCGCTGATGGCCATCGGCATGACGCGGCTCTCCATGGGGCCTGCCTCGATCGGGCCGATCAAGGAAATGGTGCTCAATCTCGATCTCAAGCCCATCCAGCAATCGGTCGGTGCGGCGCTGAGCGAAGGTGCTGATGGGGCGACGATCCGGCAGTTGCTGCAAGAGTGGATCGACAAACAGAACCTGCCCGTCTAGCGCGCCCGATCTCCACGCCATGCCGGCCTGCAAATGGCGCCGTTCTGCGCTTCCGGTGCTCACGTACCAATGTACGCTCCGCTCCGGTTCTCGAAAGGCACCATTTTCGGCTCGGCCTGACATGGATCTCGGCGCACGCTAGTGCCCTCCATTGGGCTGGTACCCTTGCGATCCGGCGGCGTTGCCCCTAAAGCGTGACGCTCGCAGACTTGAAAGACCCTATCGATGGCATCTCTTCCCCAGGACAAGCTCGACGCGCTCGAGACGCGGTTTCAGTATGTCGAGGCGGCACTGTCGGGTGGAGCCGGGCCGGATGAATTCGTCAAATTCAGCAAGGAACATGCCGAACTCGCGCCGATCGTTGGCGAGATCCGCGCCTATAACAAAGCCCTGAAGGATCGGGCCGAGGCCGAGGAATTGCTCAAGAGCGGCGACAAGGACCTGGCCGAAATGGCCCAGGCGGAGATCGAAGAGCTCGACGAAAAGATCGAGGCTTTGTTCCAGGCTGTGCGCATTCTGCTGCTGCCCAAGGACGAGGCGGATGAGAAGTCGATCATTCTCGAAATCCGTGGCGGCACGGGTGGCGATGAGGCGGCTCTATTCGCCGGTGATCTCTTCCGCATGTATGAGCGCTACGCCGCCAATCACGGCTGGAAGGTCTCCGTGATGGAAGAAAGCCCCGGCGAAATGGGGGGCTTTAAGGAAATCATCGCCAATGTCTCAGGCAAGGGCGTTTACGCGCGGATGAAGTTTGAATCGGGCGTCCATCGCGTGCAGCGGGTGCCGGCGACGGAAGGCTCGGGCCGCATCCACACTTCGGCGGCCACCGTGGCGGTGCTGCCGGAAGTCGAAGACATCGATATCGAAATCCGTAACGAGGATATCCGCATCGATACGATGCGGGCCTCGGGCGCTGGCGGGCAGCACGTCAACACCACCGATTCGGCGGTGCGGATCACCCATATTCCCTCGGGCCTTGTCGTCACCTCGGCGATGAAGAGCCAACACCAGAACCGCGCGCAAGCCATGCTGGTGCTGCGCTCGCGGCTCTATGAAATGCAGCGCGAAGAACGCGACAGTGCCCGCTCTGCGGAACGCAAGGGGCAGGTGGGGTCGGGCGACCGTTCCGAACGCATCCGCACCTATAATTTCCCGCAAGGCCGGGTTACCGATCACCGCATCAATTTGACGCTCTACAAGCTCGACAAGGTGATTGCTGGTGAAGCGCTGGACGAATTGATCGAAGCGCTGATCACCGAAAGCCAGGCCGAACAATTGGCGGCGATGGAGCAGTCCAACTGACCGCCACACCCACGATCGGGGCGCTATGGCGCGGTTGGCGCGATGCCTTGGACCGGCAGGGTTTTGCCTCCCCGGCGCTCGACGCCAAGCTGCTGGCCGGCTATGGGCTGGGACTGACGGCGCTCGACATGGCGCTGCGCGAAAATGAGCCGGTCGAGGCTGGAGCCGCCGAGCGGATTGCCGGGCTGATGCAGCGGCGCCTGAGCGGCGAGTCGGTGGCGCGGATCATCGGCGAGCGCGAATTTTACGGCCTGGCCTTTGCGCTCAATGGCGCGACGCTCGAGCCGCGGCCGGAAACCGAATTGCTGGTGGATATGGCGCTGGATGCCCTGCCCCAGGGCGGGCAGCTGCTCGATCTGGGAACCGGCACGGGATGCATTCCCATAGCGGTGCTGGTCAATCGCGCCGACGCGAGTGGCGTGGCGACGGATCTGAGCGCTGAGGCGTTGGTCGCCGCGCAAGGCAATGCCGAGCGGCATGGTGTGGCTGAGCGGCTGGTGTTTCTGCAGGGGAGCTGGTTTGAGCCGTTGATCGAGAACCCCCACCCTAGCCCTCCCCACAAGGGGGAGGGAACTGCACCGCGTGTGGGGCTAGTTGCCGAGATTGATCACCAGACGAACTCCCTCCTCCTTGTGGGGAGGGGTGGGGGTAGCGATGCCGGTTTCGACCTGATCGTCTCCAATCCGCCCTATATCAATTCCGCCGTGATCGAAACCCTGGCCGACGAGGTCAAGAGCTTCGATCCCCGCCTGGCGCTGGATGGTGGGCCCGATGGGCTGGCGCCTTACCGGGTGATTGCGGCGCAAGCCCGCAACTGGCTCAAGCGGGGCGGGCGTGTGCTGGTCGAGATCGGCTATGATCAGGGCGAGGCCGTCACCGGCCTGTTCGAGGCCGCCGGATTTACCGACGTCACGCTTCACAAAGACCTTAACGGCCTTGACCGGGTGGTCAGTGCACACCATGTTTGAGCGGCCAGTCAGGCGATAAAGTGCGCCGCGCAATTAATGCTGGCAAAGACCGGCCGAACAATATAGCGTGCCCTTGCTGTCAACGGCGCATCATGGGCGCCACGGCGACACGCCACCCGATCATTTCCTGAGGCTGCAAGGTGCAGCGCGGTTCCGGCAGAGGCTGGAGCGACGCAGGATAGATCAGGATCATATGGCGACGCTGCACGACGGTGTCGGTCTTCATGAAGCCAGATAGAACCCCATGTTTCGAGCGCGAGCTTGGCCAGGGAGTGGCCAGACCAGGCAGATGCCGGTCCGCCAGACGTGTGACGCTTATTTTTCTAGAGTTAGATAAAGCGACCAGATGAGACCCAATAATCAGAACAAGAACCGGCAGCGTAGCCGGAACGGTGGACGCAAGCACGTCAACCCGTTGTCCCGCAATTTCGAGAGCAATGGTCCGGACGTAAAAGTCCGCGGTAACGCTGCTCACATTGCGGAGAAATATCTCCAGCTCGCCCGCGATGCGCAATCGAGCGGCGACTCGGTGATGGCGGAGAACTATCTCCAGCACGCCGAACATTATTTCCGCATCGTCACCGCCGCCCAGCAGGCCCAGAGCGGCCAGCGGCCGGACGGGCAGAGCCAGGACGATGATTTCGACGACGATATGCCCGAGATGAACTCGCGCTTCGCTTCGCCCCAGCCCATCCAGCAGCCAAGCCAGCAGGGTGACGGCGACGAGCAGGGCGAGGGCGACCGCGCCGAGCAGCCGCAACAGCAGCAGCAGGGCGAGCGCAACAACGATCGCGGCGATCGCCAGCGTCGTGACCGCCAGGAGCGGCCGCGTCAGGAACGCCCCCGTCAGGAGCGTCCCGAACAGCAGGAACAGCCCCAGATCGCCGCCGTGGCCGCCGAGCCGGTCGTCGAGAGCGACACTGAAGCAGCAGCCGAACAGCAGGCCGAGGGCGAAGCCCGCAAGCCGCGCCGTCCGCGCCGCCGCCGTCCGGCGGGTGGCGATGCCGGCGATCCGGCTGGCGCACCGCAGCCCGATGTCGGCGAATTGCCCGCCTTCCTCACCGGCGGCAAGACCGCAACCGCAGCGGAATAATCCGCAGCGACAATTTCAAAGGCCGGACAGCAATGTCCGGCCTTTTCGTTTGCAAAGGCCTCCCCATATATCTGTCGTGATGAAGCAGCGCCGATATTGAAGCTGGTCGAATGGCGAAGCACAAAAGTGAAAGCCACTTTTGCTGCCATTCTTCCGGTCCGGGCGTTTCATCAGACGACGCTTCCGCCGTGGGTTCGGTGCCTTTGATGGGCCGGGCCGCGGGCGAGATCAGGAGAGTTGCATGAATATCGAAAAATACACCGAGCGGGCGCGCGGCTTTATCCAGAGCGCGCAGACCATTGCACTGGGCAAGGGGCATCAGCAATTTGCGCCGTTGCATCTGCTCAAGGTACTGCTTGACGACGATCAGGGCATGGCCAATGGGCTGATCGAGCGCGCCGGGGGCGACCCCAAGGCAGCGCGGGCGGCCGTCGAGGCGGCCCTGGCCAAAATTCCATCCGTATCGGGCGACGGCAGCCAGCTCTATCTGAGCCGCGAAATTGCGCGCGTATTCGACACCGCCGAAAGCGCGGCGCAGAAGGCGGGCGACAGCTATGTCACCGTCGAGCGGCTGCTGCTGGCGCTGGTGGTCGAGAAGGACACCGATGCGGCCAAGATTTTGAGCTCGGCCGGCGTGACGCCGCAGGGGCTGAACACGGCTATCGAGGCGATCCGCAAGGGTCGCACCGCGGATTCGGCATCGGCCGAGAACAGCTATGATGCGCTCAAGAAATATGCGCGCGACCTGACCCAGGATGTGCGCGAGGGCAAGCTTGATCCGGTGATTGGCCGCGACGAGGAAATCCGCCGCACCATTCAGGTGCTGAGCCGCCGCACGAAGAACAATCCGGTGCTGATCGGCGAGCCCGGCGTGGGCAAGACGGCGATTGCCGAGGGCCTGGCCATCCGCATCGTCAATGGCGATGTGCCGGAGAGCCTCAAGAACAAGTCGTTGCTGTCGCTGGATATGGGTTCGCTCATTGCCGGCGCGAAATATCGCGGCGAGTTCGAAGAGCGTCTCAAGGGCGTTTTGAGCGAAGTCACCTCGTCGGATGGGCAGATCATCCTGTTCATCGACGAAATGCATACCCTGGTGGGGGCCGGCAAGTCGGATGGGGCGATGGATGCGTCCAATCTGCTCAAGCCCGCTTTGGCGCGGGGCGAGTTGCATTGCGTGGGTGCGACGACGCTGGATGAATATCGCAAATATATCGAGAAAGACGCGGCCCTGGCCCGGCGGTTCCAGCCGGTCTTTGTCGACGAACCGACGGTGGAAGACACCATCTCGATCCTGCGCGGGCTCAAGGAAAAGTATGAGCTGCATCACGGCATTCGGATTTCCGACTCGGCCCTGGTGAGCGCTGCGACCTTGTCCAATCGCTACATCACCGACCGTTTCCTGCCCGACAAGGCCATCGATTTGATGGATGAGGCGGCAGCGCGGTTGCGCATGGCCGTCGACAGCAAGCCCGAAGCGCTGGACGAACTCGATCGCCGCATCATGCAGCTCAAGATCGAGCGCGAAGCCCTGCGCAAGGAAGACGATGACGGCTCGCGTATCCGGCTCGAACGGCTCGAAGGCGAATTGGGTGGGCTCGAGGAGCAGGCCCAGACGCTGTCGGCCAAGTGGCTGGCGGAGAAGGATCGCCTGCAGGGCAGCCAGAAGCTCAAGGAAGAACTCGATGCGGCGCGCAGCCAGCTCGAAATCGCGCAGCGGCGCGGCGACCTCGGCAAGGCCGGGGAGCTGGCCTATGGCGTTATTCCGGAGTTGGAAAAGAAGATCAAAAGCGACGAAGCCAATGGCAATGATCCGCTGATGGCGGCCGAAGTCGTGACTCCCAGCGATATCGCCCAGGTCGTGTCCCGCTGGACCGGCATACCGGTCGACCGGATGCTGGAAGGCGAGCGCGAAAAACTGCTGCATATGGAAACTTCGCTGGGCGCCCGCGTTATCGGGCAGGCCGAGGCCGTGGCCGCTGTGGCTCGGGCGGTACGCCGTTCGCGCGCCGGCCTACAGGATCCGAACCGGCCGATCGGCTCGTTCATGTTCCTGGGGCCGACCGGCGTCGGCAAGACCGAGCTGACCAAGTCTCTGGCGCAGTTCCTGTTCGATGACGAAACCGCCATGGTGCGGCTCGACATGAGCGAGTTCATGGAAAAGCACTCCGTGGCTCGCCTGATCGGCGCCCCTCCGGGCTATGTCGGCTATGACGAAGGCGGTGCGTTGACCGAGGCCGTGCGGCGGCGGCCTTATCAGGTCGTGCTGTTCGACGAGATCGAAAAGGCGCATCCGGACGTATTCAATGTCCTCTTGCAGGTGCTCGATGACGGCCGTCTTACCGACGGGCAGGGCCGCACGGTGGATTTCCGCAATACGGTGATCATCCTTACTTCCAATCTGGGGGCCGAATATCTGGTCGACCTCAAGGACGGGGAATCGGTGGAACTGGTGCGCGGCAAAGTGCTCGACATGGTCAAGGCGGCGTTCCGGCCCGAATTCCTCAACCGGATCGACGAGATCCTGCTGTTCCACCGGCTCGGCCGCGAACATATGGGTTCCATTGTCGATATCCAGTTCGGCCGGCTGCAGCAGCTGCTTCGGGATCGCGACATCAATCTCGAATTGACGCCGCGGGCTCGTGAATGGCTGGCCCATGAAGGCTATGATCCGGCCTATGGCGCGCGTCCGCTCAAGCGGGTGATCCAGCGTTCGGTGCAGGATGGCCTGGCCGAGGAAATCCTGGGCGGCCGGGTCAGCGACGGCTCCAATGTGGTGGTCGATGCCAATGATGATGGCATCGTGCTGCTGCCGGGCGGACCGGCCACGGCCGATGCCGCTGCCTGATCAGACGCGATGGGCCGGTCGAAAGACCGGCCCATTTGCTGTGTGGGCTCTTGCGCGACGGCATTCCACGTGCAAGAACAAATGAAGAACGATGAGGAGTGTAAAATGCGTGACAAGATCGATTATATCGAGTTCCCCTCGACCAATCGCGGGCAGACCAGTGCGTTCTTCCAAGCCGCCTTCGGCTGGGGCATGACCAGCTATGGTCCCGATTATGATGGATTGGATGACGCGGGCATTGATGGCGGCGTCGACCAGGCCAGTGGCAGGGTCGCCGCGACCATGGCCATTGTGCGGACCGATGATCTCGATGCGGCCGAGCAGCGCGTGATCAAGGCGGGCGGCGTCATCACGCGGGCGCAGTTCGATTTCCCCGGCGGTCGGCGGTTTCACTTCCGCGAGCCGGGCGGAAACGAGCTAGCCGTTTGGGTCGCGCGGGAATAGGCTGTTCACCTAAGGGTTGAGGGACCTCCAATGAGCCAGGATATTGCCGCGCCGCAAAGCCGGCACTTCGTGCTGATCGCGGCAATCCTGGCCTCGAGCATGGGCTTTATCGATGGCTCGGTGATTTCGATCGCCATCCCGGCCATTCGCGCCGATCTGGGCGCCACGCTCGCCGATGCGCAATGGATCAGCAATGGCTATCTGCTGTTCCTGTCGGCGCTGATCCTGCTGGGTGGTGCCGCCGGCGACCGGTTCGGGCTGCGCACCACCTTCGGCTGGGGCATTGTGGTGTTCGTCCTGGCCTCCATGGTCTGTGCGTTGGCGCCAAGCCCTGCGGTTTTGGTCATAGCCCGTGCAGTGCAGGGCGCCGGCGCGGCCTTCATGGTGCCGGGCAGCCTCGCCATCATCGCCAAGGCCTATCCGCGCGAGGAACGCGGAAAGGCCATCGGCATCTGGGCGGCGGCGTCCTCGCTCACCTCCATTGCCGGCCCGATCATTGGCGGGTTCGTGCTGACCGCCTTCGGGGATTGGAGCTGGCGGCTGGTCTTTGCCATCAACCTGCCGCTGGGCGGCATTGCCCTGGCTTTGCTGTGGTTCAAGGTCAATGCGGATCGGCCTGAGGCCGGGCGGCGGCTTGATATCGTCGGCGCAGCTTTGGCCACCCTAGCTTTGATGCTGGTCGCCTATGGCCTCACCGGCGATGGCAGCGAGAGCACGCCGGGCCTGCTGCATATGGCGGGGTTCGTTGGCGGCGGGCTGGTCCTTGGCGCGATCTTTCTCATCTGGGAAGCGCGCACCGCATCCCCCATGCTGCCGCTGCGGCTCTTTGCCAATAAAGCATTTTCCGGTGCGAATGGGCTGACCTTTGCCCTCTATTTCGCCCTGGGCGGCGCCATGTTCTTCCTGCCCATGACCATGATCGGCGGTTGGGGCGTCACCCCGGCCAATGTCTCCCTGGCATTGCTGCCCATGGGCGTATTGCTCACGGTGCTTTCCTCGTTCAGCGGCAAATGGGCCGATACATTCGGCCCGGCGCCATTGATTGCCTTGGGTTCGCTGATCGTCGCCGCGGCCTTCTTCTTGCTGGGCATCACCACGCCGCTGCATAATGTGTGGCTTGCCGTGCTGCCCTGTGTCGCTCTCCTGGGGCTCGGGATGGGGCTGGTCGTTTCGCCGCTGTCGACAGCGGTCATGACCTCGGTGGCCGATCACGATACCGGCGTCGCCTCGGGCGTCAACAATGCCGTGGCCCGTGTGGCCGGACTTATGGCCGTGGCCCTGCTGGGCTTGGTGGTGGCTTCGGTATTCGAGCGCGCATTGGGCAGCGCCGCCGAATTGCCGATCTTCTTCGGCCTGCCGGCAAGCGGGTTGACCGAAACTGAGGAAACCATGCGCCTTGCCGCAACCGACGCGGCCTTTGCCGCCATTGCCTATGTCACGGCGGGATTGAGCCTACTGTCAGCAGTGATCGCCTGGCTGACGCTGGAGCGTAAAAACCTGCCGGCCCGAGCCTAGCGGACCGCGGCAGTATCCGCATGCGCCACCGTGACCGGCGCAGGATCGCGCGCCATCAGATCGTTGATCTGGGCCACGGTTTCCTTGAACTTGCCGTCATAGCGCTGGGCCAGGGAATTTTCCTTGGGCAGCTTGACGCTGAGCGGATCGACCAGATTGCCGTTGATATGCATTTCAAAATGCAGATGCGGCCCCGTCGATTGGCCGGTCGAGCCGACATAGCCGATCACCTGGCCCTGCCGCACCCGCACGCCTGGCTTCATGCCATCGGCAAAACGCGACATGTGGCCATAGGCGGTTTCGTAGCCATTGACGTGCTTGATTTCGATCTTGTTGCCATAGCCCGATTGCCAGCCGGCCAATTGGATGGTGCCGTCGCCCGAGGCATAGATCGGCGTGCCCGAGGG